>NZ_OY761553.1:605500-908250 GCF_963664735.1 uncultured Cohaesibacter sp. | reverse complement strand
ACGGCGACAAGGTGGGCGAACTTGTCACGCTCAAGCGGGCGCAGGAAAGCGAACTGGCGCGCGCGGTGCGCATTACATACCTTAATGCAAACAAGGCCTATAATTCCGGCACTGTGACCGCATGGAGCAATTTTACCGGCGCGTCCAGCATATCAGAAAGCCAGCTTGCAATCGTCATGGACGAAGACAGGGCGCGGGCTGTGGCTGATTATCTTTTGCAAGATGTCTGGGCCGCGCGGGAAACCGGACAATTCGCGCTTATGCCTTCCATGCTTGCGTTGGAGCCAGGGGACGTGTTGCGCCTCTCTACCAGCAAGGGCACGCGGGAATTGCGCTTGACCGATGTAAAAGACGGGGAAGGGCGCACATGTGAGGCGAGCGGTTTTATCGATGCCGGCTTATCGGTATCGGGGGCAAGCTTGGCGCTCAAGGCAACCAAGGCCAATGGAGGCCTTTCGCGCATACTCGCCCGCTTTATGGATTTGCCCTTGCTGCAACCAGACAATGATCCGAATGCGGGTTATGTGGCACTTTCTGCCATGCATTGGCCGGGTAGCGCTCTAGTCTTGCGTTCGGAAACAGAAAGCAACTGGCAAACCAACATGGAGTTTACCCATTCGGCCATTATTGGCGAAACGCTCACCGCTCTGGGCAAAGGGCCGCTCTATGTCTTTGACCGGGCAAACACGCTCGATATCGAAGTTTACAGCGGTTCGCTCTTATCTGTCTCTGAAGAGGAATTGTTTTCTGGCAGCAATGCCTTTGCTCTTGAGACTTCGGCGGGCACTTGGGAAATTATTCAGGCGCAAACGGTTGAGCTGATCGGCACGAACCGTTATCGCCTCTCAAACCTCTTGCGCGGGCAACTTGGCACAGAAAGCGCCATGCAAGACACTGTTCCCGCCGGTGCCGCGCTCGTTTATCTTGATCAGGGCATCGCACAGCCAGACACAAAACTATCTGATATCGGCAAAGACTATTATTGGCGCTATGGTCCTGAAGGCGAAACGGTTGGCTCTGATCTATTCACAACCGAGCAACACGCTTTTACAGGCCGTGCGCTCAAACCTTATGCCCCTGTGCATGCAAAATGGTCAAGCGATGAGGCGGGCGATCATACCATTACCTGGATCAGACGCACGCGGCTAGATGGCGACGGGTGGGAACTTTATCGAGTGCCTCTTGGGGAAGAACTGGAGGCCTATGAAGTCGATATCATAAGCGGTGGCGATGTTGTTCGCACCATCGAGACAAGCACGCCAGAAGCCAGCTATAGCGCCACACAAAGACAGACCGACCTAGGCAGCGCAACGGCTGGCTATGAGGTGGCAATCTATCAAATCAGTCAAACAATTGGGCGCGGGGATGCGTTAAAGGTGGCGTGGTGGTGATTGGATAGATACACTGCATGGCCTTAGGGCTAAAGTCACTATATAGTTTTTCTTGAGGGCACTGAAAGCTAAATAGCTAAATGTTTTTGATACCATGCGTAGACGCGGGGAAATAATATTTTATCCGCCAAGAATCCATCTCTGGCACGAGTCGGGGGTCATAATATATATTAATTCTGACATGTAATCAGAACCGTTGATCATCAGTCTGCCCGCTATATTGTTTGGAAAGTGATCGTAGCTGTTTAGCCTAAGTTTAAAGCGAAATGGTTCGCCCCCCGGAACTTTGATCGGATCATTGAGAATAGCGCGAAAATTGATTGGATCGTGCAGTTTGAAGTTAAAGATATCTCCCAGACTAGCAGACTGGCAGTCTGTTTCCTTGCAATAAGCATCAATTTCAGGCGTAGATAACCTTGAATGTATCCAAACGTTGTCGTCAGATGAAAATTGATAAGACGGGTCAAAAATACCCAAGATGGTGCACGCCTTGTCTCCTTTGGAACTGAAACCGTCAATCCCAAGGCCTGCCAGAACATCGACGTTGCAGTCCACCACCTCAAAGGTCGCACTGAGAAGGCCTTTGTGAATGGCATCAACGTCAAAATGTACAGGAACCGCCTCGACCGTATCAGCTCCGCACTGCGTAAAGCTCTGTTCCGCGTAATCCACCAAGAACGACACATCGCTTACTACAATGGTTTGATTTGATTTATTCAATATTGTGATGTCGAAGCCGTGTTCTGGTGCAAACAAGTCTCCTATGAAGACATAAGACGCACTTTGACAGAGCGCTGGATCGCTCACGCTAAACCACCCGTCTTCGGTGAATCCGCAGATCTCCTTCTCTCTGTCTTGTTCAAAATTGGGGGATACTGAATTGTTGAAATTATAAGTAGTAAGCGTTCCTTTGATCTGTGCGAATTCTAAAACATCTTCTGGTGCAAAATGTTTATATGTGGCGGCAATAAGTGATCCTCCACCAATTGCAGTTGCAGCCAACCAGCTCATAAGGTTCCGGTTTTGCTCTTCTTTTAAAAATGCGACTACCCGTCTAAAAGCGCCAAAAATCAAAGCTCGTACCTCGATGAATTGTTGATAGTTTCTCCTAAAATCTCAATTAGAATCGAAGGAATAAAAGCCATCCTTATCTATACATACCTTCGATTGTAAGGTAGCGTGATCTACAATGATAATGCAATCAGAAAGCGATCTCTTGGAGAGTTTAAATCAAAATCTTCATCTTCCGCATAGTGGCTATTTAATGGTTTATCTGCATCTTTACTTCTCAACTACCGGAATCCGGCTCTTACCTGCGCGTTTACCTAAGCTAATCAAGGACTTTTTTCTTGAAAGCTAAGCGCTTGTCCCTGCCAGATGAGCAGGTTATGTAGTGGGCACCATTAAGACAATCAAGCCAGAAGCTAGCTACAGCGCTACACAAAGACAGACCGATCTAGGCAGCGCAACGGCTGGCTATAGCTTAAGGTCGCCATCAGCGCGGCAAGCATAGCAATAACGGTAGCGATATCGCCAAGGGATACTGCGTATTTTATTTGATGTTCTTCGCCAATCTCTCTCAAGATTCGCTTTGAATGCTGTCTCGCCCATTTCCTAACTTGTTTGGTTTTCGTTGCCTTGCATAATTCCTTTGGTAAAGCTTCTTCCTTAACTTGCTCACCCCAATAAGGGTTCGCCTCGCTGCCAGAAGATCGGCCAATAGCATGAAGTTCTTCCTCCGCTATCGCGTTGGATTTGAACTGGATATTCCGATAGTAGCGAATGGACTCGACTAATTGATGCTTCCTGACGGTTTTCCATGCTTGTATATCGTATGTGATCGGATCATCGCGGAGAAACCAATATGAAAAATCGTCAGGCAGAAGAGTTTTTTCTAACCTCGACACTTCTGTTCTGCGTTTATTCTCAACGAGAGAAAAATACCTATAAGCTCGCACTAGATCTTCAAACAGTTGATCCTCAAGGTCGACGGGTTCATTTCCCTTCAAATCTTTCCATGCGTTCACGACAAAGGCCCAAAGAACCGCGTTTCTAGTTTCCTGATAATCACGCTTTCGAAGAAAGAAGAGAAACGTGATTAGTTCTACAAATGCGGAAATAACTAAACTGGCAATCTTTGATCGTATCTTTGCAAAAGATATCATGAGTCGAATCACTTTTTGTTCCGAAGTTGACAGTCATAGTACCTGGACTGATTGCGCCATGCAGCCGTTAAGGCAAGATGATTTGCAACCGCTACCTAGGATTTCTGCATAATACACGTAAATTTCCATTCGGGCATAAACAGACATTACTTTGTACGCAACGAATGTCCCAAATGTCCGCTCAGCTGCCATTAGCTGAACTCTCACTTCTCAACCACCGCGCGCCATCCCTTATCCTCGTGTTGACCGAAACCAACCGAGGGTCTTTTCATGAAGTCTACAGCGCTTTTGGCTTTGCCCTATATCGCAGCCAACCAGAATCAGAAACACGTTACCCATAATGAAGCCTTGCGGATGTTGGACGCGCTTGTGCAGCTATCCGTATTGGATCGCGATTTGACAGCGCCACCCGATACGCCAAGCGATGGCGCGCGTTATATCGTGGCCGATGGGGCAACTGATGCATGGGCCGGATGGGATGGCAGCATCGCGGCTTATCAAGACGGGGCGTGGATTGAGTTTGCGCCTTTGACCGGTTGGCTTGCGTGGCTGGAAGATGAAAGCACCCTGCTCATGTATGACGGGGCGGACTGGTCGGATTTTTTAACGGAAAGTGTCGGTGTTGCTCTGGCCGGTGGTCTCTTTGACATGATCGGGATCAACGCCACGGCGGACGCAACCAACCGGCTTGCCCTTTCCTCGGCGGCGAGCCTTTTCAACCATGCCGGAAACGGTCACCAAATCAAGGTCAACAAAGCGGCGGCAGGTAATACCAATAGCCTGTTGTTCCAAACAAACTGGTCGGGGCGGGCGGAAATGGGCTGCGCTGGTGAGGATGACTGGTCCATCAAGGTAAGCGCTGATGGCTCTGACTGGAAAACAGGGCTCAAGGTCAATGCTGACACGGCTTTGGTGCAGGGGCTTCAATGGGCGGGGGCTGTTTCTGATAGTGGCCTTGGGGCGATTGTAGAAAGAGGCAGCAACAGCAACGGCGAATTTGTCCGCTTTGCTGATGGAACGCAAATCTGCTCAATAATCGCGTCTCTTGAGTACGGTAGTTCGACCCATATGTACTATAATTGGACCTTTCCAGCGGTATATGTAGCGCTTCCATTCGTTTATGGGTTGATTAATTTTGATAGCTGGTACGCCAATGCATCTCCCAGATTTTCAGACATTGGTGCGATGGTGAGTGTTTCTCCCTCTGTTTCATCGATTACCATGCGACAGATCAGGATAACTGGTGGGCTGGCTTTTGAAGAAGGGGACTATTCTGACGGAACGAGATTCTTCGCTTTCGGACGTTGGTATTAAGGAGCCTTTGAAATGAAAATCAACTTGGTGCCGCAACGGCGCGACGATACTCTTACTTTGTCTCTGACCGGCGATAGTCTTTCAATCAACGGCGACGCGCTGGACCTCTCTGCCATTCCAGCCGGGGCAACCTTGCCGCGTGACGCGGTGGAGTGCGAATGGCTGGCCTCGGATATCGAGCGCGACGAGGAAGGCGAGTTAAGCCTCTCTCTGATCTTGCCGCATGGCTTCATTGCCGATCCTTCAACGGACGCAGCAAAGGCGGTGCTGTTTCCCGATCCGATCACCGTGGCCGAAGCGGGCACAATCACACTACCAAGCTACGAAGCAACGGGGGCAACAGATGACAATAACGGTTGATCTAAGCCAGCTTATCACTGCTGAAACCAAGGCCAGTACGGCGCTTGAAGCGGCAAAGGCCAAAGCCCTTGCTACGGTGACTGACCAGATCAGCGCGGCGCGTGGCGTGCTGATGACTGACTTGATTGGTCAAGAGATGATCTATCTGGCCAAAGAGCAAGAGGCGAAAGACTGGCAGGACTCGGAGTCGCCAGACCTTGCCGATTTTCCGCTTATGTTTGCTGAGGTGGGCATAACCGCCAGCACGGCAGATGACCTGGCCACGCTTTGGCTCACGATGGCCAACCAATGGCGGCAAACAGCGGCAAGCCTTGAAGCGATCCGGCTTAAATCAAAAAGCGATATCAGAAGCGCGACGAGCACTGAAGCGGTGCAAAGTGCGGTTGATGCCATCGAGTGGCCAGCTTAAGAAAGCCTGAGAAATCAACCAAGCTAAACCAGCCCTTACCCTCGGATTGATTGAATTCAACCGAGGGTAATTTCATGACAAAGGCAGAAATCAAGAAGGTGCAAGAGGCACTTAAGGCAAAGGGTTTTTACAGGGGAGCGGTCGACGGGATCAAGGGGCCTATGACCAACGGCGCAATCATCGCCTTCAAGAAGTCAATCGGCTATCGAGCGCGGGCTTATGTGGGGCCGCTCACAAAGGCTGCTCTTTTCGATGGGCGGGTTGATGAGGTGACTGCAAGCCGAGCGAAAATCGAGAAAGCAAACTTTGACTTCAAAGAACCTGTATGGCTACAAGTGGCCCGGTCTTATCTTGGCTTGCGCGAATATAAGGGCAACCGGCACAATCCAAAGATTTTGGAATGGTGGCTTAAAATCCGCATGCCATTCACGGATGATGAAACCCCATGGTGTGCGGGCTTTGTTGGTGGGGTGCTTGAAGAATGCGGGATCCGCTCGACTAGATCGGCGGGCGCGCGCTCTTATCTCTGGCAAAATTGGGGCTTGCGGCTGAACGGGCCTTATGTGGGCGCTGTGGTGGTGTTCTGGCGTGGAAGCAAGGCAGGCTCAAAGGGACATGTCGGTTTTGTCGTCGGGCGCGACCAACATAATAACCTGATGGTGATCGGCGGCAATCAGGGGGACGCGGTCACAATCAAGCCATTCTCTACCGCGCGTGTCTTGTCCTATCATTGGCCTGAAGATGATATTCCATATAGCGGTGGCGGCTTTGAAAGCCTACCACTCGTAAACTCGGATGGAACACTTTCCACCGATGAGGCGTAAAAGATATCAACCAAACTGGAAGCCATGAGACTCTTTGTTTGAAGATTTCAACTCTCAAATGGAGCGTGTCTCATGACTTCCAGACTGACTATTTCCCCTGTTTTGGCTCTTGGCCTTGTTGGCCTGCTGGTGGCCGCAGTGCCTGCCAATGCGGCAACAATCGATTTTTCTCCTCTATCAACCCTGGCTAATGAATTTGTGCAGACCTTTGTAAGCCTGTTTGCTTCTGTGATCGTCGGGGCGGCGGCTTGGGCGGCAAAGCGTTGGTTTGGCCTACAGGTGGAAGCCAAACAGCGAGAAAGCCTGCACGGGGCCATTGAACGCGGCATTGGCGGCGCGTTGGAAGCACTTCTTAAAAAGTGGGATGGTAAAACAGCAATCGAGATTGACAATGAAGCTATTGCGCTCGTTTCCAATTACGTTATCAAGCTAAGCCCCGACGCGGTGAACTATTTCCACCTGACACCGGACAAGCTGGCCGATCTGATCAAGGCCAAATTCGGTGAGCGCTTCTTGCTCGACATGGATCTTTCTGCGCAGCCTAGCGCATAAAACAAGGAGGCTGGCGGCATGTTGGAATGGATTTCAGGGGCGGTTCTTGGCTTTCTGGGGGAGCTGATACGCTCGCTCTATGCCGACTATACCGCCAGCCAAACAGCAAAAGAGAATGGTAGGCTTGAAGAGCAAAAAGCCAATCTCGAAAAGCAACTCACCATTAGCAAACAGGCGCAAGCCATAAGGGACAAGGCGAATGCGGAAACTGACCTCAATACTCTTATTGATGGGCTTTAGCCTGTTGCTGGCGGGATGTCCTTCGCGGACAGTCACGCTTAATAGCCTATGCGAAGCACGGGCCGTTCCTGTTTCGCCAGAGATCAAGGCGCAGTTGCGTGCATGGCTAACGCCAGAAGGCAAACTCAAGGCCAATGCTCCAAAGGGCGCGGCAGCATTCCTTACGGGCCTGAAGGCTAACAACGACCTGATAAGACACTATTGCGGCAAAGGGGCAGGGCAGTGACCGGGGAAATAAAAGATTTGATTTATATAGCCGGTGTTGTGGTTGCCGTTGCCGGTTCTCACTTCATGCTTCGTGGCCGTGTCATGGTTCTGGAAGATCGCACCAAGCGGCAAGACAAAGATAATGAGCGCATCTTTGCCAGCCTTCAACGCATAGAAGAAAAGCTAGACGCAAAGGCAGATAAGTGACATATTGGAGCCAATCAAGTTGGCTCCTCACTTTGTACTACAAACTGTACTACTAATTGTACTACAGTATTTTCAAAAATTTGGAAAAATACATAAAATCAAATAGATAGAAAATCGCATAAATGGCCTCGAATCCTTCAGGGGTCACCACTTCTATTTTCCTGATGACTGTTCAACCGCATAGTGAGATTGAGTTGCCTCATTGTGGGTTTTGGTGTTGCCTTGGAAGCAAAAACGCTTCGCAAAGAACGGGAACAATGATCAACCATTGTTATTTCTCGATCTTACGCGCTAAGATATGATTTTATTGCCAATTTAGGGAACCGATAAATGAAAAGCCGCAGCTTCGCAGTCATCGGACTGGGCACTTTCGGCAGCACCGTTGCCAAAGAACTAGCCAAATATGGCAATCCGGTTCTCGGGATTGATTCCAACGAACAGAATGTCGGCCGACTTGCCGACATATTGACCGAGGCGATCATCGCCGACGGCAGGGAAGAGGAAGCACTCAAAGAAGCAGGTTTGAGCAATTACGACGTCGTCGTCATTGCAATTGGCGAAGATCTCGAAGCCAACATCTTGTGCACGATGAATGCCAAACTTTTGGGTGTTGAAACCATTTGGGTAAAAGCACTGAACAAAACCCATCACAGGATCTTGTCACGCCTTGGGGCAGACCGCGTAATCCAACCAGAGCAGGAAGTGGGCCAGCATATCGCGCAAATCCTGCATAATCCGCAAGTGAGAGACTATGTCAGCCTCGGCAACGGTTTTCACGTTGTCGATTACAAGGCTCCAAAATTGCTGGAAGGCGCTTCTATCAAGGATCCCAAATGGTTTGAGATAGGAGCATTGTCAGTGCTTGGTTTCATGCGTGAAAGCGATTTTTATGCCGGAGCAGCAGATACCCCACCGCTCAAAGAAGGGGACAAGCTACTCCTGCTTGGAAAGCGCGAGGACCTGCGTCAGTTCGGAGATACAATGCGCACTCGGAGTTGACGGATGAAACCTGCTTTTCGAAAACGCAAGGTGACGCATCTTCCGCCTCCACTTGTATTGATCCTCTTGTACGCATCGCTCATCTTCGCGGGCACGATCGGGCTCAAATTACCGATTTCTACGGTAGAAGATATAGCATGGTCAGATGCTCTATTTACGGCCACCTCTGCGGTGACCGTGACAGGACTTGCCGTTGTTGATACAGGTAGCGGCTTCACACCATTTGGTCAGGCCCTTATTTGCATCATGATCCAACTTGGAGGATTGGGGCTGATGACGTTTGCCGTCCTCATCCTCACAATGCTAGGCATCCCGGTTGGGCTGACAAATCGGCTCTATTTGCGAGAGGACCTAAACCAGACCTCATCCACAGACCTGATATCTCTTACCAAAACAATCATTCGTGTAGTCCTGCTATTCGAGTTGATTGGCGCAGCTTGTCTTTCATTTGTTTTTGTTCCGGAATTCGGCGTCATAAAGGGCATCTGGGCAGCTGTTTTCCATGCTGTATCAGCCTTTAACAATGCCGGTTTTTCGCTCTTCTCCGACAGTCTGGTCCGCTGGGTTGGCAACCCGATAATCAACACGGTCATTCCACTTCTGTTCATTCTCGGAGGTCTCGGCTTTACGGTTATTGCCGATGTTTGGCAGCACAGAAATTGGCGAATGTTGTCATTGCATAGCAAACTGATGCTCGTTGGCACCGCAATATTGCTTGTCGTGTCCTCATTGGCTTTCGCTGCCATGGAATGGAGGAATCCAGCGACACTCGAGAACCTGCCATTATCAGCCAAATTGTGGGCGAGCTGGTTTCAAGGCGCGACAACCAGAACCGCGGGGTTCAACTCGCTTGATTTGTCCGGCCTTAATGACAGCACCACACTTCTCTTCATGATATTGATGGTGATCGGTTCCGGCAGCACTTCAACAGGCGGCGGCATCAAAGTAACCACATTCATTGTGCTTGTGCTCGCAACCGTGGCGTTTTTCAAACGTCAAACATCGATCGATATATTCAGTCGTCGCATTCATGCCGAGCAAATCATGAAAGTATTGGCTTTGACAGCCTTCTCGTTCATGCTCATTATCTTGTCACTGTTTGCAATGCTGATATTTCACGAAGGCTCATTTCTCGATGTGGCATTTGAAACGGTGTCAGCCTTCGGAACTGTCGGGCTTTCAAGAGGGATCACCCCTGACTTGGACCAGGCAGGGCGGATTGTGATAATGCTAATTATGTTCGTGGGAAGAGTGGGGCCATTGACGCTTGGCTTCCTCTTGGCGACACAAACTCCTAAAATGATTTCATACCCAAAAGGGACGGTCTATTTAGGATAACCAACTGATACAGTTTGGGGACTTTGACGGAGTTAAATGAACTCCTGATTGCTTTCGACTGGACGTTCAAGAAATGTAAACATCGGCCTTGTCTTACCAAATTTAGGAGCATCAAGCCCCAGCCGCTTGTGCATGAGGGTATCTATATCATCCGCTGTAAACGGCTTTTTCAAAAAACCGGTAATTCCGACAAATGCCGCAGATCGTTCAAGATGATCGGTATCGCTCGTTGACATCATATATACGCCAATTCGTTTTGATACACTGCGTATCATGCCTGCCAATTCGATGCCGTCTACATCTGGCATATGGAAATCGGTCAATATGATATCAGGTCTCTCGGCAACGATCGCTTTCAGAGCATTTCTAGCGCAATCAGCTTCAAATATTTCAAAGGAAAAGCGACTTTTATCCAGTATCTTGGCCGTTAATTTTCGCATGGTTGCAGAATCATCAACGACGAGAATACGGTAGCTTTCTGTCATGACGATATAAGTCATGAATACGTCAGCTGCGTCTTGAGCACGGAACGGCTTTTGCATAAAATGATAGGCACCAAATTCCTTTAGAACGGCCTCGGACGTTTGATCCATTAGCCCCGACATTGCAATGGACAGACAATTTCTTGAAATGGTGTTGGGTAGCTCTGCGACAAGTTGAGGGCCTGTAAGGCCGGGCATATTGATGTCAATGAATGCAACGTCGATTTTCTTTGATTTGAAAACCTTGAGAGCCTCGGAACCATCTGCCACAAAGGTTACTTCAAGATAACGAGAGTCCTTATAGACCTGAATTCCGCGCCTGATAACATCTCGTGTTACGGCGCTGTCGTCAGCGACCAGCACACGAAGCATTTTGTGCAGAGTGTGATTGTCTGATGGCTTCTTGTCTACAATCATTTAAATCACTTCTATCATTTCACCCGAAGGGTCGTATTCTCTACGCATTAAATACCGAACAAAATTCCATGTTTCTGGAGATAAAAAATAATAATTACTATTTTATGATCACTCCTAAACACTCACGCAACCTAGAAGTATCCAAGACAATAGGTAAAATCTGCAAATAAATAGATAATTGTAATTATGCGGAATAACGCTATGAAATCGCGAATATTTTTCAATCTACCTTAGATTGCGCAAACGGCAAAAAAACGCGAAAAAAGTAAAAATAATTTATACCACCTAGGCGAGCTTGTAATAAATCCCATGCATTCAGTGGCAAAAGAGCGAATGGCGGCTAGTTTTTCGCAACTGGCAACAAATCACTTAACAGAACATTCGCCCTCAAATATGCTCTCACATGGAACCTTTGCCTTCACCAAAGTTCGCTATTAAGCATAGTTATCGTTTTCTTGAGAGCTAAGCGCTCTTCATGCGACAATAGTCTCCACATTCTCAAAGACCGCGCTTGTATGAAACAGGCTATATCCGCTAAGAAAATAACCAAATCAAATTTTGGCAAGGCGTACAGCCTGAGGAGTGATTTATATGTCAGAACTTGGCCCCTTTTCTGTGCATCCAAACAGTCCTCTTGGCAATCGAAACATGAAACAAGACCATTCAGATCCTGACTGGATCACCTCTCTTAGCGATTCTATTGAAGCGCATTTGGCCTCGCTCTGCTCTTCCAGAACGAAAGCTTTTGTGGCCTTGATCCTGTTTGCTCTTGTTTGTTTTCTGCCAGGTTTCAATTCAATTCCGCCGGTCGACAGAGATGAAGCCCGCTTTGCCCAGGCATCAAAACAAATGATGGAGTCCGGCGACTATGTCGATATTCGCTTTCAGGACGAAACTCGTTACAAGAAACCTGTTGGCATTTATTGGCTTCAAGTCGCCGGTGTTAAGGCCTTGGGGCAGGGCGTTGACGCTCCAATCTGGGCCTATCGTATTCCTTCCCTCCTCGGGGCGCTTTTGAGCGTCGGCTTAACATTCCTTGTTGGAATGCGCATGGGATCGGTAAGAAGTGGATTTCTGGCTGGCCTTGGCATCGCAGCAGCTATTCTTCTTGGCGTTGAAGCGCGTCTTGCAAAAACCGATGCGATGCTTTTAGCGACCATCATGGCCGTACAATGGCTTCTTTGGGAGCTTTATGATTTACGCAGTGGCCTTAAGCGATGGAAAGCAGTGCTTTTGTGGCTTGCACTCGCAGTAGGGGTTTTGATTAAGGGCCCGATCATCCTTATGGTTTCCAGCCTGACCTTGATCGTGCTGTCCATAAGGGAGCGCTCCATAGGCTGGCTTAAAGGAAATGGTTGGAAATATGGACTTCCGCTGTTTTTCCTCATCACGCTACCTTGGTTCATTGCTATCGGAATAAAAACGGACTGGGCTTTCTACTTTGACTCCATCGGCAAGGACATGATGGCAAAGGTTGCCACCGGAAAAGAATCGCATGGAGCCCCTCCGGGCACCTACCTGGCCGCCAGCATCGGAACTTTCTGGCCAATATCGGTCTTTTTCATTCTGTCATTGGTCCAGATATGGAGACAACGCGGCCAGCGCACGGTATTTTTCCTGATGGCATGGATTATACCAACATGGATCATCTTCGAAATCGTGCCGACCAAATTGCCCCATTATGTTTTGCCAGCCCTTCCTGCAATCGCAATATTGATGGCTGAAGTTTTGGAAGCCCGTGCGACAAGCTGGGCCAGCTTGTGGGGAAGGATCGTCGCGCTACTCATTCCAATTGCGTCAACGATCCTTGGATTAGGGGCTCCGATTGCCTTGATTGTGATTGAAGGGTCTATCAATCCTGCAGCTTTCGGACTTGGGCTCGTTGCTGCCGGACTTGGTCTTCTGAGCTATGCAGTTCTTTCGCGTGGACGCGTCATGGCAGCATTTGTCCTCGCTTGCCTCATCGCTCCGGTTCTTTACCTTTCGCTGCATGGCACGATCTTTCCTGCGATGCACAAGGTCTGGCTTTCAAATGAGTTACAAAAGAGCGCACAATTGGTCAAACCTTGTGAAAGTGTTGAAGTTGCCAGCGCTGGCTATAGCGAGCCAAGTCTGGTTTTCCTTCTGGGCACCGATACGCAGTTGACCAGCGGTGAGGGCGCCGCAAATTTCCTGAAAGAAGCAGGCTGTCGCCTCGCTATCGTCGAACAGCGCCAATCTGCGAAATTCTTGGAGGCTCTTGGCGACAAAAAGGGCGACTTTGAAAAGGCTGCAACCGTCGAAGGCTATAAACTAAACGGCGGAAAATGGCAGACCTTTGGGCTCTATCGCTATAAGATGTAACCATATGACCTGTATTTTTTGAAAGGCGCAGATCCCTGCTAAACCGCTTTAAAATTGGCCTTGGCCATCTGAAACAACAATATTCGGCTTTTGCCCAGATCCGCTCTATGCGCGGCTTTCAAGCGCGTTCGAAACCGAAGGCACTATTGATCAAACAGGTCGATTGGCTTCTTGTGGCGTGTCTGTCACTTAGCCTGATTGCACTTTGTTACCTGTTCATCGATGCTCCTGCATACTATTGGAAATCAGATCTGCCCAAGGAAACATATCGCCTTTTTCGTGCCATTTCCCGCCTTGGCAAATCTGAGAATTTTCTGGTTCCAACCGGCTTGATTGTCATTATTTTGGCATTGCTTCCTTGGCAGCGCCTAAACCAAAGCAGCAAAGCCATTCTGACCCGGTTGCAGATGATGGCTCTGTTTGTGTTTATTGCTGTCGCAGGGGCTGGCCTTACAAACAACCTGATCAAGATAGTCATCGGTCGGGCAAGACCACGCTATTTTGAAGAATATGGTGCTCACTATTTCGATGCGCCTGGCTTCATCTCTGGCTTTCAGAGTTTTCCATCCGGTCATTCGACAACTGCTGGCGCTATGGCGGTAGCCCTGACCCTGCTATTCCCGCGTTTGAAGTGGCTCTGGATCTCTATCGGTCTTTGGATAGCCTTCTCTCGCGTCGCCGTGGGTGCCCATTACCCGTCAGACATCATTGCAGGTTTTACCTATGGCTGCTGCTTTGCCTGGCTCTTGGCAATATACTGCCTTAAACGACGACTTTTGTTTCGTGCTCAAGACGGATTAATCAGAATACCATATAGAGGGCGATTTTCGATTGCCAGAGTCATGAAAGCCCTTCACATGCTGGTGCAAAAAGCCTAAAGAGTGTGCAAACTGCCTTCGAATGGCATCGCAAACCGTTCGACTGCCCGGCATCATAATTCTATTGCAATTATCGGTTTATTGAACGATCCGATCTTCCGCAAGTGAATGTCAAAGTTATTTCGTAACCAATTTCAGTGTCAGGACTGCGCCATGCTATCCACCTTGCCACCGCTCAACCACACCTTGGAAGTCAGTGTGGTTATCCCTTGCAAGAATGAAAAAGAAAATCTGGCTTTCCTGATAGACGAAGTCCACAACGCGCTTAAGGATCGCAGTTTTGAATTGATTGTTGTCGATGATGGTTCAACCGATGACACACCTGCTTTTCTGCAAGAAATGGCTAAAACGCGCCCTTGGTTACGCCACATTCGCCACGAAAAATCCTGCGGACAGTCAAACGCTGTTCGTACAGGCCTGCTTTATGCTCACGGCGAATTCATTGCCACGCTTGACGGTGATGGCCAGAATGATCCAGCCTTCTTTCCGGCAATGGTCGATGCACTCAAGCAACATGGCCCAGACTATGCCCTTGCTGCGGGCCAACGGATGAAAAGAACTGACGGCTTTGTGAAAAAGCATGGCTCGCGGCTTGCCAACAGCATTCGCCAGTCCATGCTGAAAGACAATACGCGAGATAGTGGATGTGGTCTTAAAGTCATTCGCAGGCAGGTTTTCCTGAACCTGCCATTCTTTGAAGCCTGGCACCGCTTTCTTCCTGCGCTCGTGGTGCGCGAAGGACTAAAAGTCGTCCATATTGATGTAATCGATCGCGGTCGAAGCCACGGTGTTTCGAAATACGGAATTTTTGATCGTCTGTGGGTCGGCATCATAGACCTTTTCGGTGTTCTCTGGCTGCGAAAACGCCGTAAAAAGATCCCGATCATCACTGAAATTGACCTATCCAGCGGCCACGATCACTGATTAACCTCAGTCCAGAGATCCTGACAGTTTTAGAAAGACCCCCGAATGCACTCAACACTTTGGAACGATATCCAATCTTGGCTTAATACAGTTTTTGTCGCTCAGTGGGACGTATGGCTGGTTCTTGGATTTGTTGCGCAGGCAATGTTTACCATGCGGTTTGTGGTCCAGTGGATCGCCAGCGAACGCGCGGGTAAATCCATCATGCCGGTCGCATTCTGGTTCTTCTCCATCGGCGGCGGCGGCTTGCTTTTCATATATGCCTTGAAGCGCGCAGATCCCGTTTTCATTGTCGGGCAGGGGGCAGGTCTCCTGATCTACCTGAGAAATGTTTGGCTGATCTTCAAAGAGCACAAGGCAAAAAAGCTGATGGATAACACCCCGGTAGAATAGGGTTTTAAAACTCCAAGAGCTAACAAGACAAAAAGGGTTGGCATACATACGCCAACCCTTTCTTTCGTTTGAAATGACATGAATTCGAAGAAAAGCTACTCAGATTTTGACAGCGCCAAAAAGCCATTTTCCAGATCCGCTTTCAAATCAGCCACATCTTCAAGACCAATATGCAGCCGGATCAACTGGCCGGGCTCATCCCACGTTGTTGCGGTTCTGTAGCCCCTCGGATCTACGTATGTAATCAGGCTCTCGAAACCACCCCAGCTAAACCCAAGCCCGAAAAGTTCCAGCGCATCGATGAAGGCCAGCGCCTGTTTGCGTGTACAGTTTTTCAAAACAACACCAAACAGCCCACACGCTCCTGTAAAATCACGTTTCCAGATGTGATGCCCCGGATCACTTTCAAGCGCTGGATACAAGACACGATCCACTTCAGGTCGAGCCTCCAGCCATTTTGCCATGTCCATTGCGCTTTCCTGATGCTGTCTCAAGCGGATAGCCATGGTCCGCAGGCCACGCAAGGCAAGATAAACATCGTCCGGCCCGACATGATATCCCATTGCTCCATGCACTTCTTCAAGCCGAGGCCATGCACGTTCATTGGCGGAAACTGTACCAAGCATGACGTCGGAATGTCCGACGATATATTTGGTGCCAGCCTGAATGGTCAAATCCACTCCATGCGCCATGCTATTAAAATAGAGCGGCGAAGCCCATGTATTGTCCAGCAAAACGAGGATATCCCGTTTATGTGCAGCTGCAACAATCGCGGGAATATCCTGCATTTCAAAAGTTTGAGACCCGGGAGCCTCCGTAAAAACTGCTGAAGTATTTGACTTGAACAGCGTGGAAATTTCCCCTCCGATCAGAGGGTTATAATAGTCGACCTCAACCCCCATCGGGATGAGAACCTGATTGGCAAAATTTCGGGTCGGTTCATAGGCGCTATCGGTGATCAAAACATGATCGCCACTCTTGCAGGAGGACAATAGTGCCAAAGAGCAAGCCGCCAATCCGGAGGGCACCAAAACAGTGCCTTGAGCACCTTCCAGATCCGTTAAGGCATCACACAGGGCATTGGTCGTTGGGGTTCCTCTACGCCCGTAATAATACTTAGCCTTGCCAGAGTAAAGTTCTTCTGTAGAGTTGAATATTACGGTCGACGCATGAATCACAGGAGGATTGACGAAACCGTCATTTTCTTCTGGCTGCCTACCAGTTGTGACCAATCTCGTATCAATCTGATAGTTTTTTGTGCAATTGCCTCTATTTGCCATTTTAATTTTGCCCTCTAGTCTCTGTATCTTCTTTTGGGTTGCGAAATTTTAATTGGAACAAAAGACGAAAAACAGCGCAATATTTCTAGTTTTTTACTCCTTTGCACAATTTTCGTGCGAAATTTGCCGTTCTAACGCCTCGAATGCATTTTGCGCTTGACCCAGGACCAATAATTTTCTTCGATAACGGATGTCAAACGATATATTTAGCGTTCGACCAATAAAAAAATTGGCAGGGGGACAGTCTATAAATAAGACATTCCATTGCTAACTGAAATCTTATCGAGACAATCCTATTCTTATTTGGGCAACAAACGAAGGCTGCAAAATGAAGAAAGTTCTACTCTCCGTTCTTATGGGTTCAGCTATGGCTATCGGCGTATCCGCTGCTAGCGCTGCTACCCTTGACGATGTAAAAGCCAAAGGCGCTGTTCAGTGCGGTGTGAGCCAGGGTCTTCCAGGCTTCTCCAACCCTGACGACAAAGGCAACTGGACCGGTATTGACGTTGACGTTTGCCGTGCTGTTGCTGCTGCTGTATTCGGTGATGCTGCTGCCGTTAAATACACCCCGCTGTCTGCTAAAGAACGTTTCACCGCTCTTCAGTCCAGCGAAATCGACCTGCTGTCCCGTAACACAACTTGGACAATGACCCGAGACACATCTCTGGGCCTGAACTTTGCTGGCGTTAACTACTATGACGGTCAGGGCTTCATGGTTCGCAAGTCTTTGGGCATCACGTCCGCTCTGGAACTTGATGGCGCTTCTGTTTGCACCAACACCGGCACCACCACCGAGTTGAACGTCACCGACTATTTCCGCTCTCACAACATGCAGCTCGAACTCGTTCAGTTCGAAAAGTCTGACGAAGTTGTGCAGGCATATGACAGCGGACGTTGCGACGTTTACACCACAGACGCCTCTGGCCTTTATGCACAGCGCCTGAAGCTCACCAACCCTGAAGAACATGTTGTTCTTCCAGAAATCATCTCCAAAGAGCCTCTTGGTCCTGTTGTTCGTCAGGGCGACGACCAGTGGTTCAACATTGTGAAATGGTCTCTGTTCGCAATGATCAACGCTGAAGAACTCGGTGTTTCTTCCGCTAACGTTGAAGAAATGAAGAATAGCGACAACCCTGCAATCCGTCGTCTGCTCGGTGTAGAAGGCGCATTCGGTGAAGCTATCGGCGTTTCCAACGACTGGGCATACAACATCATCAAACAGGTTGGAAACTACGCTGAAATCTTTGATAACAACGTAGGTCCGGACACCCCGCTGAAAATTTCTCGCGGCGTGAACGCCCTGTGGTCCAATGGTGGCTTCCAGTACGCACCACCTATCCGCTAATCGGCAATAAAGACCCCCGGCAGGACAAATGTGTCCGCCGGGGTTTTTTGTAAGCGTCATCTAAAGAATAACAAACTCTAAACACAGATACTGTTTGGATGGCGCACTCGATAGGCTGGCCTTTACACGGGCTGGTGTCACACGAGGATAATATGGCTGCTAATTCACAACGGACCTCCGAGCGACCAGAAACTAAAGGATCTATTTTCAATGATCCCAAGGTGAGGGGCATCATCTACCAGCTGGTATTGGTTGCCGGGCTTGTCTATATATTCTGGAGCATCGTTCAAAACGCTGCTCATAACCTGGAAAAACAAAACATCGCTTCCGGTTTTGACTTTCTGGGTATTACCGCTGGCTTTTTGCCCAACCAGTCGCTCATCGACCTGTCTGCTACATCAACATATGGGCAGGCTCTGTTCGCCGGTTTGTTAAACACTTTGCTCGTTGCTGTCATTGGCATTGTCCTGGCAACGATCATCGGTTTTGTTATGGGCATTGCACGTCTTTCCAATAACTGGGTGGTCTCTAAACTGGCCACAATGTATATTGAAATTATTCGCAATATACCTTTGCTTCTCCAATTGTTTTTCTGGTATTTCGCGGTTTTGCGCGCTCTGCCAAATCCGAAACAATCATCGTCCCTGTTCGATGCATTCTTCCTGAACAACCGCGGCCTATTCATGCCCCGGCCAGTGTTTGAAGAGGGCTCTTCCACTATATTGATCGCCTTGATCATTGCCGTTGTCGCGGCAGTTGGCATAAGCATCTGGGCTAAAAGACGTCAGATGACAACAGGCCAGCGCTTCCCGGCATTTTGGACTGGCCTAGGTCTTATTATCCTACTGCCGCTTGTGGCATATTTCGCCTCTGGCATGCCTATTAGCTATGATTACGCCCAGCTTAAAGGCTTCAACTTCAAAGGCGGCATGAAGGTTATTCCCGAATTTGTCGGTCTTCTGCTGGCTCTCTCCATCTATACGGGTGCATTTATCGCAGAAATCGTTCGTGCCGGTATTTTAGCCGTGAACTCGGGTCAGACCGAAGCGGCAAATGCCTTGGGATTGCGCAACGGACCAACCCTGCGTCTGGTTATCATTCCACAGGCCATGCGCGTGATTATTCCGCCATTGACCAGCCAGTATCTCAACCTGACTAAAAACTCCTCTTTGGCCGTTGCTATCGCCTATCCGGATATCGTGTCTGTTGGTGGTACGGTTCTTAACCAAACGGGGCAGGCAATTGAAGTTATCGCCATCTGGATGATTATCTATCTGACGATTTCTTTGCTGACATCGGTTCTGATGAACTGGTATAACCGCTCCATTGCATTGGTGGAAAGATAGGAGAAAATCATGTCAAATAAGTCTTTCTCCTTCGTTCGCAAGGAAATGGTCGATGAGAGACCGGCCCCAGTCTCATCTCAGGGCTTGCTCTACTGGATGCATCAGAACCTGTTGTCATCCATACCCAATGCTCTGTTGACCCTTGTTGGCCTATATATCATCTACCTGATATTGCATGCGATAATTCCGTTTGCATTTCTCAACTCTGTTTGGGAAGGGCAGGACCGTGAAGCATGTCTCGCTGTCGGAGGCGCCGCACAAGGGGCTTGTTGGGCCTATGTCAAAACCTACTTCAGCCAATTCGTAACAGGCAGATATCCCGACGCCGAGCTATGGCGGGTTTATACCGTCTTTGCTTTGCTTGCTCTGGGCCTTATCCCGGCGCTCATCCCTTCTGCTCCATTCAAACAAGCCAATGTGCTGTTTCTGTTGGTGGTCTATCCGGTTCTTGCCTTCATTTTGCTTACCGGCGGAGACCTCGCGTTTGAAGACTATCTGGTGACATACGGCATAGTGTTTGTCGTCGTGGTGGCTTTGGGGGCAATCATTTCCAAAGCAACGCAGGGCGATTCAAAACGAACAGCACTGGTTTTAGCTGCCATTGGCATAGCCATTGCCATTGTCTTCTCTATTGTGTCCATTGACTTCGGTCTTGCACCAGTAGAAACGGCAAACTGGGGCGGTTTTCTCGTAACCCTCGTAATCGCAGTCACCGGCATCGTCGCGTCATTGCCATTGGGCATTGTGCTAGCCCTTGGTCGACGTTCAAAGATGCCTGTCATCCGCCTTGTTTCGATTATCTTCATTGAATTCTGGCGTGGTGTTCCACTGATTACTGTTCTGTTCATGTCTTCGGTCGTATTGCCGCTCTTCCTTCCCGAAGGGGTCAATTTCGACAAGCTGCTGCGCGCCTTGATCGGTGTAGCTCTCTTCTCGGCAGCTTATATGGCAGAAGTGGTTCGCGGCGGCCTTCAGGCTATTCCAAAAGGTCAGTATGAGGGCGCAGATGCTCTGGGTCTAACCTTCTGGCAATCCACAGCATTGATCATCATGCCGCAGGCTTTGAAGCTGGTCATTCCCGGCATCGTGAACACCTTTATTGGTCTTTTCAAAGACACCTCACTGGTTATGATCATTGGTCTTTTCGACCTTCTTGGACAAGTTCAGTCTTCCTTTACCGATCCAACATGGTCTACACCAGTAACATCACTCACGGGTTATCTGTTTGCAGCAACCGTCTACTGGATGTTCTGTTTCAGCATGTCTCGCTATTCAATCTTCATGGAAAACCGGCTGCACACCGGTCATAAACGATAAGCAGTCAGGAGTAATAAAATGAGCAACAACGCAGTCGAAGCGTCTCCAGTCGAAGCCAAGAAATTGCACGTCTCGGAAACCGATGTTGCCATCGAAATTGACGGCATGAACAAATGGTACGGCGATTTCCATGTTCTTCGTGACATCAATCTCAAAGTCATGCGCGGCGAGCGCATTGTTATCGCGGGTCCGTCAGGCTCGGGCAAATCAACAATGATTCGCTGCATCAACCGTCTGGAAGAGCATCAGGAAGGAAAAATCATCGTTGATGGCATCGAGCTGACGAGCGACCTCAAAAAAATCGATGAAATCCGTCGTGAAGTCGGCATGGTGTTCCAGCACTTCAATTTGTTCCCACATCTGACGATCATGGAAAACCTGACCTTGGCTCCAATCTGGGTGCGCAACATGCCCAAAAAAGAAGCCGAAGAAATCGCCATGCATTATCTGGAACGCGTGAAGATCCCCGAGCAGGCCCAGAAATATCCAGGTCAGCTTTCCGGTGGGCAGCAGCAGCGCGTTGCAATTGCTCGCTCTCTTTGCATGAACCCGCGTATCATGCTGTTCGATGAACCAACGTCAGCCCTTGATCCGGAAATGATTAAAGAGGTTCTTGACGTTATGGTCTCTCTAGCAGAAGAGGGCATGACCATGCTTTGCGTGACCCACGAAATGGGCTTTGCCCGTCAGGTCGCCAACCGCGTTATCTTCATGGACGCAGGACAGATTGTGGAACAGAACGAGCCTGAGGAATTCTTCACCAACCCTCAGCACGAGCGCACGAAACTGTTCCTCAGCCAGATTCTTCATTAGAGTTTGCGCGAGATTTTCAATCAAAAAAGAGAGCCCGGGCATTCGTCCGGGCTCTCTCATATTAAGGGTCAGTTGGGTTATCAAAAACCCATTACGGTTATCAGCAACCCTAGAAGTGGTAGGACAATCCAACCTTGGCAACAGGGCCATCAATATCCGTTTTTGTGCTTGCGGCACCCATATTGTAGGTCTTGTCGTTAGACCAGCGATAGCCGGCTTCTGCACGCAAGGAAACATTCTCTGCGACCATGGCTTCTACACCGCCGGTAAGGCCGACGAATGTATGAATCCTGTCGTCATGAGCACCAGTTGCACGGTTTGTTACCTCGCCATCCTGCAAACCTACGCCAACCGCTGCATATGGCATAACGCCACCGCCCATATAATAGCCTGCACGAGCGCGCGCTTCGGCGTCCCAATTGCTTTCAAAGCGAGAGGTACGGCTTTTGTCATCGATATTGTTGTAGTTGGCCAGAAGTTCCGGGCCAAATACGAAATCATTGTAGGTCAGGTTGTAACCGGTGTAAGCACCAAGAGAAAAACCGTCACCGTCTACACCACGAAAACCACGGTTGGAGTTGGTATCTCCCCAAATCCAGCCAGTTGAAACACCGGCATAGGCACCTTCCCATGGGTTGCTGCCCATAACTTCCGCCGGAGCAGGAGGGGCATATGATGGTTCAGACGTTGGCAAGTCAGCTGCAAAACCAACGCTGGTTGCTGCCATAAGCATAATAGCACTTGAAACAAGAACTCTTTTCATTTTTATCACCGCTAGTTTGTGTCATGTTCTTGACGATTGTGACTGGAAAACGTTTAGCGCTGAGAAATGTTCCTTTCGTGTTCAAATTATGCAGATAATAAGGCATTACCATTTAGTGACAATATTGCAACAAAATGGCGATCAAAATGACTTGGACATGTGTACAAGTCTCAAATGACAGACTAATCGGATAAAGATTTTTCAATAACACCTTCGTCGCTTGATGCCCATTCCGTCCAGGACCCATCATAAAGAGACAAGTTTTTCGCACCAATCGTGTCAAGCGCAAGGAACAAGATAGCAGCCGTAGCACCGGATCCGCAGGATGTAATGATCGGTTTGTCGAGATCCACACCCGCTTCCAGAAAACGCTGACGCAGAGCCGGAATGTCTTTAAGCTTCGATTCTTCGTCAATCAGATCGCCAAAAGGCACATTCTTGGAGCCGGGCATGCGGCCGGAGGATAAATTGGGCCGTGGTTCTGGCGCAATACCGAGCCAACGCTCTCTGGAGCGAGCATCAACTATCTCGACTCCATCATTCTTTATAGCCGCTAACATGTCCTCAAAACTGCGAACTGCTTCAGTATTAAGCTGCGCCTTGAATTGGCCAGGGGTCCTTTTCTCAAGAACATTGGTAAGTGGACGCTTCTCCGCTTTCCATTTCGGCAACCCACCTTCAAGAATAAGGACATTTTCAATGCCCATAACGTGCAAGGTCCACCACAGCCGAGGCGATGAGCGCAGCCCAAGCCGATCATAGACAACCACGGTCTGTCCGTCACTAATGCCAAACTCTTCCATCGCGGCATCGAAGACATCAACACTTGGCAGCATATGCGGAAGATCAGTTGTCAGGTCGGCGATTTCATCAATATCGAAAAATTGCGCTCCAGGAATATGCTCTTCGGCGAACTCTGCCTTGGGATCCAGCTCCACATCTGGCATGTACCATGTTCCATCCAGAACCATTACTTCTGGGTTGGATAGATTGTCCTCCAACCAATCCGTACTTACAAACCACTTGGTACGACCCGCCATTTGACTCTCCACTTCATAACGCAAATACACGAGACTTGGCTCGTTACAATTCTCTCTCAAACAATGCAACATCCTCAAGCGCATTACCACATACACATGCTGGATTGGGCTATGCATTCTTGCTCCCAATATATTCCATAAAAAAAGGTCAGCGGAAGCCGACCTTTCTTGAAACCTGTAAGGACTTCTGGATTGAACCCTATTTGGAGGAAAGCTGATTAAATGCTTCCATTGCGTGAGCGGAATACATCAGAGCAGGGCCGCCGCCCATGTAAATTGCGCAACCGAGTGTTTCTTCCAATTCTTCTTTTGAAACGCCCAAACGCACCAATGCAGCTGTGTGGAAAGCCATGCAAGGCTCACAACGCAATGCGACAGCGATGGCCAAAGTGATCAGCTCTTTTGTTTTTTCGTCAAGGGCGCCAGTTTTGGTCGCACCACCAGCCATAGCGTAAAATCCCGCGATGGTGTCTGGCTGATCCTTCTTAAGAACTGCAACCTGAGAAGAAACGTCTTTCATCATTTGTTTGTAATCGGAAGCCATTTGTGAACCTCATTCTGTAGTTTGTGAATCATGATGGTCGACTAATGTATTAAGCGGTCCGTCGAACTATTTCAATAGTTTCAAACATTAATAGCTACAAATTTTGGCATTTAAGCTACTTGTTTACAGCCTATTGTCACCTCCAACAGACAGAACCACCAACCGACACCCATTGATCTTGAGCATCTGAGGGATGAGTATATCGTTGATTTTAGAAATATTGGCTGGGACAAATTGGGTTATTAACTAACATTATCTCGCTAATTGGTCACATTCCGCTCATTTAAAAATGATAGGACTGCCCAATTTTGAAACCGGGCAGGGCAATTTCAAAATAAGTCCAATAAAAAACGCGCTCTCTGTCTTCTGGAGGACTGAAGAGAGCGCGTTACAAACTCACCAGGGAGGTAGTGAGTCCGGGTCTTTATTCAGAATTAGTATGCAGCACGATACATCGCTTCGATGTCTGCAACAGACAAATCAACCGGGTTCCAATCAAGCAGCCGGCGAATATCATGTGCTTCCTGTGCCATTGAAGCAAGGTCCTCTTCAGGCACACCATGAGCACGCAATCTCATGTCCAGGCCCAAAGCTTCGCAGAACCCCTTCGCACCAGCCAAGACTTCGTCAACAGTGGTGCCGGAGAAACCAAGAGCAGCACAAATCTTTGCCGTCTTTTCTGGAGCAGCTGGTGTGTTTGCTGCAAGCGTATGTGGGAAGATCAGAGCATTTGCGATGCCGTGAGCCAACTTGTAACGGGTACCCAGTGGATATGAAATCGCATGACCGGACGTTGTGTTCACAGGTCCAAGGCAAACGCCACCATAGAAAGCGGCAAGAGCGAGCCCCGTACGGGCCTCTGCGTCTGAACCGTCTTCAACCGCACGCTTAAGGAATTTCCCAACAAGTTCAATCCCCTGAAGTGCATAGCTGTCAATGATAGGATGAGAGCGTTTTGAAGTAAAAGCTTCAACACAGTGCGCCATGGCATCAACACCCGTCGCGGCAGTTACTTTGGCCGGAACGGTCATTGTCATTGCTGGATCAATGATCGCCATATCTGCGAGCATAAATACGCTTTCGGTAGCCACCTTGCTCATCGTTGCTGGATCGGTCACCAGAGCGCGCGTACCGACTTCAGACCCCGTACCTGCAGTGGTTGGAATCTGCACCAAGCCGACTTTACGATCCAACACCCGGTGAGGGCCTGAAATGTCGGAGAATTTAACATCCTGCCAAACCTGAACAGCCACAAGCTTGGCCAGATCCATTGCGGATCCACCACCAAAACCAATTACAACATCACAACCTGCAGCAGCTTCGATCGCTTCATTCATGTTTGAGATATCGGGCTCAGGCACAACGTCACCAAAGCACTTGACATTCTTGAAACCTAACAGGTCAAGGCGAGCAACATTAACAGCATCAGCAACAACAAATGGCGCTTTATAGCCTTTTTTCTCGATCCAGTCTGCCAGGGCACCGATGGTCCCTTCACCAAACTTAATGACAGAGGGAAACTGCATTTCCAATGGAGATGTAAGACTTAACATTGTTTCATTCCTCCCAGCGTAGCACTTCTGGACAAATTTATAATTTCAAGGCAAAGCGCTAGGCTTTATACCGAACTCGTCAACCAAATTGACCCTAATTATAATATTTGTCAATCTAGTATTTACATGTAAAATTGGGTCAACAGAAAATTTTGTTAAGTTCCACACAAATTGAAACCCACAAGTTAAAATACCATTGCCTAATAATTTCAATAAGTTGAATGGATCATGCAATTTTTAGTAAACCAATTTTGCAACTTACAAGCCCATATGCGTTATCGCAGTTGGTATAATTTTGCACAATTTTAGTTGACAACTTATCAGTTTGTAAGCATGGTGTTGTCAAAGGTCCGGGGAGACCTTTGGGGCTCACCTGCCTTGCCCCAGTTTTGGAGGACTCAATGTCGACAGTATCGGAACCCAAAAGCGATATGTGGATTGGCAGTGGTTTGCTGATCTTTTGTGCCGTCTCAGCTTGGTTGACGTTAGATATCAAAAATGGAATGAGCAGCTCTGTCGCTGGCCCATCTATGGTCCCATGGATCATGATTGCCGGAACGGCTCTTCTTTCACTTATCTTGATATTTCGCGCCAAAGCGAAGCAGAATGGCAATGAAACGCAAACCATTTCAATGCCTGATGTGCACACCTTGCTCATCATGCTGGCGTTCGTGCTCCTATTGGTAGCTTACGCATTAGCGTTCTATCCAATCGGCTATATTCCAGCCACACTCGTGACCTTTTTTGTTGGTCTCTGGTTGCTTGGTGAAAGGCGTTGGCTCGTCTTTGCCTTGTTCCCGGTGATCATGACACTCGCCGTGTACTATGGTTTCACAGTTCTGCTCTCAGTCTGGCTACCATAATCCGTTTAGCAAAATCGTTCATTCTCGGGAGGATAACGAATGAAGAAATCTCTATTGTCACTCTCCGTCGCAGCCGCCGCAATGATGGTTGCAGGTAGTGTATACGCAGCAAGCTTTCCTGCACGTCCAATCCAGGTGATTGTCCCTTACTCTGCAGGTGGCTCAACAGACCTTTCTTTGCGCGTATTTGCGGATGTTTTCGAAAAGAATTTCGAAGGCAAACAGATGGTTATCCGTAACCAGCCAGGTGGTGGCGGTTCTATCGGAACGTCGGCTGCTGCTCATGGTCGCCCTGATGGCTACACGATCGGCGCTGCTGCACAGGGCCCAATCGCTATCAAACCTCACATTGGCGGAACGGACTACGAAGTCGACTCCTTCAACTATGTTGGTCTGTTTGCGCGCTCTTTGCAGGTAATGGTTGCGTGTAATGAAGCCCCATTCACAGATTACGATTCCTTTATTGAATATGCCAAGGCAAACAAGCCTCAGGTTGGCAACTCTGGTGCAGGTGGTGCAAACCAGGTGTCTGCAGAAGCTTTTGCTGAAGCTGCTGGCATCAAGATCGAATCCATTCCGTTCCAGGGCTCTTCCAAAGCGCGCACAGCCTGCATTGGTGGTCACATCGACGCAATGGTTGCCTCTCCAGCTGAAGCCAAGGCTGCATCGGAAGCTGGACAGATGACCCCACTGTTCGTGATGGAAGACAAGCGTATCGACCTGTTCCCGGACACCCCAACTGCCGTTGAAAAGGGCGTCGACTTCACTTGGTCTTCCTGGAAAGGCCTGGTCGCTCCTAAGAATGTAGATGCCGATGCGCTGGCATGGCTTCGCGACGCGGTCAAAACCGTCGCTACCGACCCTGCATTCATCAAGAAAATGACCGATATGGGCGAATTCGTCACCTACGAAGACTCAGCAACCTTTGAAAAGCGCGTTAAGAAAGACGCTGATGTGGCCAAGAAGGTTCTTGAAGATCTCGGCATGCTCGGCATGAACAAATAAACCGAATCCCTTTCGGACAAAATATACTGAAGCGCGGTAACCGCGCTTCAGGCCTCCACAAAAACTGTTACGTCTGAAGACGAAGACTTCAGCAAATTTGCCTGAAAGTTGACCATGGACACGCTCTCCTATCTCGCACCTCTGTTTCAACTCGACGTACTCTGGACCATCGCTCTGGGCACGTTGGGCGGTCTGATAATCGGCGCCCTACCAGGTCTGACTGCGACCATGGGTGTTGCACTCCTCATCCCACTCACATTCAGCATGACACCTGTCATGGGCCTTAATATGCTGATTGGTATCTACATTGGTGGTATCTATGGTGGGTGTGTTTCGTCAATTCTCCTCAGAACGCCCGGCACCCCCGCTTCGGCTGCAACCGTTCTGGACGGGTATCCACTGGCTCAGAAAGGGCAGGCGGGTAAAGCGCTTGGCATGGCAACCATCGCCTCGACTGTTGGAGGGCTTATTGCCGCTGTCGTTCTTGCCACTCTGGCTCCGCAGCTTGCCAGCGTTGCTCTTGAATTTGGTGCTCCCGAATATTTTGCCCTCGCTCTTTTTGGACTGACGATTATCGCATCTCTTTCGGGAGATATCGTAAAAGGCGCGATTTCCGGGTTGCTTGGTATTCTGATCTCTTGCGTTGGCGCGGACCCGATTTCTGGCGTCATGCGCTACACCTTTGGCATCAACGGCTTTGCCTCAGGCTTTGCCTTCACGCCAGCCCTTATCGGCTTGTTCGCTCTTTCCGAAGTATTCACTCAGCTAGAGCGTCTGTCAGTAAAAGATGACACCATCATCACCCACGTGACCGGACGCTGGCCAACGATGCAGGAAATGAAAGAAAGTGCTTCAGCCCTGATCCGTGGATCCATAATCGGCACGTTCATCGGCATTGTTCCTGGGACAGGCTCTGGTACCGCTTCCTGGATTTCTTACAACGAAGCCCGCCGCTCTTCCAAAACT
Organism: uncultured Cohaesibacter sp.; assembly: GCF_963664735.1. Classification (NCBI taxonomy): domain Bacteria; kingdom Pseudomonadati; phylum Pseudomonadota; class Alphaproteobacteria; order Hyphomicrobiales; family Cohaesibacteraceae; genus Cohaesibacter; species uncultured Cohaesibacter sp. The sequence goes on along the minus strand of NZ_OY761553.1, from coordinate 879,972 downwards.
CCTGAAAAATTCGGCACAGGCTATGTACCAGGTGTTGCAGCAACAGAAAGCGCCAACAACGCGGTTTGCGCATCTGCCCTCATTCCTCTCTTGGCACTCGGTGTGCCGGGCGATGTCGTAACCGCAGTTCTGATGGGTGGACTGATGATCCAGGGTCTGGCTCCCGGACCAATGCTCTTCCAGACCAACCCTGATATCGTGGTTGGCATTTTTGGCGGCACCTTTATTGCTACCATTTTCATGTTCATCTTCGGCATGGCTCTTATTCCGCTCTTCTCGAAGATCCTCATGGTTCCCCGCAGAATGCTGACCATCGCAATCGTGATCTTCTGCTTCATCGGCTCTTTCTCGATCAACCTGAACCAGGTCGACTTGCTGACCATGGTAGGGTTCGGTGTACTCGGGTGGGGCATGCAGAAATTCGGTTTCAGTCAGGCAGCACTTTGTATTGCGCTCATCCTCGGCCCAATGATGGAATCCAATTTGCGCCGCGGTCTTCTTCAGACTGGTGACAACGTTTTCCAATTCGTTTCCAGCCCAATTACAATCCTATTTCTTGGCCTGACAGTCTTGTCACTTGCCTGGCCATTCATTTCTCAGGCTCGCGCAAACTCCAAACAGTCCAAGCAAGCCACAAAACCAACGGAGTAAACCATGACCAAAGAGGCATATGTTGCTCTCGTCACATGCTTTAACGAAGACGAGACACTGAATTACGAAGCAACCCGCGCCCAGGTACGTCGCCAGATTGCTGCAGGAAACAACATTCTTTGCGCCGGAACAAACGGCGATTTCTCGGCACTGACTTTTGAAGAAAAAGTCAAGCTGACCGAAGAAGTGGTTGCTGAATCTCAGGGTAAATGCAAGGTCATCGTAAACGCCGGCATGCCTGCTACTTTTGAAACAGTCAAACTGGCTAAAGAATTTGATCGCATCGGTGTTGATGGTATCGCAGTGATCACCCCATTCTTTATTGCTTGCACCCAGGACGGTTTGGAACGCCACTATCTCACGGTTGCTGACGCTGTAAATACTCCGATCTATCTTTACGACATCCCCGCACGTACTCAAAACCACATTGAGCCAGAAACCGCACGCAAGCTTTCCGCTCATCCAAACATTGCTGGTATCAAGGATTCCGGTGGTGCTCAGGAAACACTTGAAGCTTACATGCAGGTCGGTAAAGAAGTCGAAGGTTTCGACGTTTATTCCGGTCCTGACCACCTCGTTCTCTGGGCACTTAAAAACGGCGCTGCAGGCTGCATCTCCGGTCTTGGCAACGTTATGCCTGAAGTTCTTGCCAAAATCGTTTCCTGCTTCAACGCTGGCGACGAAGCTGGTGCTGCTGCAGCTCAGGAAATCTATGGCAACTTCCGCAAAGACCTCTATGGTCTGGGCTTCCCTCCTGCCATGGTGAAGCGCGCTCTTTGGGTTATGGATCACTCCGTTGGTGCTTCCCGTCAGCCTGCTCTTCTGCCAGATCCTGAACAGGACAAACAGGTAGAAGCCCTTCTGAAGAAATACGAGCTGATCAAATAATGGTTAAAGTACTTACAACCTCACCCGGCTTTGGCAAACATGGCCGGGTGCCAGATGAAATCGCAGCTCACGGATGGGATCTGGTGCGCAGTGATGACACTTCCAAACCAGATGGTGGAGTTTCCGAACAAATCGCGGACGCTGACATTCTTGTCGTTGGTCTGGTTCCTGTATCTGCTGACACTCTGGTCGGTGCAAACAACCTCAAAGCCGTCATTAAACACGGCGTAGGGGTCGACAATATCGACATTCCTGCTTGTACAGCTAAGAAGCTTCCGGTTTGCAACACGCCAGCTGCGAATGCTGATGCGGTAGCTGAACTGGCGGTTGGTTTCATGTATGCCATGGCACGCTTCATCCCTCAGGGGCACGTATGCGTGACATCAGGCAAATGGGAACGTCGTGTTGGCACCCAGCTTGGCGGTAAAACCCTTGGTATCGTCGGCCTTGGCAACATCGGCAAACGTCTGGCCAAGCTGGCCATCGGCGTTGGCATGAAAGTTGTCGCAACCGACCCATATGCTGATATGGCCTTTGCATCCGAGCATAACATCGAAATCCTCGCTCTCGATGACCTGCTGGGCAAAGCTGATTATGTTTCTCTGCACATCTTCGGCGGCAAAGACAATGCGGCTCTGATCAATCCAGAAACCATCGCCAAAATGAAACCAGGAGCAAAATTGATCAATCTTGCGCGTGGTGAAGTTGTCGATCTGGATGCAATTGCTGCGGCCCTGGAAAGTGGTCAACTCGGTGGTGTAGCCATCGACGCCTACGTAACCGAGCCACCAGAAACCTCACATCCTGTATTCAGCCATCCCAATGCTATCTTCACTCCGCACTCCGGTGCAGACACCAAGGAAGCAGTTGAGAATGTCGGGCTGATGGTTGTTGAAGACATCGCGACCATTCTGGACGGGGGCATGCCGAAACGCTGCCTGAACGCCAAAGACCTGTAATGGGTAAGCAAATAGGTGAGGGCTGCAAAGCCCTCCTTTTTTTCTAAGGAGAGGAACATGTCTAATAGCCCCGTTGTTATCACTATGGGCGATCCTTCCGGCGTCGGCGCGGAAGTGACTGTAAAAGCAATGGCAGCGCTTTCTGCCGACCAGAGAGCACAATATGCTGTTATTGGCGACATGGATACACTGGAGCGAGCAAAGAAGGTTTGCGGCCTTGATTTGCCGTTACACGCTTATGGCACAGTTGGTGCCGCAGGCTCTCTTGCTGTTATTCATGTTGATGTCGATGGTCTTCCCGGAAAATTTGGTGTGCTGTCCCCTGCATGTGGTGAAGCCTCCTTCCGGTTTATCAAGAAGGCCGTTGACATGGTGGAAGCCGGCGAAGCCGCTTGCATCGTAACCGCGCCAATCAACAAGGCTGCTCTCAATGCCGCAGGTCACCATTATGACGGCCATACCGGCATGCTGGCTCACCTGACCGGGTCAAAAAGTTCATGGATGCTGCTGGCATCCGAGACACTTAATGTTCTTCATGTTTCAACCCACGTTTCACTAAAGACTGCAATTGACCGGGCGACTCCAAATCGCATCCTTGAAACAATTCGTATGGGTTACAAACACTTCAAGCGGATGGGGTACGAAAATCCGCGCATTGCCGTTGCAGGCATCAACCCACATTGCGGGGAAGGTGGCCTCTTCGGCAATGAAGACGATGACCAGACACTGCCAGGCATTCAAATGGCACAAAAAGAAGGTATCGATGTTGTCGGTCCTATTCCGGCAGATACCGTCTACTACCGCGCCCATAAGGGTGCATTTGATCTGGTGATCGCACAATATCACGATCAGGGACACATTCCGATCAAGATCATTGCATTTGACTCCGCGGTCAATGTTTCCCTCGGTCTACCAATCGACCGTTGCTCCGTTGACCACGGAACGGCCTTTGATATTGCGGGTACTGGCAAGGCAAATCATGTGAACATGCTCAGTGCTCTCAATTACGCAAGCAAGCTTGCGGCAACCAAGGACAATAGGTAAAACGCCTGTTCTCCTGATATCTATTCAGACTATCCACCTTCGGGGAGCCTTCCGGCTCCCTTTTTTTGTGTGCATCATGATAGATTGCGAAACAACGACAAAAAAAGCCGGCCTCATATCAATGAAGCCAGCTCTGGAAAAGACCGAAAGCGCGCGTGCTATTCTTGCATCTTCAAATCGATCAGGCCACCACCAAACAGGCGATCTCTGGAATGCTCCAAATGAGCTTTCATGAGTGACGACGCCAACGCGCTATCATGGTTTTTTATGGCCATGAAGATTTCACTATGCTCTTCAAACACATGGATAAGCGCATGGCTACCTTCACTTAAAAGCGACTGACCATGCATTTGCATACCAACATAAATATGCTCTCTCAGCGCCCGCATGGCTGTTTCGAAATAATGGTTGTTGGTCGCTTTGGCGATGGCAATGTGAAACACAAAGTCGGCGTCTTCTCGATGCACAAGACTTCCGGTGGCCGTTCGCATCATTTCGAGCGCATCTTCCATTTCTTTAAGCAATGAGCTGTTGTGGCGTTCGGCCGCCAAAACTGCTGCCGTCGTTTCAAGATTGAGACGAAACTCATAGCATCTTTGAATATCGGAAAGGGTTTCAACTCTGGCAAAACCGACCGGGGAAACAGAGGGGGCCCTTACGAAGTTGCCAGCACCCTGTCTCGCATAAATCATGCCTTCTTTGCGCAACTTCTCGAGCGCATTGCGAAGAACTGGCCGAGAAACGCCAAGTTCCTCAGATAGTTGATGCTCAGATGGCATGCGTTGATTAACCGGATAGTCGCCATTAGAAATACGGCTAAACAAAGTATGATAAACCTTGTCAGCTAGAAGCCTCCTTGGGCGGCTCTTGTTTTCACTGGCTTCACTATTCTGAGTCACGACTTCAAACCTATGATATTGAACAATTCTATATTCTTACAAGTTTTTGGGTCAAATTAACAAGTGTATCCTTAGACCCAAACCCACCTGACTTGGTAATGATAAACAAATCATCATCAGGTCCCGCAGATTTTGACATTGGCAGACCTGGCAAAATTTCGCCAAGGACTTGCAAGATGCCTATATTGAGTTTAGCACAAATAGCGGCGGCACTTTCTCCACCGCATCCAAGAAACGTCCTGGGCTTGGTTTCAGAAATCCATTTCGCAATTCCTTCAGCAAAGCATTCACCAGCTTCTTGCCCGGAAACCACAGTTTTTCCCGGAGTCATTTGAATAACCTTAACATCGCCAGACCAATTCTGCGGAACGGGAACAACACCGTTGGGCGCTCCAACACATTCCAAATCTTCAAGCTGCGCCAAGGTAACCGGGTCTCTTGAGCCGATAGCGAACAGGGCAGGGGCTATAGGGGCAACCATACCTTCACTGGAAGAAACCGGCGCGATCTTCTTGGCTAAAGCTTCAGCGAGCCCCGCGGCTCCAACGAACAAACCATCCTGCGCAAAATCTTCGATAGCATCTTCAATGTCGGCTTGTGAAGTCGCATCGACGGAGCACGCCTGTGCCAAACCCGAGATTTGAACCACATCGATCGGCTCATCAACCCCTTCACCAACGAGCTTTCCGTTCTTCACATAACGGCCGAGCTTTGGAATGGCAGGGCAAATAAGAGTCTTTTCCTGAGCAACACCCAGGGCTTCGATCTCTTTAGCGACATGACCTTTAAGCCGGCTGTCCACTTTCTTGAAAACCCGAACCTTATTACCATCTTCATGAGCTGAAATCTGATCAAGCACTTGCCTTACCCGAGACACCGCTTCTTCTTCGGAAATTTCACGAGACCCGGTAGAAACCGCAAGGACATCAGCACCACTCTCCATGGCCTCATTAAGCCTGGAAAGGGTCAGAGCACAAAGAACAGTCAACCCACGCTCTGCAAAAGCGACCGAACTATCAAGAGCCCCCGTCAAATCATCTGCAACTACTACTAACTTCACTTTACAGCCCACACATTTGTCAAACAGGAAATTCAAGTGCTATAACACACCAAGTTACGAAAAAATGTAACATAGATAGCAGGTTAATCCAACCAATCTTTATCTAGGAACGCATGGCTTTGAGAAACTATTTTACAAATTTCCAAGTTCCGGCCTGCCAAAAACTACGTACTTCCAGATGCAAATCCTTTCAATATTCAGGGTTCAAGCCGTTTGAAAAAGACAATTATGCAGATCAGATGCTCATCCGATCACACGAATTTCTTGGCTGATCAACGCTGATTCTAATAGTTCTGAAAATAGCAATAGCGCCTTCGAATGGTCTTAAGGCAGCAATCAACGGCTCCAAATTTTCACCTCGATATATTTGCAATAGCCTGCCAAGCCCAGTCTGTTTATAAGTTTACAGCCTAGTAAATTTTCACTAGTTTTCACTGGAAGGATGGAGTGCAAATTCAATCTTCACCCGTTTTTCACAACAATCAGGTTCTGCAAAGTTCTGTTGTTCTGTACAGTTTTTCAACGCTGTATAGGGTTAAAATTCTCATTGTTCTAAGCGCAATACCTGAATTAAAAATTTGACGCGTTTGTACGTGCTTTACAAGCAGATATATCTGGTATACTAGATATACCCAAGAGGAGATAGCAATGGTCAGCAGTCTGGCTGATGGGAGAGGAAACCGTTCAAACGGAAACAACCAAAGAGCATTGACGAACACGCAAATCGTGCATCTTCAGCTCCGCGATGAAATTGTTTCCATGAAGCGCCTTCCCGGAGAACCAATAAACGAAAAAGAGATCGCATTGGAGTTTGGAGTGAGCCGAACACCGATACGAGAAGCTTTGTTGCGTCTCTCTGAAGAGAGGTTGGTCGACATCGTTCCGAAGTCAGGCACTTCGGTCGCCAAGATTCCCATTGCAGGTGTAATGGAATCTCAAGTCGCACGAGCTGCTCTCGAACAGGTCACCACCAGGGCAGCTGTCAAGCGAGCCAAGGGGAGTGACATCGCTCAGATGCGCGCGATGCTTATTGCGCAGCAGGAGCATAAAGAGGCTTTGAATCATGAGCTGTTTTCTGCTGCAGATGAAGATCTGCACCAGGCAATTGCTCTAGCGGGAGGATACCCGGGAATTTGGAACATTATTGATCGTATCAAGACACAGGTAGACCGCTACCGACTTTTGACGATCAAGCAACCCTTGCGCATGGAACGCGTATTAAAAGAGCACGCGAGAATTGTCGAGGCAATTGCTGAACATGACGAAGAGCAGGCCGCTGATGCCATGCGCCTGCATCTTGATGGTCTGAGTGCCGAGGATTTACGCGACATTCGGGATCACAATCCAAGCTATTTTGTCGGGGACATCGATGAGGTCCTCGATAGATGGGGAAGAGATATCTCTTCTCAGAATTAGCGGTTGCTTTCTTCAAATCAGGGAGGGGCTGCCGCTGTTTATGATCTACTCATGGAGGAAATTATGAAAAACTTCAGTATGATGGCTGCTTTGGCTGGCGTGGGTGCCCTCGCTCTGTCAACAGTTTACAGCGCTACCCCAGTTTTGGCTGAAACCGTTTTCCAGGTTGCATTCAACCAGCCAGAAACCCACCCACAGTTCAAAGCCATGCAGAAATTCGGTCAGGCTCTGGCTGAACGCACCAACGGCGAATATAAAGTTGAGGTTTATCCTAACGAATTGCTGGGCGCTCAGAAAGAAGCTATCGAAATGACACAGACTGGCACCATTGCCATGTCTTTGGCTGCAGCAAGCTTGCTCGAAAGCTGGAACCCTGACTTCGTTATCTTCAACCTGCCTTACATGTTTGACAGCATTGATCAGCAGCGCAAAGTCGTAAATGACCCAGCTATCGTTGGCGACCTTTATCATTCTGTCGAAGATCAGGGCATTGTTGTTCTGGCTGCTTTCCATGGTGGCGTACGTAACGTTTATCGCAAGTCCGGCCCGGTTGAGAAACCAGCTGACCTTGGCGGCGACAAAATCCGTGTGATGCAGTCCGATACCAACATCGAAATGATGAACCTCATGGGCGGCAACGGCATCGCAATGGGGCAGGGTGAAGTTTACACCGCCATTCAGACCGGCGTTCTTGATGGTGGCGAAAACAACGAAATCGTTTATTCTTCCCTGAAGCACAGCGAAATCGCACCATACTACTCCTACACCCAGCACCTCATGATGCCTGACTATCTCATCATGAGCGCTGACATCTACAATGATCTGCCAGACAACGTAAAACAGATCTTTGCTGAAGAACTGCCTAAAGCGGTTGACTATGAATATGAATCCTTCGCTGAAGCAGTTGCAACTGCAAAAGCTGACGCCGAAAAATCTGGTGCCAAATTCAATCAGGTCGACCTTCAGTCCTTCCGCGATGCGGTTAAACCTCTGACCGAAAAGAAACTCAATAGCGACGTTACCAAGAAGATCTACAAACAGATCCACGGCTAATAGTCATTAAATCGACGCCATTAAGGATCGGGTGCTTGCATCCGATCCTCCTTCTGGCGCGAGGGAGGTAGTTTCAATGCATGCAATAAAGCATTGGGCAGATCGAATTCTGGCGACGACCTGCATCATATTATGCGGACTGCTTGTTGTTGTGGTAACATGGCAAGTCGTGGGACGCTTCTTCTTCAATAGCGCCGGCGCTGTTTCAGAAGAACTCGCCAAAATCATGTTTGTTTGGTTCGTCTTGTTGGGAGCCGCTCTTCTTTTCGGAGAAAAGGGACACATGGCAATCGAGATCGGTCTTGATGTCATGTCCAAAAGAAATCAAACAATTTTCCAGATTATTATAAGCATTCTTATTTTGGGTTTTGTTTCGAGCATTTTGCTCATGGGCGGTGTTGACGCCGTACAGCGCACGATGCGCCAGACAAATGCTGCAATTCCCTTCATCAAAACAGGACAGATATATTTTGCCCTTCCAATAAGTGGCGCATTCTCTGTTTTCTACTGCTTCTACAACATCTGGAACGACTTCAAAGCCCTGCTCGCAATGAACGGGGATCAATCCAGCGAGATGGAGGGCTGATAGCATGGGACACGCAGCCGACATCGGCCTAATCATGCTCATTTCCATACCCATTCTTCTGGCTATGGGTGTGCCAATCAGTATCGCAATGGGGATTGGCTCTGTTGCAGCCATGACAACCATCTTTGGCTTTGACAGAATGGCCATCACTGCCGCACAGCGCATCTATGCTGGCGTCAATTCATTTTCTCTTCTGGCGATTCCGTTTTTCGTGCTTGCCGGTATCATCATGACCAACGGCGGTATAGCGCAAAGGCTGATCAACTTCGCCAAGGCTGTCATATGGTTTATACCCGGCGCACTAATCCAGACCAATATCGTTGCCAACATGTTGTTTGGCGCGATTAGTGGTTCGGGTGTTGCAGCAGCAGCCGCAATCGGCGGAGCTATCGGACCTCAGCAGAAAAACGAGGGCTATGATCCGAATGTTGCAGCAGCAGCGAACATCGCATCGGCTCCGGCAGGCATGTTGATTCCGCCAAGCAACACCTTCATCATCTACTCGCTCGCCAGTGGCGGCGCTTCCGTGGCTGCACTGTTTGTTGCAGGCTACGGACCGGGTATTCTCTGGGGCCTGGCATGTATGGTTCCAGCCTTGTTCTTTGCTCGTAAAGCAGGTTACAAGGCAGAGAAAATTGGCAGCTTTAAAGAAAATGTGAAAATCACATTTGATGCAATTCCGTCGCTGTTCCTGATCTTCGTGGTTGTTGGCGGTATCATCTCCGGCATATTCACCCCAACGGAAGCCAGCTGTATCGCGGTTGTTTACGTCACCATCCTGTCGTTTCTCTATCGCACTATCACGGTCGATATGATCCCGAGCTTCCTCTTGGCAACCGTCAAGACAACGGCAATGATCATTTTCATGATTGGCGTCTCCGCCATCATGGGGTGGATCATGGCTTTTGCGAAAATCCCGAACATCATTGCAGACTCTCTTTTGAGCGTAACGGATAGCCCTGTGCTGATCATGATCATCATGAACTTCGTTATGCTGCTGTTGGGCTGCGTGATGGATCCAACTCCGGCGATCCTGATCTTTGCACCGATCTTCCTGCCAATTGCGGTTTCTCTCGGCTTCGACGTGGTGCATTTCGGCGTGTTGATGGTCTTTAACCTCTGCATCGGAACGATCACGCCACCTGTCGGGCCTATCCTGTTTGTCGGATGTCGAATAGCGGATTTGAAAATCGAGCAGGTTGTCAAACCAATGCTGCCATACTTCCTGATTTTGATCGTTATGCTGATGGTCGTTACATTCGTTCCAGACATCTCTTTGATGCTGCCCCGGATGGCAGGCCTGATAAACTAACAAATCAGAAGCAAGACGATACGATTGAAATGCCGCGCAGTTTTAGCGCGGCATTAAAGAAAGTTGGCTCATCGCGTGCTTTGCCAATTGGCACGCAAGCAAGATTTTAGCGAGCAAGAACGCTTTTTTTAGAGAGTGTTCTAAGCAAGGAGAAAAATATGAAAGCGCTTGTATATACGGCTCCGCATAAAGTTGAAGTCCAGGACGTTCCAGAACCAAAGGGGCGCGATGGCGCAGCCAAAGTCAAAATGCACTATTGCGGCATTTGTGGCTCAGATATCGGCATCTTTGCCGGCAAGCATCCGCGCGCAAAAGCACCATTGGTGCTCGGCCATGAATTCGTTGGCACCATTGAGGAAATTCAGGGCGGTTCGGGCCGGTTTGCCCCTGGTGATCGCGTCGTTGCCTATCCGCTGATTTCCTGCGGTCACTGCCTTGCTTGCCGCACCGGTCACCCACATGTTTGCAAAACCCTGAAGCTGATCGGCATCGACGTCGATGGCGGTATCGCCGAACATGCATGGATTGATGAAGACGTGCTCTTCAAGGTTCCAGACAGCATGTCCGACAAGATCGCTGCTTTGGTTGAGCCTCTGGCAGTTATCGTGCGCTCCATGCATCAGGCCAAGTTCGATGTTCTGAAGTCAGCAGTTGTTACTGGCGCAGGTCCAATCGGCGTATTGACTGCAATTGTCCTCAAGCACTCCGGCGCGTCTCGCATCATCGTCTCTGACGTTGATCAGGCCCGTCTTGATGTTTGCAAGGACCTCGGCATCGAGACCGTCAACGTCAAAGACACCAATCTGGTCGACTACATCAACGACAGCACCGACGGTGAAGGCGTTGACATTGTCTTTGAGTGCTCGGGAGCCCCTTCCTCTGCAGCAGAAATGACCAAGATCGCTCGCATCGGCGGCACCATCTGCATGACCGGCATTCACAAAGAACCGCGCCCGGTCGATCTTCGAGACATGAACTTCAAGGAACAAATCCTTATCGGTTCTCGCGTCTATACCAAGAATGAATTCGAGCTGTCTGTAGCCTATGCTGAGACACTGACTGAAGATCTGGAAAAGGTTGCAAGCCACATTGTTCCTCTTTCTGAATCCGAGAGCGTTTTTGACATGATTGCCGATCCTGCCGTCAACACGGTCAAAGTTCTCATCGATTGTCAGGCATAGAATTATAACGGGATAAAATCATGAATCCTTATGATGTAAAGGGCCAAAAGGCCATTGTAACTGGCGGCACACGCGGCCTCGGCAAAGGAATGGCCGAAGCGCTTCTCGAAGCTGGTGTTGAAGTCGTCATCTTTGGCTCGGGCGCAAGCGTCAATGATGTTGCCAAAGAGTTCTGTGATCGTGGTTTCAGTTGCCATGGCGTAATTGTCGATCTTGCCAAGGCAAAAGCCAGAGAAGAAGGCTTTGCCAAAGCACTCGAACTGCTCGGTGGTGACCTTGATATCCTCGTTACAGCAGCTGGCGTTCAGAAACGTCACAAGAGCGAAGAATTTCCGCTTGAAGACTGGGACGCAGTTCTTGAAGTGAACCTGACCGCAGTATTTGATCTGTGCCAGCGCGCGGCCCGCGTGATGTTGCCCAAAGGCCGTGGCAAGATCGTCAATATTGCGTCACTTCTCAGCTTCTTTGGCGGTTTTACTGTTCCAGCCTATGCAGCCAGCAAGGGCGGCATCGCTCAGCTGACCAAGGCTCTGGCAAACGAATGGGCCGGGCAGGGTATCTGTATCAACGCTCTGGCTCCGGGCTATATGGCAACAGATATGAACACCGCGCTTTTGGCCGATGAAGGTCGCAACGCTGAAATCTCAGCCCGCATCCCAACCCACCGCTGGGGCACAGCTGAAGATATGAAGGGACCTCTGCTGTTCCTTGCTTCCGGCGCTTCGGACTATGTCAATGGCACCATCATTCCGGTCGACGGCGGATATCTCGGTCGTTAACAGGCCCTGAACCGAAAGTGAAAGATAAACTTATGAAAGTTATCGTCTCTGACTGCGATCACGAATCCATGCAGATCGAGAAAGACGTACTGGCTAAGGCTGGTCTTGATTTTACCCACATGGCCGCTCGCACTGAAGATGAAGTGATCGAGCAATGCAAGGGTGGCAATATCATTCTCAACCAGTATGGGCGATTTGACGACCGTGTTTTCACCGCACTTCCTGAGGTGAAGCAAATCGTCAGATATGGCGTTGGCGTAGACAATATCGATTTGGAAGCTGCGACCCGACATGGCGTTCAGGTTTGCAACGTGCCGGACTATGGCATGCATGAAGTATCAGACCATGCCTTGGCACTCATGATGGCGCTTATCAGGAAAATTCCTGCAACGGTCAGCCATACCCGTGCCAGAGAATGGGACTTCCGCAAAATGGCACCAATTCGCCGTATTACCGAGTTGTCAATCGGTGTTTTGGGCGTTGGCCGCATTGGCGGATTGTTTGCTAAAAAGGTACTGCCGCTGGGCAAGAAAGTTTTGGTCTATGATCTTAACAGAAAAGATCTCGAAACCAGAATTCCGGGCGTGAAACAGGTAGCTACTCTGGAAGAGCTTCTCGCCAACTGCGATGTCGTATCAATCCATTGTCCATTGAATGAAGAAACCCGCAATCTACTTGATGCTGACAAGCTCAAGATGATGAAAAAGGGCGCCATCATCATCAATACCGCTCGCGGCGGCATTATTGATGAGAAAGCTCTTGCAGATTTGCTTGAGGCAGGAACTCTGGGTGGAGCTGCACTCGATTGTGTTTCTCCTGAGCCAATCGCCAAGGATTCACGTCTTCTCGATATGGACAATGTGTTCCTAACCCCTCACATGGCCTATTATTCGGAAGAATCTTCTGCTGAATTGAAGCGCAAGGTTGCCGAAGAGGCCGCTCGGTTTGCGAAAGGTGAACCCGTCCACTATCCGGTCAATACGCTCTAAGCAGAGCAATTGTTCCTCCCCTAATCCGGAAGGATAGGCGTTCACCTCGCTCGGCCCGGCCATCATGGTCGGGCCGTCATACAATAGGAGCCAGACCATGATTTATGGTACTCTTGAAAATCTATCTCTGGATGAAGCCAACTTGCCTGGCAACATCCTTGAAGGACTTCGTTTCATTGCGAAATCCGATATTTTGTCCTTATCTTTGGGCCGCCACGAAATCGACGGAGACCGCATTTTTGCTTTGGTTCAGGAATATGAACCAAAGAAGAAAGAAGATGCCAAACCGGAAGCACACAAGCGCTATATCGACATTCAGTATGTTGCCAAGGGCAAAGAGCTGATCGGCATTGCACCACTCACCAAGACCCAGAAAATGTCCGAAGATCTTCTCGCGGAAAAAGACGTCTGTTTCTTCTCAAGCGTTGAAGACGAGAGCATGCTGAGCCTGTCTGCAGGAAGCTATGCGGTTGTTTATCCGTGGGATATCCATCGCCCAGGTTGCTCAGCAGGAGACGCATCTGAAGTTCGTAAGGTCGTTGTCAAAATCGCATTGGCATAGACTGCGAATGTCACCGGCATGCCGGTTCTCATAGCCATCTCACAAGATGGCCATCAGACATAGGATCAACAATGCCGCAGGGGAGGAGACTGCCTTCCCTGCGGCATGAATTTATTCATTCTATCAGATAGATGATATCGCTTCATCCTGCACACTAGAGTATGACACCTGCGGACTTCAGAAACCCAATCCTATTGGCGACAACATCCGCAAATGCCTGTCCAATCCCGCTTAATGGTCTATCCTTGGGAACAAATTGGGCAATGTCCCATCGAATGGCTGGCAACAGGGGACGATGAACCACCTTATCATCGTCAAGCAGGATACAGGCAACCGGATCAACGATCGCGATTCCGACTCCCGTTTCCACTAGCCTGACAACCCCATGCAGAGTGCGCGTTTCTGCAACAATCGCTCTCTCAACATCAATGGACTGCATCATATAGTCGATGCGCGTGCGCAAAGGGCTTCCCTGCGCAAGATCGATAAAAGTTTCTTTGGTCAAGTTTTGCAGGTGTATCTCAGGTAATTGGCTCAAAGCATGCTCTGTTGGCAACAGGCAGCGCGCCTCACAGGTGGCTAGAGATGTCACATCTGCACCATATGGATCCGCATCAAGCGTAATACCGAAGGCCAGATCGCAACTACGTTCCAGCACCATGCGCATGATTTCGCTCATTCCAGTATCACGCAATCTGACACTTACATGTGGGTGGGTCTTTTGAAAATCCGCGATGGCATCGATGAGGAAGGTGTCGCAAAAGATCGGCTGAGCTGCAATGACGAGGTGCCCACGCTGGTTATTGGCAATCGCGCTTGCTTCATCCGAAAGCGACCGAATACTTTCCAGCCCCCTTACAACGGTTTGATGAAACTGAAACGCCTCAGAAGTCGGTATCAGTTTGTTTCTCTTTCGCAAAAAAAGGGGAAACCCGACACGCCCCTCCAAAGCAGTAAGAAGACGACTGATCATCGGTTGGCTTAGCCCCAATTCATCAGCAGCACTGCTCATGCCGCCAAGTCGGATGTAAGCGTCAAAGGCTTGCAACTCACGGATTTTCATCATTTTTCGCCACCTCAGCATTACAATTTTGCATACTATCTTATTTTCTTGCAAAAAAAGGAATACTGTGAAAAATATCTTTTGTGGATTATCCAAACACCTTCCATCGGTCTTTTAAGGGCCGCACTAAATAGAGGTTCATTTGAACATGAGAAAAATTGTTTCCGCCCTTGCAATGGCGACAGCTCTTTTCACTGGCGCGGCCATGGCCGAAGACAGCTATCCGACCCAAGCCGTTACCCTCGTTATTCCTTATGGCCCAGGTGGCGCTTCCGACCTTGCCGGTCGCGCTCTTGCTGAAACAGCAAAAACCTATCTTGGTCAGCCAATTACAGTGGTCAACAAACCAGGTGCCGGCGGCATGAATGGTGCCCGCTCCGTTTCTGAGGCTGAGCCTGATGGCTACACTCTGCTTCTGGCTCGTGTTGGTATGGCCCTGACCCCAGCCGTTACTCCACAGGCGACACCACATTGGGATGCTTACACCTTCCTTGGTGCTCTTGAAGCAACCCCTATGATTCTCGCTGTTAAGGGTGATTCTCCATACAACAGTGTTGAAGATCTTCTCAAAGCGGTAAAAGACAGCAATGGTGCCATGACTTATGCAGCATCAGGCGCAACCGCTATTGATGGTTTCACATCTCAGGCTCTGTTGTCCGATGCCGGTCTTGATCCGCTGACAGCAGCAACGCTGGTTCCCTACAAAGGTGGTGGCGCACTGGCAACTGCTCTGCTCGGCGGCCATGTTGACTTCCTTGCCGTATCTGCCGGTTCCCTTATCCCGCACATCGAAAGCGGCGACATGAAAGCACTGATGGTATTCGCACCATCTCGCATGGAAAAGCTGCCTGACACCCCGACCGCAGCAGAGTTGGGCTACAAGCAGGCTGGCCAGGTTACCGGCTGGAGCGCTCTTTATGCGCCAAAAGGTCTGCATGAAAATGTCGTTGCCAAGTGGAATGAAGTTCTGGGCAAAGTTGCTACAGACGAAAAATGGCTTGAACTCGCTGGTCGTCGTGGCTCCATCTCTACCGTTGGAACAGTCGACATGACCGCTTATGCAAAAGAGCAATATGACCTGTTCCATGGTCTCGCTCAGAAATTTGGCTATTTGCCAGCAAACTAATACCAGCCAACTAAAAATAACAACATCATCTGACAGCAAGCGTGGCCCTTTGGGGCCACGCCATTTGTTGGGAACCTCCCGTCATGCACAACTCCATTCTTCGTAGCCCGTGGTTTTGCGGGCTGTTGATCGCTGCCTTTTTTACGTTCGTCATCTTTGCTCTCATTCCTGTCTACGTGCCGCGCCCGGCCTTCATTCCCGGTTTTGCTCCGCCGCCAGACATGTGGCCGCGCACTGTGTCCACTATCGGCGCTTTTCTTGGCATTCTTCTTTTCATTCTGGCCTTGCTAGGTCGTATGGGCGAAAGCGAAGAAATTGAAAGCGACGGAGCTCCAAGAACCGTCCAGATTATCCGCTTCATTGGCACTCTGGTTGCCTTTACCGCTTATGTCTGGCTGATGCCCTATGTCGGTTTTCTCATTGCCTCTATGGCATTGACCGGAGCGATGATCCTGTTGACCGGTGAACGGAATTATCGGCTCTGGATCATTGGCCTTTCCCTGATCGGCCCCGTTCTGCTTCAGCTGATATTCCATTCAGCTCTTGGCACGCAGTTCCCTCTTGGCATTCTGACCAAACATTTTGGATTCTGATCGGAGATATTTATGGCGCACGACATTTTTTATGCTCTGCAGGCTGTAGCAACCTGGCAGAATCTTCTAATCATGGCTGCCGGCATTTGGGGCGGCGTGATAATCGGGGCAATTCCCGGCATGACCGGCACAATGGCCGTGACACTTGCCTTGCCCTTCACCTTTTATATGGAACCGGTTCCATCGATCCTGCTGTTGGTCGCTCTCTACAAGGGCTCGACATATGGCGGCTCGGTATCGGCCATTCTGATCAAGACCCCTGGCACGGCGTCCGCTGCCTGTACCGCTCTTGATGGCTATCCGCTCGCCCGTCAGGGCAAAGCCGGTAAAGCCCTCAATATGGCTCTTTATTCGTCAGTGATTGGTGACTTCATCTCAAACCTGTCGCTGATCTTTCTTGCCGCTCCCCTTGCCATTCTGGCTTTACGTGTGGGGCCGCCGGAATATTTCATGCTCATGCTGTTCGCTCTCACCACGGTTGCCGGTGTTTCGGGAAACTCGCTGTTGCTGGGCTTGATATCAGCATTCTTCGGCCTGCTGTTGGCGACGGCTGGTGAGGACCTTTACGGCTCTTTCCGCTTTGCCTTTACCGAAGACATGCAAGCGGGTCTGTCTGTCGCTCCGGTGCTGATTGGACTGTTTGCCTTGCCTGAGTTGCTCAAACTCATCGTCTTCCGCGCAGCTCACAAGAATGAAGCAGCCAAACTGGGCGACCAGAAGGTGACGCACAGCGAATTCATGGCCTCTCTCAAATCCATTCTGCGTGGCTCGGTCATTGGTGCCGTGCTTGGTGCTATCCCGGGCATTGGGCCTTCCGCGGCGGCCTTCTTCTCCTATGGAGAGGCACAGCGGACATCCAAGAATGGGGAAAACTTCGGCAATGGCGAACTGGAAGGCATCGCAGCGTCTGAATCCGCCAATAACGGCGCCTGTGGTGCAACCATGATCCCGCTTCTCGCGCTGGGTGTTCCGGGCGATGTTATCACCGGCGTCATGCTTGGAGCCTTCATGATTCAGGGGCTAACCCCCGGGCCGTTGCTGTTCCAGACCAACATCCATGAGGTCTATATGCTGTTTATCGGCATGCTGTTCTCATCGGTCCTGTTGTTCTTTGCAGGCAAGGTCATCATGCGGGCTTTCTCCCATGTTGCCCGCGTACCGCAATCCTTGTTGGCACCAGTGGTCCTGTTGCTCTGCCTGTTTGGCATCTATTCAATCGCATCCAGCATGTTCGATGTGGCCATTCTGCTAATCATGGGCGTCGTCGGCTTCATCATGTTCTTGCTCAACATTCCTGCAGCTCCCTTCCTCATTGCCTTCATTATCGGGCCGATGATTGAAGATAACCTGCGCCGTGCGTTGGCGATATCTCGCGGAGATCCGTCCGTCCTTGTTTCGTCTCCCATCACGATGATTTTTGCAGCACTGATTGTTCTTGTCGTCGGCCTCACAGTCCGACGAGAATTTCTCAAATCCAGAAATAGAAAGGCTTGAGACCAATGAGCCTCACCAATAAAGCTCCCGCACCAGAACATCCCGCCCTTGAAAGGGCCAAGATGCATCTGGGAGCTTTGATTGGATATGATACCGTATCCAGACATTCCAACAGAGAGCTTATCGACCATGTTGCCGAGACGCTCGAAAAGTTAGGTGCAGACGTCAATATTCTGCCCAATGAAGATGGCAGCAAGGCAAACTTGATTGCCCGTTTTGGTCCCGCAGATGTTCCCGGCGTCGTGCTTTCCGGTCATACAGATGTCGTCCCCGCAGAAGAAGACAGCTGGATCACGCCTCCGTTCGTAGCCGACGAGCGGGAAGGGCGGATCTACGGCCGCGGTGCCTGTGACATGAAGGGCTTTGTCGCCTGTGTCATCACGGCAGCAGAAACCTTCTCAAAGGCCGATTTGCAACGCCCGGTCTATATCTGTCTTTCCTATGATGAAGAAATCGGCTGTCGGGGCGCTCCGGCCATTGCTGAATGGCTTTCCAGCCTGAAAGTGACACCCGAGTTGGCGATCATCGGCGAGCCATCAGAAAT
This sequence comes from uncultured Cohaesibacter sp., assembly GCF_963664735.1. Classification (NCBI taxonomy): domain Bacteria; kingdom Pseudomonadati; phylum Pseudomonadota; class Alphaproteobacteria; order Hyphomicrobiales; family Cohaesibacteraceae; genus Cohaesibacter; species uncultured Cohaesibacter sp. The sequence continues at coordinate 861,773 of NZ_OY761553.1, read as the reverse complement.
GAAACTCATCACCGGCCAAAAGGGTAAAATCGCCATGCGGGCGCACGTCAAGGGCATTTCAGGGCATTCATCATTCGCCCCTGACCATGTCAATGCCGTCGAATATGCCGCCCGCATCATTGACACAGTGGCTGAACGCGCTGAACGCTATCAAGCCGAAGGTCCCTTCGATAATGATTTCACTGTGCCACATGCAACGATGCTGACCACAACGATCCACGGCGGTGTTGCCACCAACGTGACACCGAGCAATTGCCGCTTCACCTTTGAGCTGCGCTCAATCAGCGGGATGGATCCAGAAGGCGACATGAAGGCGCTGCTTGACAGCATTGACACAGACATCTCGGCAAAGATGACAGCCCGTTCTGAAGACTGTGGTGTCACTTGGGAACGGGTCTTCGCTTACCCTGCCATGGGTGAAGCGCGCCAGACAGAAGCCTTCAGGCGCTACGCGCATCTGATGCCTGAATGGGGTGGCAAGGTTTCCTATGGCTCTGAAGGCGGCATTTTTGAAAATCTCGGCAAAATTCCGTCCGTCATCGTCGGCCCCGGTTCCATCAAACAGGCACACAAGCCAAATGAGTTCATCGATATAGATCAGCTCGACCAATGCCTGAACTTCTTTGATGCTTTAACCATCGAATTAGAAAAACAGGTTTAAGTCAAACCAGATCAAAAGCACTTAAGGCCGGGCAACCGGCCTTTTAATCACGCTCATATTATTGAAATTTGCTTCCCGCATAGCCGGGTTTTGCATTGATGACAAATCACATCAAGAGGTGTCGCCAAAACTGGCGAACAATAACCGGAATCCGCGCAGGATCAGGCAATCATCTCCAGAAGTCTCCGCAAAGCTGGGTTGGAGTTATCTGAACGGGAAAGCAAGAAGAGCTCAATTTCGGGAGCATTCTCCAGCTCTATAAAGATCACGTCGGGATGTCTGAGTTTTTCCATGGTTCGGGGAACCAGTGCAATGCCCAGTTTTTCGGCGACCAGACTGACAATGGTCTGCTGTAGTTGCGTTTCAAAACGGAATTGGGGCTCAACGCCCGCAGTCGAGCAATAGTCGATTACGGCCTGATAGAGTGTCGGCACGACTTCGGCTGGCGCCACGATCAATGGCTCTCCGGCGAGCAATTCCGCGGAAACCTTCCCTTGCCGAGACAATGGATGGTCAGGATAGACCGCGAGACACAGCGATTCCTTGCTGATCACCGCGCTTTGAATGCCCCGCGCCTGGCCGGGATCAAACATGATGGCGGCGTCAAATTGCCCGCGTTGTAGTGCATCGAACAGCCCAACCGGCAAAAGCTCTCTTAATTCCAGTTTTACAGCAGGATAGCGCGAAGAATAGTCCCGTACCAATGCTGGTAAAACCGAATGCGCTGCATACATCATGAAGCCGATCGAGAGAGTTCCCAGCTCCCCTTCATCCGCCAGCCTGACATTGCGGCAGGCCCGGTCAAATTCCGCAACGACTTTACTAGCGTCTTTGAGAAACTGCTCGCCTGCGCCCGTTAGCTCAGCGCGCCGGGAATGGCGATTGATCAGTTTGACCCCTAAATCTTTCTCAAGCGCAGCAATCTGTCGGCTAAGAGGCGGTTGGCTGATATTGAGCCGCTGGGCCGCTTTACCGAAATGGAGGGTTTCCGCCAACGCGATGAAATAGCGCATTTGCCTGATGTCAATCATGATGCTGTTCCGGTATCGGTGCCTACAGCACTCGGTATTGGACCAAGAGAAGGGTTCAGGATAGAGGAGAACGCGAAATAGGCAAAGGTTCTCTGAATGCTCACCACTCTATCCATCATTGTCCCCATATTTGCGTTGATTTTTGTCGGTTGGTTCATCCGTCGCACAGGTATTTTCGGTCCCAATGCGACGTCAGAGCTCAACCGTTTTGTGGTTCTTCTGGCTTTACCTGCCTTGCTGTTTGATATCGTCGCCAATGCGAAGATACAGCAAATCTGGCAGCCCGGCTTTGTGGGAACATTTTTGTTCGGCTGTCTGATCGTATTTGCTCTGACCGTTGCCATTCGCATCAAGAGCGGACATCTGGCCGACGCCGCGATTGATGGCCTCAACAGTTCTTATGCCAATACCGGTTTCATTGGATTCCCACTGGCCCTTGCCGTGTTGGGGCACCGAGCAATGGTGCCGACACTGGTGGCAACCATCATAACCGTGTGCATTCTGTTTGCTATCGCGATTATCCTTATCGAATATAGCCTGCAGACTGAGAGCAGCAAAAGACAAACTGCGGTCAAGATATTAGTATCCCTGATCAAGAATCCTCTTCTCGTGGCACCTACACTTGGAGCCGTCCTTTGCGTTACCGGGACGCCCGTTCCTCATTCGGTTGATACATTTTTCAAACTGTTGGGGGGCGCCGCTTCTCCGTGTGCTCTCATTGCGTTGGGGTTGTTTCTTGGAGAAAAGAGAGCAAGTCGAACCGGAGCGCTTAAAGTGTCCGGTGTTCTGACCTTGATGAAACTTGTTTTGCATCCTCTGGTCACCTGGTTGCTGGCAAGCTTTGTTTTTGGACTTTCAGAAGAGCTGACAAAGGCGGCCGTTTTGCTCGCGGCGCTGCCCACGGGTACAGGTTCTTTCATGCTGGCCGAGTTTCACAAGAGAGAAGCCGGAGTGACGTCTCGGGTGATCCTCCTTTCAACGATCCTCTCCGTTGGAACATTGACCCTGTTGTTTGCCTTGTGGTGATAGGCGTTACATTCCGTTTCCCCCAAGAGACCGAATTTGTGTGCAAGACATTCTCTGGAGCACGGTGAAATGATTCTGCATCATACCGCGATACATATCCGCGATGTCGGCCGGTAAAGTATCAAGCCAGGATTCGAATCTGCTCAAGAGGCCATCAGCTGGCCCCGCAAAAATTTCCTTCAGCTTTTCCTGATAATGGTCATGCAAGGTGGCGCCAGATTTGCCATTTGGCAGGCAGGGAAGCTTCATCGGCACTCTTTCTATACCAAAGAGCTGCATGAGGGTATTTCCTGCCACAGCGAAGCCTGAGGCGCTTTGAAAGGGCTTTCCGGTCACGCGCAACGATCGCCACAAACGTTCGTCCGCATCGGCGAGAACGTCACGGCGAGACATGGCGATATCCAAATTCTTTGTATTAAGCGATTTCTGGATTGGATTGGGCCTGTCGTCGAGACCACGGACATCTTTGGGAATTGATCGGGTATAATAGAACACGCCACGATTTTTGGTGATGTATTTCGTTTCTTGCATGCTGCCCATGGCAGAATCCATCCCATTTTCTATTGCAATAGTCCTTGCGATTCAATGAAGATGGCTGATTTCTGCGAAAAAGGGCCTTCTGAACTCAATCAGAAGGCCCTAATGTGGCTCCCCAGGCCGGACTCGAACCTACCTAAAGAATGGCTGATTTCCACCATTTTACAACCAATCGAACCTCAAAAACCTATTGCATTTCTATTGCGTTTTCTATTGCATCAAACACCTGTGAATATGTCCTATCAGAGCGTATCTAAACCGTCAAATCCGGAACCTATCTGCTGGAAAATGGTAGCCTCTTGTGAATATCCGCCAAGCAACATTTGTCTCGTTGGAGATAGATGATTTCATCGGCATTGCTTCGAAATTGGAAGGCCCCATTTCGCTGGATGGGAGGCTTGCCGTTTACGACGTGCCAATATATATGTTCGTATTTAGGAAATTTGATTAGTCACTTCCGAAGACAGACCAGTCGAACCGGTGGCCATAACGATCAAAATTCATTGATTTTTAGCGGTTCCAGCGCTATATATGAACCATAAAGGCAGGAACCAACAATATGAGCACCTTTGACATCATCGCGACTACGATTGATGCGCCATATGGCGTAGGGGTTACTGCGCCTCAACTTGCCGAAGCAATTACATGCATGGATGCAGCCAAAGGGTTGTTTGTAAGCGTTGCTTCATTCTTCGCCGAAGTTGATGTTTCGCTACAGCAAGCATTTATTGCTGAAATGCAATTGGATCTTGATGCCGTTAAGGCTGTCGCCCTGCAATTCGCAGAAATGGCCGGATACTCATCGCCATTGATCGCCTGATCATGAACACCCCAAATCCAAGTCAATGGGCTGAGCTATTTGAAATAGCTATGCAAATAATTGGTAATGCCAATAGCGGACACGGAATCGGTTACTGGGCATTTGGCGGCGGCACGTCTCTAATGCTGCATATCGGCCATAGAACGAGCCACGATGTCGATATTTTTATTGATAACCCGCAAGTGCTGCCGCTGCTCAACCCAATAACCCAAGGGTATGAAACAAATATTGTACCAACAGCATATCAAACAGACGGTAGTTCTGCATTAAAGATAGTTTTCAAAGGGATAGGCGAAATCGATTTCATCACTTGTGGCGACATCACGGACAATCCGTCATATCGACGCTGTATTCACGGGCATGAAGTATTGATCGAATACCCCGGAGAAGTGCTGGCCAAAAAAATATTCTACAGAGGTGCACGAATTGAGCCGCGCGATATCTTTGATATTGTTGCCGCAATCCGTTCGATAGGATTCGATGAAATCGCGCCATCCCTTAAACATTGCCAAGAACAATGCAAATCCGCTATTGAAGCAATTCAACGACAGAATCCAGAATACACTGAACTTATAATCAGCAACCTTATGAATATTAGAGAAGACCTCATGGACATCTCCCAAGTAGGAAGAGATGAGGCGATTGAATATCTATCAAGAATTGCCCTGCAATAGTACCGTCCAAGATAATTTTCAGTATATAAAAACTCCTCTATAAACTGTCGGATAGGAGACGACGCCTGATTTCCTTATTCATGACATCGAATATAATCAGATAATCTTCGCCGCTCAGCTCTCGAGGAGCTTTACGACGGGTGTTGTCGCCCTTTTTGTCGACTTCGGTAGAATTCTCCATGAAGAACAAACCAATTTAGTGTTTCTGCGGCATGCGTTTGTGCTGCCGAGGGTCTGTCAATGATTGACCACACAGCAAATAGGGAAAACGACAAGTGCCTCCCAAACCAAAAGTCGTCAATTTCGCGAGAAAAACGCTCTCAAGACCGCGATTGGTGCCGAAAAGCTCTTTGAACACCTCGTTTTCCTGATATAATCGAGGTATTCAGAATTCGTGACAGTCCCGATGTGCAGTATTCAGGCTGCTGTGATCGCTGGCGATGGGCGCAATATGTGCGGTTTTGCTTAGTGCTGAAATTTCACAAACCCAAATGAAATTGGCAATAAAGTTAACTAATTGATTTCATGAGGGTTTATTCCCGGTTTCTGCCGTTCCCGTCGCATTTATCTGCTTTGCCGCCGATGCTGTCTCATTGGCCTCGCCATCACGTTATGGATGGCGAGGTTGATCGGTGCGTTTTACTTGATTTACAGCTCTCTGAACGATTGTGCCCGTCGCTTCTCAGCGTGAATGATATCCAGAAATCGGTTCGCGAAATACTGAGCTTCTAGCAGATCGGCGCGGGCACTGGCGTAGGCCGGAGCCAAAGGATCGGCCTCATCCAGGTTGGGCAGCGCCTCCAATAAATTGTCGACGATCTCGTCAAATTGCGGATCAAGGACACAGCGATTGCTGACAGCATCGATCAGGGCATGTAATGGCCTGATGTCATCGAAAATATCGCCGACTTCAATATCGGGCAAAGAGGATAACGCCTGTCTAGCCGCGCAGATTGCATCGGCTCCGATATCGAGGATGCGGCTGGCATCGGTCGAGCGCTGATCGACGAGAAGAGAAATATTGTGGCGATAGGTTTCGGGAATAAGGGGCATGTATCTTCCTTTCATACTGATAGGGGGCATGATTTGTCCGGCCGACACCGGGGCTGGTCGGACAAATCTCAAACCACTCTGTGGCTACTGCTGGGGATCGGGTTTTGGGATGGCAATCGGCGCTGGGATAATCATCCCGGACATGGGGCGGCCAGATCTCTTGGCAAGCAGGGCTTGTCGTTTGAGCATATCGGCTCGTCCTTCTGCGCGCTCAACGTTGATGGCATGGATACGAGCTCTAAGGCGTTCCAACTGAACGAGCTCATCGCCAATCAACCGGCCAAGGACTGGAGTCCCATCCTTGTTGGGAGCAAAGCCTTCATGGTTGACAGAGACAATCACAAGCCCCCGCAAATTGTAGACTGTCGGCTGCGAGAGACCCGCAGCACCAAAGGCCGCAGAATGCTCGACGCGGATTTGGGCTCCGTGGTTGAAAGTTGTTCCGATGGCATGCCCCCGTGCGAGGGTCAGATAACGGGTGCCGACATAGATTGCCTCGTCAACGATGAGCCATGGCAATGCCTCATTGGGTGATTGTCGATCCTTGTCGCGATTGTATGCGGGCATAGCGAAAGCAACAATGTCGCCACAGCTGACGGTGTCTTGCCAGTTGCTGGCGTGCGTCGTGGATAAATTTTTGGCGGTGGTCATAATATCTCCGACCTGGGTTGAAGGGATTTTGACACCTGCCTTTCCTGCTTTTCTTTCTGGCGAACCGGATCGGGCGCGGCGTCACCAGACCCGCTGCGCACATTTCGGTTGCCATCTGTCAGAGGTTTTTGATCTCATGCTGATTGGTGGGATCAGCATGAGATCAGGGAGCTTGCAGTTTAAGGGAAAGAGCCTCGAGAAAACCGCCGCCAAAAGGTTGTCTCGCGTCCGGCTGAAGGCCGCCAAGGGGATCCAAGGTGGGCATGGCAATCGCTCCCTTGGCCGGAGAAGGTCTGGCAGAGAGGATCGTCTACCAGTCGCCAGACAGGCCCGTCGGAGACGAGTGGGAGATCCAAGAGGATGGGCGCGATAGCCTCCTCTGGTCCGGCTGATGGCCCCTGAAGAGTTTGAGAAGGCGGAGCGCTTTTCATGCGGCGATATCATCGGCGCCGGGTGCAGGGGTTTCCCATGCCGCACTCTGCGTAAGAGCTCTCGGAGAGCCGACACGTTTTGATCCGCGCAAGCGGAAAAATCAAAACGTATAGTCGGTCTCTACAACTCTTGAGCCACCCTTAATATGTCTCTGAAAATGAGAAGTTTCTGCGGTTCTCTGCATTTATTTCCGGATCAATGAAGTGCGCCCTATTTGCTCTACAGGTCATCACATCAGACATGTGGAGCAAGGAAATTGCAAGGTTATCAATACGTTCACATCGAGTCATTTAGCCGCAAAGGCGGCCAACAAAAAAAGCGTGCGAATGGGGACAGAGCCTGGACCGTCGATGAGGTTATCGACGAGGCAGAGCGCAAGCCTGGATCATGTAGTCATGTGGAAGAGCCAGATACTGCACCATTGATTTTGCCAGGCTCTTGCAAAAATTTTGATGAGCTACGCCAAGCTCACAATGATGCCTGCAAAGTCAAGCAGCAGGTGCCATATACGAATCCCAAGACCGGACAAAAATCCGTACGCACCAAAGCCCTGCGAGTCGACAAACACACGCTTTATTCATCTGTAATTTCGCTTCCAATCCTGAGTGCTGATGCATGGGCAATGCCCGACCTGATGAACGAGTGTGTGGAATTGTTTCATCAAGTTGTGCGCTTCGAAAAGGACCGGCTCGAAGCGGCTGGTGGTCAATTTGCAATGGCAGTTGTGCACCGAGACGAAGCGCATATGCATATCCATGTTTATGGCGTTGATCCTGTGCGTGGAGAGATCACCTGGCTTCATCCTGGAAAAGCGGCCGTTGACAATATCCGTCGAGGCGCTGGCTGGAAGAAAGACAATGTGGCCGAACAGGGTCGAGCCTATTGTGATGCCATGCGTCAGAGGCAATATGATTTCTATACTTCAGTGTTCAGGGACGCTGGCCTGATGCGATATGGCCCCAAGCGATTTCGCCTGCCACGAGCAGAATATCTACAGCAAATGGATGCTCATGAGCAGCTTGCGGTGACGAGAAGAGATCTGCTTGAGGCTAGAAAAACAATTGACGAAGCACATAGCCTGCAGGAAAGCATCGAGGTAAAACGGCAGGAGTTGGAAAGGGAAAAGCTGGAATTTGAAGAGAATGTGACTTCCAAGGAATGCAAGCTCCAGATTGCCGAAGAGGACCTGTTTGAACGTCAAGACGAGCTATATTTCGAACAGCGGCAAAAACAGGCGGAGGGTGATCAGATCATCGCCAAGGCAGAAGAAGCAAAACAGGAGGCAGATGCAAGGTTGGCCAAGGCGTTACGCCAAAAAGAACTGAATGAGCAGTATATCGAGAGATACGACGATGCTCTTGAAGCAGGCCTGGCTGCTGTCGATGATGGAGTGATTTCCTATCAACCGTCGAGTGGCACAGGCCAACAAGACAAGCTGAGTTTTGGCCCATCTGCTCCCAAGGATGGTGAGCAAAGAGCGATTTTAAAAGCCAAATGGCAACCTGCTTTCAAGGCAATCAAGAAATATGCGCGGAGAATCTGGAGCTCAGAAGCCGCTCAGTGTGAACGCCAATTCAAGGCGGATCCTTCACTGGTCGATGTACAGGTGACATATAACCCTGATGCAGCGCCTCAGTCTGACGATATTCTGAAAATGGACGTCAAGGTCAGTCTTGATAAGATCAAGGGGCTTTCTAAGCCAATGAAGCGGATTCTCGGCGGCATCGCGAATGTCATTGCTACGCAGGTTGGCAACGACGTGCTCAAGTTGGTGCGGTCAAAGATGCTGGATGAACTTTACGCCCTTAAGGCCTATCGTGACCGGCACCGACAGCAATATGGCACCGTTGATCCAAAAGCAGAAGCCAAAATGTCATTTCAGGAACAGGGCCTGGAAAACATGATGGCCAAGGCACCAGATCCTCGCAATGCTGAGAGACGGGAAAGACTGGACCGGAAAACCGTGCGAAGAGATTAACTGCCCGATCCCGTCTTCATAGTGGATCTCGCTTGTTGTCGTGACGGTTTCGCGACGACAAGCAGTTCAGTCTTCAAAGAGCAATGATCGGGTCCGTGTGTTTCCAGAAACATGGATTCCCATCAACCTAGGTAAATCGGTTGCAGAAACACGCAGGTTCTTTATTACCTACGAGTGATGCGCCTTCCAGAAGGCAAACATGTCCTCAAATTGCTGACACATGGTGATGTCATGCTCTGCGCAGTATGCCTTATATTCCCGCCGCAATTCCGGGTAGGCCATGATCGGGATCTGTATCTTTTTATCACTGGCCACCCTTTGGGTGTTGGTGGTTGCTGCTGTCGATCTTGGTGGCGGTGGGGACCCTTTGGTTCCGGGCTTTGCCAGTTTGGCCATTATTGCTGCTCCTGAGATTGGTAGGTTTCGTAGAGTTGCTGCATGAGTGATTGATAGAAATGCTTGGCTTTCTGATTCAGGCTGCCATATGGCGTCTCGGTCACAGCTTGCCCGGACGCGGTGCGAAATTCGGTTTCGGCAAGATACCGGCGTGCTTCAAGTTCCTCAACGATACTGTCGCCCACCCGACAAAGACCCATCACGATCTTATTCGCTTTTACACCTTTGGCGTGGAGCTCTCTCGCCAGATTGACCGTCGGCTCCAAATCATCGAGAGATAGGCCGGTGGGGATGATAACAACGTCTGAAAATCTTGCAATCTTGAGGGTATCTTGTGAAGCGTGCGGCGCGGCGTCGAATACCATCACATCATAGCCATCAGCAGCGGCAAGTGCATGGTCGACAAATTTGAACCGTTCGACAAGAACATGTGGGGTAACAGCGTTTCGGTCTCTGCGTTCTGCCCAGTGGAAACTGGTGCTTTGAAGAACATCCATATCCGCGATGACAACATTCCAGGAGCCTTCGTCGAGGCGCGAGAATTCTGTTGCGATCAAACGGGCGATGGTGCTTTTGCCGACACCACCTTTTTGGGCCAGCACGGCGATCTTATAGGCCATATTCAATCTCCATTCACTCAATATGCAGAGTAAGTAGTGCGATTGTTACGTGAGCCAAAAAAAATCGTTCGAAGCAAGACAACCGACGAACAGAGGTTCGTAAGGCATAGGTACCTATGTTGTTGATTACTTATGAACCGATGTTTTGGATGGCACTGTGATGCGATGATTGAAGAGACGCGTCTTTTACCTGAGCAAGACACGACATTTTTTTCCACGCCGGAAAGACCTTTTCCCAACAAGGTATGATGACTTTTGTGATTTCGAGGAAAGGGGCCATGACCGCATGAAAGTGGAAGTGTCAGAACAAAGAGCCCGAATTTTGGCGGTGATGTCGACTTTCAAACCTTTGCCGCACACAACGGTCATGTTTCATTGTGCCGCGATTGCCGTAAAGGGCGGGAAGCCGACATGCGGCAGCGCAGCACGGTAATGGGGAATGGTCATCAAAGCAGCCATTTACCCCCCGCTCAGGCAACGCCCTCCAGGTAGTCGAATGACTTCGGCGCAAGTGGTCGACTTTTGCGTCGCCTCACGGCTGGCTTTCAGTCCGTCGTTGACAACTGCATGCAGTGGAAAAAAGCCTTACACATTATGACAATCCTTGATTGTACAATTGATCTGGCAACACCTGCATGTCAATCTGTACTTACTTCAACGTAGAGATGGCTACTTGAAAACGCTTTAGTCCAATTAAATTCTTCTGAAGTCAAGAAGTGGAATAGGATGTTTGGTAGGGCCGACATTTTAAGATCTGGAAGACCAGAAATCGGAAGGAACCCAGCGATTACTTTGGCATGGGCTGGTATTCTATTGGCATTTTTGTTGCCCGTTTCACCGTCGTTTTCCCAGAATTTGGAGCTGTTGCAGGCTCAAAAATTTCTAGCAGAACAAGGTTACAACCCTGGTCCTGCAGATGGTCTTTATGGCAACCGAACAAAAAGCGCTTTGCAAACCTTTCAGCAGGCTTCTGGTCTACCTGCAACCGGTAAGCTGGATGCCGCAACGTTGGGAATGATTGAACGGCAGCGCTCTCAGATCGATCTTGAAGAAAAGACAAGGCCTGAAGAAAGCGAGCGCCCCGCCATTAAGAGTTTGGAGGCGCCAGCTACTACTGAGGTCTTGCCAGTGGTTGCGGTTCCATTGCCTGTTCTGCCAAGAGAAAAGCCAAATAGTATGGAAACAGATCCCAGTTCAATATCTGGGATATCTTCTCCACCCTCTATCCCCGGCATTTCAGTTCCGCAGAACGAACCGCCTAAAAGCAACGTTGAGAAATCGCTTGATCGATCAACGGAAGATTCTGCCGAAGGAGTTGAGCCCCCCAAAATTGTCGGTGAACAGGCTGTGCCAGCCAGTTCGAATGATAATACCAATACTATCATTGCTATCGCAATTTTGCTCGCCACAGTTGGGCTTTGTATTTTTGTTTTGAGATGGATTTTCCGGAAAATAGTCCGGATGTTTGGGGCAATTTTCGGCAAACGAAAAGATCAAAAGCCGAATGCTGACAATCCGTCTTCTGCTATTTCAAATACTACCGCACCAATAGAAGCGATAGACGATGCTTCTACATTGGCAGTTTGGGGGCAAAATGAAAAAAGCGTGGCATTTGATGCGCTCTCAAATAATAGGGAACTCGATTCAATAATAGAAACTGTCGAAACCGAGATTGAAAGACAGGTTAAAGAGATACAATCCAATCCTCTCCCCCCCATTCAAGAGAAAATTGCTATCAAGGCGGATGCATTAAGTTCAGAGGCCCTAAATAAGGTTATGAATCAACCTGATGTGCACGCATTGCGACCATCTCATCAACTTCAGGGCAATCGCGTTCAAACCGAACATGAGCAAATCTTGCAAAGGATTAAAGATCGCGATGAGTTATCCAGGGAGGCTAGAATAAAATGGCGGATGCGGAAGGAGTTGGAAAAAGAGCTGGTTGAACAGGTGGAAGCCAAGAGCATTGCTTCCATTGTTACTGCCAATCGTAGAGGCTGGATCCCGGCTGGTGAGAGTATCATTGTGGCCGGGCGCGATATTGGTGGTTTGGTATATATAGGCCCGGCGCCATCGACAGGCCGGTATGGTCAAAAACGAAAATGCTATGTTGATCCATCTTTGTCTGTTGCCAAACGAGGTGATGACAAAGAAGGCATTTATATGCCCTATTGGCCTAGCTATAGCGACATTCCTGCAAATGCTCGCGCCACCTATTTGGATTGGCTTGCTTCAGGACGATCAGATTCATCTTATGATCCAGGCTACATGTTTCTCTACTTTTACGGATTGGAACAGCGCTTTTTCGAAAAGGCTGCTAACGAAGCTGATAAACAAGCGATTATTCACGAGGTGAGAAGGCTCAAAGAGCTCTACCAAGATAACAATTCAGCTCAACGGTATTTGGGCGCTTTCCTCAATCTAGCGCAAATCATACAAGACCCGGCTCTTCCTTTGATGCCGGAACAGTTGGGATGGAGCGTTGAACTTCCGCTACCCGTCAATCTGTATATAGGCAGAAAACTGAAAGCCGAACAGGCATTAAATGCTGAAGATGGTTTCCTTTGGCTGATGCATCACCCTGATCGTCGCATGAGGACACCAGCAAAGCGCTGTAAAGCTGAGTTTGAGCTTATGTTTCGATCAAGTTTCAACGCACTCTATCCAGATGGTATGAAAGTCCGAAAACCTAGAAAGGCGTTGAAGATTGAATATCAATCAGCTTCAGGCGATTTCACAGCAGATGTTACTCCTCTGATAGAAGATGCTCTGGATATTTCGGGCTTATCCAAACCGGTGGAAGACTTGCAATTGCTTGCCGATGAGGCCATGGCGTCTCTCGAAAAATTCAGCCGCTATCTTGGACCTGACGAGAACGGAAGGGGGACTGTTCAGGCACACTCCCTGTTGCCGCAGGAGTTGCGGCCGCTCTTTCCGTGTGAAGAACTCGATGGACTCTCAAATTGGGCCGAACCTATCCTCGAGAAAAATGGTCAGGTTCCTGTTCTTGAACTGCTTGAAAGACTCGATGGAAGAAAACCGGAAAAGATCGGAAAAAGGCAATTGGTGGATGCTGCTGATGCTCTGACTATGATTGGTATTGGTATGGCGCCCGATCCTCGTTTCGCTTTGCGGGGGCCGAAGCTGGATGACCCGGTAATTCTGTTTCATCTACCTGATGGGGCGAGGGCTCTTAATGAAACAACGCCTGCCTATCAAGCTAGCCTTTTAGAAATTGCAATCGGCACTTTTATTGCTCAGGCTGATGGAGAAGTGAGCGAAGCGGAAAGTGATGCTTTGAAACGCACAATCCATCAGGCAGACCACTTGTCGCCAGTTGAAAGATTGCGGCTTGCAGCAAATCTTGCTTGGTTTTTTGCCGTGCCGTTAGATTTGCAACAATTACGTAGTCGGCTCAAAAAGCTTGACCTTGAACAAAAGAACGCCATCGCGGACATCGTGATCAAACTGGCCGGCGCCGATGGTATAATTCAGCGTGAAGAGGTTGGGCAGATCGAGAAAATCTACAAGATTCTCGATATGTCGACAGAGGAGCTTTATTCACGCCTTAATAGTCAAGCAATGGCCGATATAGAAGGAGATGAGCCCATCTCCGTGCGCTCGGCTTCTCCTGTAAACGATGGCGTGGCTATTCCCCCTGAAACGGGAGACGCAATATCGGTTCGCCTCAACGCATTGGATCAATCCAGACTAGCAGATATCCGCACAAATACGGCTCAGGTTTCTCAGCTGCTTGGCGCGATTTTTGATAGTGATGACGCAGAAGACGAGGTTCCGGAAACCGAGACTGTGGAGCAGGCGTCTCACACGTTCCCCGGTCTCGACGCGAAGCACTCTGGCTTCGTATCTGAACTTGTAAAACGTGAAAGTTGGGCACGTCTTGAGTTCGAGCAGCTTGCCAAAGAGTTTGGATTGATGATGGAAGGCTGTCTTGAAGTTATCAATGAATGGTCATTTGAGCACCATGATGAGATGCTGATTGAAGAAGATGATCTATTCGAAATAAACAGCGATATTGCGGCCAGCCTGACTGCACAATGAACTTGAGGGATGAATAATGGCAAAGAAGATCAAGAGACGTGAAAGAGACACGATTATTCAAGCTTTGCGAGCAGGCGTCGTACCCAAAGTCGGATTGCAGTATATTCAGGTTGGTCGTGTCAACGAAATCAAAGAGCTGGTCAAGGATATAGAGCGTATCGGCGAAGGAGGTTCCGCCATTCGCTTTATCATCGGTGACTACGGTTCGGGTAAAACCTTTTTTCTAAATTTGGTTCGGCTAATCGCTATCGAAAAGGGGTTGGTGGTGATGGGTGCTGATTTAGCTCCAGATCGCCGTCTTCACGCGTCTGCTGGGCAGGCCCGAGGGCTTTATGCTGAAATGGCTCGCAATCTGTCAACCCGCACTAAACCCGAAGGCGGGGCTTTGAGTTCTATTGTGGAACGGTTCGTGACAAAGGCCAATCAAGAAGCCGAAGAAAAAGGTCTTCAAACCGGACAAATGATCAGAACCAGACTTGAACACTTTGAAGAAATGACCGGCGGATTTGAATTTGCGGAGGTCGTACGCAAGTATTGGGAGGCCTATGAAACCGACGACGATGATCTGAAATCTGCCTGTATGCGCTGGCTTCGCGGTGAGTTCTCCACCAAGACTGATGCACGGAAGGCATTGGGTGTACGGACCATTGTTGATGACAAGAATGTTTATGACCACCTCAAGTTGATGTCCGCTTTTGTTTGCGCCGCAGGCTATAATGGGTTGATGGTCTCGCTGGACGAGATGGTCAATCTTTACAAGCTGACATCAAGCCAGGCACGCAATTCAAACTATGAGCAGATCCTGCGTATTCTTAACGACGTATTGCAGGGCACCGCATCCCATATCGGTTTCCTCATGGGCGGGACACCGGATTTTCTTTTAAACACCCGCCGTGGTCTTTACTCCTACGAGGCTCTTCAGACACGCCTCGCTGAAAATCAGTTTGCAAAGAACGGCCTTATTGATCTGTCTGGCCCTGTTATTACATTGGCTAATCTGACACCGGAAGATATGCGCGTGCTCTTGGAGAATATTCGCTCCGTAATGCAAGAGCCGGAAACCATGATCCCGGATGAAGCGCTAGATAGTTTTATGCATCACTGTTCTAATCGTATTGGAGAGGCATATTTCAAGACGCCGCGAAATACGGTCACAGCTTTCGTCAACCTGCTGTCTATTCTGGAACAGAATCCTGGCACTAACTGGGCAGACCTGATTGAGGCTATCGAAGTTGCTCCAGATGGAGGAGACGATCTCAGCGATATAGTCGATGAAGATGAAGACAGGGGTGAAATAGGTAGCGGTGCGGCTCTAGATTCGGAAGACGAAGATGATCTTGCTTCGTTTAAGCTATAGATGAGTGAATTTGAGCTCCTTGCACGGCCTATTCAGAAATGGATCAGGGGCAAAGGATGGCCAGCTTTACGCTCAATTCAGGCTGATGCTATCCGCACACTTTATGACTCGAATCGGGATTTGATTATCTCTGCGGGCACTGCTGGTGGCAAAACCGAAGCTGCTTTTTTGCCTCTGATATCTCAATGTGTACAAGAGCCAGCAAGCCCCGGTTTTGAACTGGTCTATATAGGCCCACTCAAGGCGCTGATCTCAGATCAAGCTCGGCGTCTGGAGGATATATGCCAATATGCAGAGCTGACTGTCACGCCTTGGCATGGCGATGTTTCTGGGGCGGTTAAAGCCCGTGCAAAGAAAAAGCCGCAAGGAATCTTGCTTATTACTCCGGAGTCGCTGGAGGCCATGTTCATTCTAAATGGCTTGCAGATTTCTACTTTTTTTGCCTCCACGCGTGCCATCGTGATTGATGAGCTGCATTCTCTTCTTGACAGTGAACGTGGGATCCAAATGCGCTCGCTTATCAATCGGATGGAAATGGCGGTAGGCCGTCCCATTCGGCGTTTGGGTCTTTCGGCAACCTTGGGGGACAACAAAGATCTGGCCAAGAGGTATTTAAGGCCCAATGATCCAGCCACTGTTGAGCTAGTCGAAGGAGGTGGCGGCGCTCCGGAACTTAAACTGCAATTGCGAGGCTACATCAAAGGCGACATCACGTCGGAAGCCTTTGGTGACAACGAGGGAACTGAGAGAGAAGATGCAACAGAGGATCTGGATGAAGCTGCCGCGCAGGCCGTTGCCAGCCATATGTTCAGCAAGTTGCGTGGAAGTCGGAATCTGATTTTTGCCGGGGCACGCAATCGGGTCGAATTGTATGCAGATCTGTTGAGGCACCGTTGCGAAGAGGAAAACCTGCCACAGGAATTCTATGCTCATCATGCGAACATTTCGCGCTACGAGCGCAGTTTCATAGAGGAACGGCTTTGCAAAGGGGATCTGCCTACCACAGCTGTCTGCACATCCACATTGGAGCTGGGGATCGATATTGGTGATATCACATGTGTCGCACAGATCGGCGCGCCATTCACTGTCTCTTCCATGGTTCAGAGGCTCGGGCGGTCTGGCCGTCGCCCAGGTCAACCGCAGATTTTGCGTCAATACGCTATCGAGAACAGGGTGGATGCAGAGTCTCACCTTATCGACCGTCTTCGTTTAGACACTATTCGAGCGATCGCAATGATCGAATTGCACGTGAAGGACAGATGGTGTGAATCTCCATTACCCCAGGCGTTGCATCTCTCAACGCTCGTGCACCAGATCCTATCTGTAATAGCGGAACGTGGTGGTGCCTCAGCCAAGAGGCTCTACATAACTCTTTGTGAAAAAGGCCCTTTCACCGAGGTGACGCCAGCAATATTCACGCAAGTTCTTCGCGCTCTGGGACGAGAAGAAACTGGGCTCATAGAGCAATCTGACAACGATCTTTTGTTGCTTGGCCCCAAAGGGGAGAAACTCGTTGAGCATTATAGCTTCTACGCAGTTTTCAAGACGCCGGAAGAGTATCGCTTGCTTCATGAAGGTAAGGAAATTGGCACGCTACCCATTTCTACCGTCATTACGAAGGGCAGCACGATCATTTTTTCGGGCCGCCGATGGGAGATTCTGGAACTCGACAGCATAAGCAATACCATATTGATCAAGCCATCCAAAGCAGGGAAAGTACCCAGATTTGATAGTGAGGGCATGGGCTTGATCGATGATAGGGTTGTCTCCAAGATGCTGGATATTTTGAGTTCAAATGATGTTCCTGTTTATTTGGACCGTGTTGCCAAGCAGTTGTTGCAAGAAGCGAGGCAGGCCTTTTCAGAAAGCAAGCTCGACTGCAATAAATTGCTGTCTTTGAGCCCTAAAGCCCATATTCTCTCGACATGGCGGGGTTCTGTCAAAACCAACAGTCTCGCTCTAGCACTGCAATCGCTTGGATTTAAATTGGTAATCTATGATGGTTTAATCGAAATTACTGATTGTCCTGAAGAAATGAATATTTTCGAGGGTCTGGAGGTCATCGCTGAAGGGCGTCACACCAGTCTTTTTGGTAATAGTAGCAACTTAATTTCGGAAAAGTTCCACCCCTTCCTGTCTGAGGAGCTCCTGCAGCTCGATGCTTTGTCGTGCCGTCTCGATCAGACATGCATTGCCTCATTGGCTCAAGAAATCTTGGAGCAAGAAGGCAGTTGAGAGTAGATGCGTAATGTTTAGTTCATGACGAGGAACGAGGAGTGAGTAACGGCATTCTTGTCAAGACGGCTGGCTATGAGCCTTACTCATAAAAATTCGTATTCTTTAATCCTATCACACATACCGCAGGTTCTAATTTTATGTGGGTTCTGGAGAAGTATGGTTTCGATGCCAAGATCGACATCAATGCGGTGAAGATAGAAGTGGGTTCATAGTCCAAAACTAAACGGGAAACCGTTCACATATCTCACAAGAGGTATCAACAAAGTGGATCAACAGAAAGGACGTTTGGGAGGGAAGCAAATGATCGTATCGCCCGAAATCGCTAAAATTATTATGACTAAAGCGGCAGCAGAATGGCCAGACGACTTTGAGATGCAGCGCCACGTTATTGAGGAGCAGACGGAAGCTGCTGAGAAGATGATCCACTATCAGCAGAATTTAGACACGACGAATGAGATTATTGGCAATTGTTTGCGCAAGGCGTTCTCCGAGTGGCCCGAAGACTTTTCAATGCAAGTTCATGTTTTCGAGAGTCAGATTGATGCTGCCTCAAGTTTTTTTGAATATGAGAACCCAAAAGTAACTCCTGATGTACTTAATGGCATCAAAACTAAGGCCTTTTCGGAGTGGCCTGATGACTATGAGATGATGTTGCACGTTTTGACTGAACAAGTTGCAGCTTGGGAAGAATTGTACGGCTGAAGTGCCGTGTAACTCCAACGCGAAGAATTAGGACTAAAAATCTCAATCCAGTATCATGTGTACCTTGTACGTCCTTCTTATTAAGGGCTCGTTAGACTATCTGAGCTACTTGACCGTTTTGCCCCTCGACTAACGGAAAATGTTGCACCTTGATCGAATGACGGGAATGGGGAAGTGAACTTGCCCCAGATGATGGCTGGCGAGTGTCCGGTATGGGCCGCGAATACCAATCACGGCGCCAGATGAGCCATTTCCGGTGATGATGCACTGCACCAGTCCGGTTCGAGCCCTAGGCGGTCATTCGTGATCACTCTGAATTAATGGGAAATATTGGAAAAGGCATTCATAACGATGACACCTCCCACAATCATAGTGATCCCGAAAACACCCATTAAATCCAGTGTCTGACGGAAAAACACGACGCTGACCAACGCAATGAGAACGGTTCCCATTCCTCCCCAAATGGCATAGGCAATACCAAGAGGTATTGTCCTAAGGGCAATCGAGAGAAGATAGAAAGAAGCGATGTAACACAGGGCCATAGCTACGGTTGGCGCCAACTTGGTGAATTGTAGTGTCTTGAAGAGGAAACTGGAACCGATGACTTCGCACAAAATTGCCGCTAATAGAGCAATATACGAAACTATATGAACTTTCATTGTATTAGACTTTCCCGACCGCACTAGAACGGTTCGCTGTTTGGATGATCGGGAAAGGCCAGAGCACAAGCCAAAGCGCTTTCCTGATCCTTTCAGGTCAAGCGCCGTGGCTGGGAAGAACCCGTCACTGTACGGGGGCAGGAGACACCACCCTGCAACTCTATTATCGGCAGGAGCTTTATATCCAATCTCTTGTCTCCGTGTCAAATTTGATTTGCTTCACAAGTGTGTTGTGAAAAGTGCGCCGGTTGATCGGCAAGGGGCAGTATCGTCCCGCTGCAGCTAATGTCCGCTTCGTCCGCCATGCAGTAATATGCTGAGACACTTTGCTGCGGATTGAACGAACGGCAGCTTCAAGAATGATGAACTCAGCTGCCGAAAGACCGCAAAGGGCCGCGATTGCAATTCACGACCCCAGATGAGCAATTTCGGGCAATGATGCGGCGCATCAGGCCGCTTCGAGCCCGAAGGGACTGTTGCCGCAAGCCATTCCAATGTCTGATTTGGAGAGATTTTGAATATGGTGCTTGCGATCTTTCTAAGACTCCGACATATGGGCCAGTGTAAATTTCTGCAATTTGCAAGCCGTCAAAGTGTTCATAAAATAGAACCCTAGCCTTCGTGCTTTTTCATGTACCACCAACTTCCAATAAGTACAGGAAGAAAAAGACCGGTCAATCTGGCAGTGGTTAGGATAGAGCCGTGGGCCATGTCAATTGCCGTCACCTCCTCTGGTAACTCCGCGTACCAATGAAATGGCTTTATCAATTTTGCTTGAAAAAAGATGCACAACGAAGCGATAGGCAACGCCATTGAATAGTACAGAAAGGGGACGCGTCCCAAAATAGCAGCGAGAATAGAAGCGAATGAAGCGGTAGCGATCACAGCCGCAAAATAGGAGGCAACAAGCACCCAAACTCCTACTACTATGCTAATCATTGGCAATACCGTCATTGCATGAACAACGCTTCGATGAGGATTGCTATGCAACAAATCTGTCCAAAGGACCTCCCAATACGTCCACAAAACTGAGGCTACTATTGTCCATCCGATGCTTACCAAAATTGTGGTCCAAAATGCTCTAAATGCACTGATAGATCCGATGCTCATTCGAATTGTCCATTTCTTCGATGGAATAAGATTCTGCAAGTTATGCGTAAACTATGGTTCTTAATACAATCAGCAGCTGGGGTGTAGGGCCAAATCTTCCAGATCAATCGAGAAAAGTCGAATTCACCGGAGAGAGTTCAGTAAAAAGCGGTCTCTCGAAATAGTCTATTGAAGGTCGGCTTCGTCCGCATACCGGTCGCAGGATCGCCGAAAATGCTGAACCTCGTTCGAATGACTGCAATGGGGAAGTCGCTTTGAGGTTCGTGACGACTGGCGTGTGATCGCATTGGGCCGACAATGCAAATGAAGCATTCTTGACAGCTGTCAAGATTGATAACTGGAAGCCGGCACCGGCGAATTGCCCCGAAACCGTGCGATGGAACGAGTTGCTCGTGAATTCGCCCGTGAAGAGCCACCACGATGCAGATCATTGGCGTTTCATTCCATACAACCAGCTTTCATAGTTTCAGAAGCTGCGCCATTCTCTTCGTCGAAGGCTTCACGGCTTCTGGAAGGTACTTCTTGAGCAATTCTTCTAGCAGTCCTGTCGACATTACAACATGAGTTGGTTCGCCATCATCCGCCCAATATACGGGTTCCTGGCTTGCTTTGATCAGAATTTCATCGCTGTTTGCGACCTATGTTTAGATCACCTGTTCGATAAGATAGAAATCCATATGATCGCGCGCGACCACGAAACTCTCCTTCCAGGCCTTTTGAGACATGTTTGAGGGCGGAATGAATTCGATGAAGTAACCCACCACCAGCATGCGACCGGTTTCATCGACCGATATCATATAGTTGAGATTGGGGAATTGATCGCCATCTTCGTCGGGCTCACTCATGAAATCATTTCGGGTCAGTCTTGTCCCTGTGATGGCTTCAAAAGCGAGGCGCAGCTCATCGAACTGCTTCATGCAATCATCGGACAAATCGGAGTCGAATTTATAGTAACCGGAGATTTCACCACCACCGGCTCTTGTCTCGGCGATCACTTTAGCAACTTCATCAGGCGCCAGTTCTCGACATTTGAATAATCCACTGCCTAAGTTTTTCACGCTTATGTCATGCCCCATAGAGATAAACAGGTCTGTCATGATACATTCTCAATTTTCTACCGTCTCTGATTGCTGATTTGCCCATGAAGGCAGCAATCAAGAAAGGTAGGGGCTTCGAACTCAAACAAGAAGCTCAGGTTCCAACAAATTTACTCTATTCGTCCAACAGAAATCGCTTCACAATTCGCTTCTTGTCAAATTTTCATATCTAATGAAACAATATTCATTTCGCACCCGAAACGATACGCGTCACTAAGTTCCAATCGGCGCATCCAGTTGCCGCAATCACGGCAACTCTTTCCAACCCCGGATAAAAACCGAAACTTGCTAAACCACATTGACGTCGAAGGGCAGGGCAGCCTTTTCCATCCAGCATGCCATCTCCTGCAATTTGTCATCAAAATCAGGATCGTCGGGAAAGGCACCATATCTTCCATGAATATCCGTTGCATGCCCCGTGATGTGGCGCTGAATATGCTCAGGCACCGCATTTTGGCGCAACCGGTCAGTATATTCATGTCGCAGGGAATATACTGTGGTTTTCTCGGTGCGAAGGCCGTTGCCCAAGAGAAACTTATTGGCGGTCGCACTGAAGGCATTAGACTTGTCGTAATAGCGCAGGAAGCCTTCAGGGTGCCTTTTGATCGATTCAAAAGCAATGCCGACCAACGGTACAGCTCTGACCCTACAATTGGTTTTAACTTTATTTCTAAGCTCGCCTTGCAACGTCGGGGCTATCAGGATGTGAGGAATTGGATGATCGAGGCGGATTTTCTCGGCCGTCAGATGAAGGAGCTCCTGGGGTCCGCAGCCAGTCTCGACAATTGTATACAAAATTCGTCGTACCTGTTCGTTGGTTCCGGTCAATCCGGCTCCCTGCAGCCATTTTTCCCTTATTATCGCGGTTGAGAATGTTACGCGCGCTTCAGTAGAATCGAGCGGCGAAGTCTTTTGCGGAGCCGGAAATTGCTTCTTCAGGTCTGCAAAGGGGTTTTCTTTCCGTTGGCCATACTTGTTCAACCAGTTATGCTCATCCGCATAACACTGCCATATATAGGAAAGGTCCTGCAGTTCTTTCAGCGCGCCGGAACGGGTGAGTGACTTCGCCCCGTCCACAGGTCTATGGATCAAATTGAGCCAGTGATCCTTGAACAGAATGGCCTGATTGCGTGTTATGCTTTTCAACGGCACATCGCCCACCTGTTCTATGAATCTTGCCACAGCTCGCTTTTTGGGGTTCCTGTAATTCGTCTCCTGCGCTTTCGACATCCCATCCATCTTAGCTACCGCAAACTTTTCAAAGAAATCTTCAAGTGCTTTGGATAGCTTCAGATTTTCGTCGTCTGACTGACTGTAGTCCCCCATGGAAGCCCTTACAAACTGGGATGGGTCGTCAAAATTTACGGCAACAGGACCAACCTTCTGTGCATTCTGCATCATACGGCGATACATATCCGCGATATCGGCCGGCAAAGTAACAAGCCAGGTTTCGAATCTGCTCAAGAGGCCATCAGCTGGCCCTGCAAAAATTTCTTTCAGCTCTTCTTGATAATGGTCATGCAAGGTGGCGCCAGCTTTGCCATTTGGCAGGCTGGGAAGATTCGTAGGCACTCTTTCTGTACCAAAGAGCTCCATGAGGTCATTTCCTGCCACAGCGAGGTCTGAGGCGCTTTGAAAGGGCTTTCCGGTCACGCGCAACGATCGCCACAAACGTTCGTCCGCATCGGCGCGAACATCGCGGCGAGACATGGCAATATCCAAATTCTTTGTATTAAGCGATTTCTGGATTGGATTGGGCCTGTCGTCGAGACCACGGACATCTTTGGGAATTGATCGGGTATAATAGAACACGCCACGATTTTTGGTGATGTATTTCGTTTCTTGCATGCTGCCCATGGCAGAATCCATCCCATTTTCTATTGCATTCCTATTGCATTTTCTATTGCAATAGTCCTTGCGATTCAATGAAGATGGCTGATTTCTGCGAAAAAGGGCCTTCTGAACTCAATCAGAAGGCCCTAATATGGCTCCCCAGGCCGGACTCGAACCAGCGACCCAGCGATTAACAGTCGCTTGCTCTACCAACTGAGCTACTGGGGAAAACTCTTTTTCGTTAAGCGACCGTGGCCGCCTCAACGTTGGTGAGGTGGTTTCTAATGGAGAGAGCCGCGCTTGCCAAGCCCCTTTTTTTATCTTTTTAATTTCTCTTGTGGATCAGTGGAAAAGACCAAACGACTGTCATAGAAAGAGCAAACCAGTTCGGCCGCCTGATATATTACTAAAAGCCATAATTCCGCTGTTTTGACAGTCCAAATGATTTGTCGTCAGTCAGATTTCAATTTTTTCCCAACAGGTCACGGCACATGATTTCCCCCAATCGATCGATTAAAATCGGCAAAAAAACTTTGAAGATTCCAGAATCTCCGCTTTATCGAAAGCTGTTGGGTAGCGTGTTGATTCTTGGCGGCCTGCTTGGCTTCCTGCCAATCCTTGGTTTTTGGATGCTTCCACTAGGTCTTTTGATCTTGTCTATCGATTTGCCATTATTGAGAAAATATCGCAGAAAGCTGATGGTGAAAATGGAGAAGCGGAATCGCCTCAAAGCGCTGACGGCCTCTACACAACAAGAATAGGAGCGCGATCAGCCATGAATGAGACTTCAGCACAAACGACCCTTGTTGTAGGTGGCGCGAGATCAGGCAAAAGCTCCTTTGCTCAGAAGCTTTGTGAGGACAGCCCTTTCAATCTGTTCTATATCGCGACATCACCTGTGATTCCCGAAGATTCCGAACTGGCGGCTCGAATCAAGAAACACAAGGATGATCGAGGGCCGCGCTGGAGAGCTATCGAAGAGGAAATCGACATAGCCCGGGTGATTATGGAGCTCGATAGCAATGAGAATGCCTTGCTCATCGATTGCGCCACCTTATGGCTCAATAACCTCTTATATCACTCACTACCGCTACAAGACCACCTGAACGCTCTTGTTGATGCACTCAAGGCGTCAAAGGCGCATATTGTTCTGGTTTCCAACGAAGTCGGGCAGGGGATTGTTCCCTCGGTTCGCGAGGTAAGGACCTTTAGAGATCATCAGGGCTGGCTCAATCAGCGACTGGCTGTCGTTACGGACCGCGTAATCGAGGTGCGAGTTGGTATTCCCCAGCAATTAAAGCCCAACAATCAGCCACCCATTAGGCTATGATTCATTGGAGTTTACTGAGACGCCAACGCCCCCTAATCAAACATGAGCAGAGCTGTCAGAACGGCCAGAGTAGCAATGATAGCAACGAAAAGGAATTGCACCAAACAGGCCCCGACATAAAGTCTGAGCGCCTTGGCCACCTCATTTGATCCAATTTCCCGCTTTCCATCTGCATTGACAAACTGCTCATCATTGAGCTTTCCGTCATAATAGCGAGGCCCGGATAATGCGATACCCAGACGCCTCGCCATTGCCGCTTCGGGCCATCCCGCATTTGGAGAACGGTGACGACGCGCATCTGCCAGAAAAGCGTTCCAAGGCTGATTGCAAATGCCAGCTTCTAAGTTCAGAGACACCGGGGAGAACAACAGCAGCAGCATGGTCAATCTGGCGGGCACAAGGTTGATCAAATCATCCAGTCGCGCAGACGCCCAACCAAAATATTGATACCGCTCGTTTCTATGACCGATCATACTGTCGGCAGTATTGATTATCTTGTAGCAAATGAGCCCAGGCAGCCCCAAAAGCAGAAACCAGAATAGGGGGGCCACGATACCGTCGGAGTAATTTTCTGCCAAACTCTCGATAGCTGCCCTCGCCACACCAGAATCATTCAGCTTGGTCGTATCTCTGCCAACGATCATGGAAACAGCATGCCGAGCACCCTCCAAATTGCCATCATGGAGGGGCTCCTGAACCCGTTTGACATGTTCAAACAGGCTCTTTTGCGCCAGCAACGTCGAAGACAGTACAGCTACAATAGCAGAGCCGATCAGGCCAAACCCCATCAGCCAGACTTGCAACAGATAACCGAAGGCGCTGCCAACCACGGTGATTGTAGCAATCGCAAATAAACCGAACAACCAGCCACTGAAAGCACGCTGCTGATCCGGATGATTGAAGCAGGTCTCAAAAAACGAAATCGCCTTTCCAAAGACTACCACCGGGTGAGGGAGGTGCCGCCAAAGCCAATCCGGCTCGCCAAAAACCGCGTCCACCAGAAGCGCAACAAGAACGGTAAACGCAAACAATCCGCCGAATAGAATCACCGATGCATAACCCTGCCGAGAGCTTCGTCAAAACGGGTCATGGATTTCTGATCAATCGGAATGCCAAAACGAATATAATCGGACCGATAATCGAAGATACGCGTCCAAATATGCATTTCAGCCAATTTACGATGCAAGTCCTGCGCATCTTCCTTGATCACCAGGCGGAACAGAGATGTCCCCCCGGCAATATAAAGACCGCGCTTGTCAAGAATCTTGTCCATAAGCTCGGCTTGAGCATGTAGTTTCTCCCGCTGGCTTTTTTGCCATTCAAGATCACTCAAAGCTTGCGTTCCAACGCGCAATGCAGGGGTAGAAACAGCCCATGGTCCAAGCATATCGCGAATCTTGCTGATCTGGCCTTCATGCCCCATCAGAAAACCAAGTCGGATACCGGACAAACCGAAAAACTTGCCAAAAGAGCGCAAAATCACACAGTTAGGCATTTCAGCCAAGTGCGGCATGACGCTGAGTTTGGGATCCACATCCGCAAAAGCTTCATCGACGATCAACAACCCACGCTGACGGTGCAATTTACTCGCCAGATCAACAAGCAAATCAGCCTCCAGCGTGCGACCATCCGGGTTATTCGGGTTGCAGACCAACAGACAGTCACCGGGGAAAAACTCCTTTGGCAACTCATTGATCATTGCAACGTCAACGCCAGCTCTGGCCATTGCACGCTGATGCTCCGAGTAGGTCGGCCCCAAAATAAGACAACTCTGATTGGTACCAAGCAAAACCGGCATAGACTGAATAAGGGATTGTGTTCCAGGAGAAGCCACGATTGAGACTTCATCATGCACCCCATAAGCAACACGAGCGGCCGCCAGACATTCCACCAAATCGCTTTGAGTGGGCAATGCGCCAATTGAATCCAGCGCTTTCTCTCTATCGAACGGATAAGAAACATGGTTGATTCCGGCGGAAAGATCCAGCCAACCCTCACGCGTTCCTCCATACTGATTCATTGCAGCAGAAAGATCACCGCCATGCATCATAATATTGTCGTCACTGGCTACCATAACCCACATCCCAAACTGTTCGGAAAATCGCCTAACGCATAGACCTTTTGACCATCGGATGCAAACCCTAAGCCCAATATTAAGATATATGTTTGAGAACTGTGCAACAGGGTCAACATGAAATGACAACTCAGCTTCTGAGCTCGTTTACAAAACCTTAATTTTGATTCCAATCTATTGGAAATATTTGACCAGAATTAAGATCTATATTCTGTAACATCCCCATCAGAATCCCGATTAACAGTGTTCAAACCGTCATTAATTACGATAAAAACTCCGCACATTTCTAGGTAGCAAGCCCTACAAGAATAAGACCAACTTTATGATATAATTGAACAAACAAACGACCTTGTCGATTTCAATCATATAAATTAGAGAGAAATTTGCAGCCGATTATAATAAATTCATCACCAGTTTTATATACAAATCCACACAACCTATGATCACCATATATTAATACATCTGGTACAAAAATACGTAGTCGTTAAGTCGCAGAACTTGGGGGAGTTCTTAAGTGTCTAACTCTGAAATTCGTCGTCTACAGGAATTGCAACGATATGCAATCCTTGATTCTGAACCTGAAGAAGCATTTGATCGCATTACGCGCCTCACAAAAAATTTATTGAATGCGCCCATCGCCCTTATTTCATTGGTTGATGAAGACCGACAGTGGTTTAAGTCTCATCAGGGGCTTCAAATGTGCGAAACCTCAAAAGATGGATCTTTTTGCGCATATGCCATAGAGACTGCGCAACCCTTTATAATTGAAGACACGCTTCTGGATGATCGTTTCAAAAACAGTGAAATGGTTTTGGGTGAAACCAACATTCGCTTTTACGCAGGCATTCAGCTGATCTCACCATCGGGGCTCTGCCTTGGCGTCTTGTGCATCATGGATCATGTCCCGCGGAAACTGTCTGAAAACCAGCTCTCAGACCTATATGATATGAGCCGCATCGTCATTGACGAGATAGAATTGCGCTCATTGGCAACGATTGACTGTCTCACAGGACTTCAACAAAGACAGGGCTTCTGGATAAAAGCCAGACAGGAGCTCGATCACGCAAAACGGTTTGCAACTGATCTCAGCGTAATTTTGCTTGATATTGATAGATTCAAAGTGGTCAACGACACATACGGTCATCCGGCAGGAGACCGCGTATTGCAAAACCTGGCTGATGTTTGCCGCAAGAATCTTCGAGTTTATGATATTGCCGCTCGATTTGGTGGTGAAGAATTCGCCTTCCTATTGCCAAAAACCAATATTGATGAAGCGTTCGACGTTGCGGAACGTTTGCGCACCCAGATTGCAACAACACCTGCGATATACAGAGATCTTCCAATCTACATAACCACAAGCTTTGGCGTCTCTTCTGTAAAGGCGAACAGAGTCATGTCTGTTACCGAATTGGTCCATGTCGCAGACAAATGCCTGTATGAAGCGAAAAACAAAGGCCGCAACAGAACAATCTGTACAGCGGCCTGAACAGCGATAATCCACCAAACTAAGCTCCCCCATTCAGGATTATCGCCAAATATCGCTACAATGCTTCAGAATTTCAGGCTGATCATACAAGCGCAAATGCCCACAGAGCGTCGTACACTCTGAATTTCATCATATTATCATATATTTGGAAGAGGTTGGAGGCTCGAGCCGGAATCGAACCGGCGTACACGGATTTGCAATCCGCTGCGTCACCACTCCGCCATCGAGCCATCCTGCGTATGTGGTGGATGGTCAATAGCAAAAGCTTCAGCAAGGCTCAAGTGAATTTCCACCACAATTTCACTTTTTAACAAGCTCCGGCACAATTTTGTAACAATGGAGCATTTTGGCCTACACACATTAAGTATATATACAGCAATTGCATTTGAATCATTCTCGCCTGATAGGTATGAAATCATTCACTACACGGTTTGTCCTGCAGACGGGCCGACAAGTGAAAATCTCTGCTTCACCAAAGGCGTTGCCTGTTGCGACATACGGAGTCCGGAAATGGTTGAATATAGTCAAGCACGCCTCACCATGGTCAACAATCAGATCAGGACGACCGACGTTACGTCATATTCTGTTCTACAGGCATTCCTGGAAGTCCCCCGCGAAAAGTTCGTACCAGAAGAGCAGGGTGCTTTGGCCTATTCTGATGCCGACATCACGATATCGGCATCACGAACCATGACCCAGCCTTCCCCTCTGGCCAAAATGCTCCAGCTTGCGGACATCAAACCCGAAGATCTTGTACTCATCATCGCTTCCGGTTCTGGATATTCTGCGGCTCTGGCTTCCAGGCTTTCGAATACAGTCGTTGCTGTTGAAACAGATGAAACGCTCGCTTTGGCCGCAGAAGCTTCCATTTCAGACCTAGGCTTTGACAATGTTGCGGTGATATCTGCCGATGTAACTAAAGGCGTTCCCTCTGAAGGGCCATTCGACGTCATTTTCATTGATGGATGCGTAGAAGAGGTCCCGCAGAACCTGCTTGAGCAACTAAAGAATGGTGGCGTCCTTGTAACCGCAATCGGATATGATCAGATGGCAGAAGCTGTTAGAATCGTGCGAAACAACGACCACTTTTCCAGTATTCCAGCCTTCGATATCAATGCACCTGTTTTGAGTGAATTTCAAAAAGCACCTGCATTTCAATTTTAACTCGGTCGGTTTCTTGTAGAATCCCCATTGAAGGAGGGTGTTTAACACACTGAATTTGGATAATAATTTATAATTAGGCATGACAAATTCATCAATTGATACAATTTGATGCACAGTTTCAGAACTAATTTCTCAAAAATAGTGCTACTATCGGCACAATCTCGTTTCTTAAATGTTGCAAGAAAGCTGTATTCACATTTTTTTAAGAGATTTGAAGCACGGGCCTCTAGGAATGATTGCCTCTTCCTATTATGGTCCTCAACAAAACAGCATCTATGTATCGGCGTGGTGAGGCTAATCATGCCGCAATTTGATTTAGGAGTATTGGTGTGGCAGGGCTTCGGACAATATCGCTATGTGCTTTAACTGCACTTCTTTGCAATGCGCATGGTGCCTCAGCGGAAAATCTTTCTCATGCTCTGGCGCTAGCATATAGCAACAACCCGACGCTTAACGCAGCAAGAGCTGGTTTGCGTGCAACTGACGAATCTGTCCCTCAGGCATTATCTGGCTACAGACCTACGATTTCCGCATCAGGATCAGCTGCTCGCTCAGTAACAGAGTCCGATTATCTGACTGGCGTTGCCAGAAAAAACCAAGTCAACACCACATCTCTGGGACTGCAGGTTCAGCAGATTCTTTATCGGGGCAACCGAACAAAGAATGGTGTAAAACAGGCAGAAGTGGCGATTAACGCTGCAAGGGAAGGGTTAAAGTCCACTGAACAGTCAGTGCTTTTGGAAGTTGCAACAGCCTATATGGATATTTTGCAAAACCAAGCCATTCTCGAACTGAGAAAACAGAATGTTGCCTTCCTTGAAGAGCAGGCTCGTTCAGCAAAAGACCGCTTTGCCGTTGGCGAGACCATCAACACCGATGTGAATCAGGCAGAAGCCAGCTTGGCCGCTGCAATCGCTCAGGTCCATGCAGCAGAAGCTTCTCTCTCCGCAAGTCGCGCCACTTACGAGCAGTTGGTCGGAGCTAAAGCAGGCACATTGGTCGCTGGCTACTCGGTCGACAATCTATTCCCAAAAACATTGGACAAAGCAATATCTCAGGGTTTGACGAGACACCCGTCTATCCTGTCCGCCCAATATTCTGTCGATTCCGCTGAACTGGAAGTCAAGATCGCGGAAGGCGCACTGTTGCCAACAGTTTCATTGACTGGCGCGGCCTCTCGGTCCTGGACAAACAATGTGAGCAGAAACAATGTTTCTGGCTCGACCAATAGCGCTTCGCTCACAGGCTCTATCAGCATTCCCCTTTATTCTGGTGGCGCAAACTATTCCACGATCCGTAAGGCCAAGGAAACTCTGGGCCAAACGCGCATTCAACTAGATCTCGCACGCGCCCAGATCCGTGCAACCATTGTTTCTGCCTGGGCAAGCCTGCAGGCCAGCATTCCTTCTATCACCGCCGCTCAGGCTCAGGTCAAGGCCGCAAGACTTGCAACGCAGGGCGTGATCGAAGAACAGAAAGTCGGCCAGCGCACATTGCTCGACGTTCTCGATCAACAGGAAACGCTGATCTCGGCTAGGATTTCTCTGGTTCAGGCGCAGCATGATCGTATCGTTGCTTCATTCAGTTTGGCCTCTGCGACAGGCAACCTGTCGGCTTCCAACCTGAAACTGAAGGTCAAGCGTTACGATCCAACCGAGCATTACAAAGCAGTTCGAGACAAGTGGATCGGTCTTCGTACTCCAGATGGTCGCTAAGACTAATCAAGATATGCTCTATTGATAGTTCTGAAAAGCTGGTGACTTTCGCCAGCTTTTTCAGATGTTGGGTGTTTTCGCCAGTCAGTATTTGAGCTGAAACCGTAGACTTTTCTATATAGCCTGAAACAAAACAAAGAGATTGCGGGGAAATTAATACATATT
This sequence comes from uncultured Cohaesibacter sp., assembly GCF_963664735.1. Lineage (NCBI taxonomy): Bacteria > Pseudomonadati > Pseudomonadota > Alphaproteobacteria > Hyphomicrobiales > Cohaesibacteraceae > Cohaesibacter > uncultured Cohaesibacter sp. Next base: position 830,902 of record NZ_OY761553.1, on the reverse strand, counting down.
TCCTTCACTCCACATCTCATTGATGCTTTTTTGCGGAACAGATTTCAACAAACTGACAAACACACTATAGTTATAAAATGAGCGAATCATATCTGCGGCGAGATATGTTGAGTTCTATGACCTGTTTGTCGTTAGTTTTGGGTGAGGCCATGTCAAATTCCAGTGCAGCTCAAGAACCCTCGATGGAGGAGATTCTCGCTTCCATCCGTAGAATCATCTCGGATGAGGAGGCTGCTATCGGCGATGACTCTTCAGCTAATAGTGAACCGGAAGCAGATCCGAACGAAGCTTTGAGTCAGGAAGCTCTTGACGCTTTATTTGATGAACCCGTCTCGAAACCAGAGCCGGAACCAGAACCTGAACCTGAGGAAGAAGAAGAAATCGACATGGCTGCAGCAATGGCAGCTATGGAAGAAGAGGAAGAAGCTTCTCAGGAGGAAGAAGAGGATGTCCTTGATCTTCCTTCAGAATGGCAGGAATCCGATTTTGTTGAGCCGCAGGAAGAAGATGTTGTCTTCGCCAATATAGAAGAAAAGGCTGCTGAAGAACCGAGCCCGATCGAGGATATTGTCAACCAGAAGCTTGAGGAAGCTGTCCCGGAAGCGCTCAATGCCGTTTTTGCTTCCGCTCCCATGCCTGAAGGCCCGCTCCCAACCGTTGAGCGCGGCGCGCCGCTGGTCTCTGATGATACGTCAAAAAAGGTTACCAGCGCTTTTGGCGACCTGACCCATACCATCCTGAACAACAATTCTCGCACAATCGAGAATGTCGTTGAAGATATGCTGCGCCCAATGCTCAAAGCTTGGCTTGACCAGAATCTGCCAGTGATGGTGGAACGCTTGGTACGCGCAGAAATCGAACGAGTGTCCAGGGGCGAGCAGCACTATCGCTGATCGCCCGTACCAACTCGCATAAATTCGATACCCAACGCCCCTTTGAATGTTTATGCATGTTTTTCGCGAAAAATATGCGCCCATTGCTTGAAGATCGACCTGTTGTTGCTTCAAATGGTTGACAGCTTTGGGGGAATGGGATTTACACCATAACTTATACAGTTTTCGTACCGACCAACGGGCCGTCCTAGCTCAGATTGTGTCGGTTCAAGCCTCAGAATGACAGCATCGCCTGATAAAAATCGGTGAGCTGCAATATGGATGTGCAATGCTTGAAAAAACTTTTGATGCGGCCACAGTCGAGTCGCGCCTTTATGATGCATGGGAAGAAGCCGGCGCATTCAAAGCCGGAGCAGGCAAGAAGGATGGACAAGACAGCTTCTCCATCGTAATTCCACCGCCAAACGTTACGGGCTCACTTCATATGGGCCATGCTCTTAACAACACCCTTCAGGACGTCATGATCCGCTATCACCGCATGAAGGGCTATGATGTTCTCTGGCAACCAGGCATGGACCATGCAGGCATCGCAACGCAAATGGTTGTTGAACGCCAGTTGGCAGCCAATAAGGAACCTGATCGTCGTTCCATGGGCCGCGATGCCTTTGTCGAACGCGTCTGGAAATGGAAAGGCGAATCCGGCGGCACCATCTTCAATCAGCTGCGCCGTCTCGGTGCAACAGCTGACTGGTCTCGCGAACGCTTCACCATGGACGAAGGCCTTTCAAAGGCCGTTCAGAAGGTCTTCATTCAGCTTTATGAAGAAGGCCTCATCTACCGCGGCAAACGCCTCGTCAACTGGGATCCAAAGTTCGAAACCGCGATTTCCGACCTCGAAGTCGAGAATAAGGAAGTCGACGGCCATATGTGGCACTTCAAATATCCTCTCGCTGGTGGGGAAACCTACACCTATGTCGAGAAGGATGAAGACGGCAACGTCATTTTTGAAGAAGAGCGCGATTATATCTCCATCGCCACGACCCGTCCGGAAACCATGCTGGGCGATGGCGCGGTTGCTGTTCATCCTTCCGATGAACGCTATGCACCGATCTTGGGCAAGCTGTGCGAAATCCCGGTCGGACCAAAAGAATTCCGTCGTCTGATCCCGATCATTCGTGACGAATATCCAGATCCTGATTTTGGATCTGGCGCTGTGAAGATCACCGGCGCCCATGACTTCAACGACTATCAGGTTGCCCGTCGCAACAAGATCCCGTGCTACCGCCTGATGGACGTCAAGGCTTCCATGCGTGATGATGGTGCTTCATACGCCGAATGCGCAGCAAAAGCAGCTGCAATCGTCAAATCCGGCGAGCTGCCAAGCGAGCGCGACGTTGACGCCATCAACCTTGTTCCAGACGAGTATCGCGGACTTGATCGCTTCGAGGCACGCAAGCGCATTGTCGAAGCCATCAATGCCGAAGGCCTCTGCGTCTTTACCAAAGACGAAGAAGGCAACGACATTCCGTTGGTCGAAAACAAGAAGATCATGCAGCCGTTTGGCGACCGTTCGGGCGTTGTCATTGAACCGATGCTGACCGACCAGTGGTTTGCAGATGCCAAGACCCTTGCCGGTCCAGCGATCGAGTCTGTCAGGGCAGGGCGCACCAAGTTCGTTCCTCAGAATTGGGAAAAGACCTATTTCGAGTGGATGGAAAACATCGAGCCTTGGTGTATTTCCCGTCAGCTCTGGTGGGGCCATCGCATTCCTGCCTGGTTCGGCCCGGATGAGCATATCTTCGTTGCCCACGATGATGAAGAAGCAGCAGCTCAAGCAAAAGCCCATTATGGCAAGGACGTAGAGCTTCGCCGTGACGAAGACGTTCTGGATACGTGGTTCTCATCTGCTTTGTGGCCATTCTCGACCCTTGGCTGGCCAGACCAGACGCCGGAATTGGAACGCTACTATCAGACCGACGTGCTCGTCACCGGCTTTGATATCATCTTCTTCTGGGTTGCCCGCATGATGATGATGTCCATGCATTTCATGAAGGAAGAGCCGTTCCACACGGTTTATGTTCATGCCTTGGTTCGTGATGAGCATGGCGCGAAAATGTCCAAATCCAAGGGCAACGTCATCGATCCGCTCAATCTGATCGACGAATTCGGGGCAGATGCCGTTCGCTTCACCCTCACAGCCATGGCAGCGCAGGGCCGCGACATCAAGCTTGCCACCAGCCGCGTTGCTGGCTATCGCAACTTCGGCACCAAACTCTGGAACGCAACCCGCTTCACGCAAATGAACGGCTGTGAGCGCACGGCTGGCTTTGATCCGTCTGCGGTCACGGAAACGGTAAACCAATGGATCGTCGCAGAGCTGGCCAAGACGGCAACAGAAGTTTCTGACGCCATCGAGTCCTATCGTTTCAACGACGCCGCCAATGTTCTTTATCGCTTCGTATGGAACCTTTATTGCGATTGGTATATCGAGCTTTCAAAACCTGTTCTTCAGGACGAAGGCGAAAGCGATGCCAAGAAGGAAACACAAGCCTGCGCAGCTTGGGTTCTCGATCAGATCTGCTTGCTTCTACACCCGATCATGCCTTTCATCACCGAAGAGCTGTGGGCAGAAACCGGCAAAGCTGGTCCGGCACGCAAGAGCCTGCTCATTCTTGAAGAATGGCCTTCATACGATATCAAGGACACTGGCGCAGCCGATGAAATCAACTGGCTTGTAGACATGATCTCGGCGATCCGTTCCATTCGCGCCGAAATGAACATTGCTCCATCAATCAAGTTCAAGCTTGAGATTGTTGGCGCATCGGAAGAAACCAAGGCCCGCCTTGCTTCTCATGATGCTGTTCTCAAGCGTCTGGCTCGTGTGGAAGAAATCTCCATCTCTGAAACAGTCCCTCAAGGGTCTGCCCAGGTTGTTGTTCACGAAGCTACCGTTGCTCTGCCTCTGGCTGGCGTGATTGATCTCGACGCAGAAAAGGCTCGTTTGGAAAAGGAAATCGACAAAATTTCCAAAGTTGCCGATAAATTTGCCAAAAAGCTTGGAAACGAGAAATTCGTCGCCAATGCTCCGGCTGAAATCGTCGAAGAACAGAAATCCAAATTGGCCGAACAAAACGAGCTGAAGGCAAAAGTTCAGGAAGCCTTAAACCGCATTCTGGCTGCGCTCTAGGCGACTAAAGGCACTTAACGACCAAAGATGAGAATATCAAACCCCGCAGGAGACTATCTTCGGCGGGGTTTGTTTATGAAATGCAAAGGCAGGATAGAGCCCATTTTAGACATTGCAAACAGCGAGTATTTCGCACTAGCGAGATAGGCGCACGGAAATTGTCAGCGCATTGCGGACATTGATTAAACGTCTTACCCCTGCGATGAGTTCCAACTTTTAGCGCATATCCGCAAGGGTCATGAACCTATTTGCATTCAGACATTCCGAGCGAAGCGGGCTGTTGAATGCCTCTATGAAGCCATTACCCGCTGGTTTCCACGGTCTTTAGAAGCCTAGAACCAAAGCAATGGTTTGGGGAACCCAAACCATTGCTTTGGGCTGTTACTTCATTGTTATCAATCTCTAACAATGTGTGGCTCATCAACGGCGGGTTGATGAGCGAGAAATCGATTTGTTTGCCTGCACTTAAATAATAATAAATCTATTTAAGTCGGAATCGATGATGCAGGTTTCTAACAAAGTTTATTCGACCTCTGGGTTCAGTATAAATATTGCTGAAGAGTACAAGGTTATTTTATGTGATCTTGATGGATGTCTTATATCTGGAAGTATCGCCCTTCCAGGGTCAATAAAATTTGTAGAACTCAATAGAAACAAGATTTGGATTGTTTCTAATAATTCTTCTGACACTGGAGCCAGTCTTGCAAGAAAGCTGATCGGGCTCGGACTGGACATCGCTTCGGAAAGACTGCTTCTTGCTGGAGAATTCTCGATTCGCCAATTGGCTGAGACCTGTTCTGGCGCGGAAATATCGATCTATGCCGATGCTCCGCTTTTGGAATTGGCGGAAGAACTGGGCCTTAGGCAAAATGATGACAAGCCAGATTTTGTTCTGCTGGCAAGAGACCAATCGTTCAATTTAGCAAGCCTCGAAAGAATCTGTCGCCAATTGCAACAGGGTGCAGAGTTCGTTGTTACCAACATTGACGCTACGCATCCGGGTAATCTGGGTGCGCCTGTGCCGGAAACCGGGGCTTTGCTTTCGGCGGTGCATACCTGCTTGCCCGACATCGATTTCAAAAGCTTTGGCAAGCCGGATACCGCTTTGATTGATCTTGCTTTTGAGCGTGCTGGCGAACTGCCCCGAAACTGCGTGTTTGTCGGTGACAATGCTGAGACTGATGGATTGGCGGCAGCACGGGCCGGACTGAATTTCATTCACATTGTTCATGAGCAGTTCTCTCTGAAGAGATCTGCAGAGTTGCCTCAGGAAACAGGAGTGCAGCCATGCTGACTTATGTTTTACGCACACTACTGAAAATGGCGATCACACTTTTTGTGATTGTTACCCTTGTCTTTTTCGCTACGCGGCTTTCAGGCAATGCCATCGACTTTGTTGTTGGGGAAGGTATCACCAAAGAAGATCGCGCCTTGTTGATTGCCTACTATGGGCTTGATGCTTCTCTTGCTACGCAATATTGGCGATTTCTCGTGTCCTGTCTGACCGGTCAGTTCGGCCTTTCCTTTGTTGAAGGGCGTTCCGTTGCCCAGATCGCGTCGGAGCGTATCTGGCCATCTTTGGAATTGTTGCTCTCTTCAGTCGGGTTCACCCTGTTGCTTTCCATTCCACTGGGCATTCTTGCCGCGCTCAATCGCCAATCAATCGTTGGCAGCATCATCATGGTGTTTGCCTTTATAGGTTACGCTGTTCCGTCCTTTGTGATTGCCATCCTTTTGGTGCTTACTTTCGCCTACTCGCTGAATTGGTTGCCTGTGGTCGGCGACGGGACACTTTGGCATTTCATCATGCCCACGATTGCCATGTCAGGCACGATGATTGCGGCGCTCACACGTTTTACCCGCAACGCAATGCTGGATGTATTGGGGCTGGACTATATGCGCACTGCACGTGCGAAAGGGTTGCCTGAGAGCATCGTCATTCTCAAACACGGTCTCAAAAACGCGTCCATTACCATTCTTTCGGTCATTGGTCTTCAGATTGCTGGCCTCGCAGCAGCAGGTAGCGTGGTGGTGGAATCCATATTCTCTTGGCCGGGCATCGGCGATCTGTTGGTTCGCTCTGCCATCACTCGCGACTATCCGGTCTTGCAGTTCGGAGTCCTCATGGTTGCCGTTGCGGTGATCATCATCAACGCGTTGGTCGATCTGACATACGCCTATGCAGACCCCCGCATCAGACTTGCAAAGGATTGAGCCATGACGGAAACAACTTCTTCTTCGGCCGTGCCGCAGTCATCCCAGAAGCAACCCTTCAACTGGAATAAATTTCCAGGGGGCACCCTTTGGAGCAAGTCGAACTGGATCCTCAGGATTGCGTTGCTCATTGGTTTGGCGCTGATTGTTATCTCTATCACAGCACCATGGATTGCACCTTTTGATCCGGCTCATCAGAGTCTGATCTCACGTTTGCGACCTCCCTTGGGGTTCGATCGCTATAAAGACGGCTTCTTTCTTGGCACTGACGAATTGGGCCGGGATATCCTTTCGCGCAGTATTTATGGACTGCGGCTTACGTTCGCTCTCGCACTGGCCGGAGCGACAATTGGTTTGCTTATCGGCGGTAGTCTGGGGTTGCTCGCGGGCATTGTTGGTGGTGCCTTCGAAGACTTTATCATGGCCACCGTCGACGCCCAGATCGCAATTCCTTTCACGCTTATCTCTCTTCTGATCCTCGCGATTTTCGGCAATTCGTTGGAGATCATGGTGCTGGTTCTGGGTATTTACGGCTGGGAACAGCATGCAAGGATCGTTCGTGGCGAAGTGCGCAAAATCGTCCGCATGCCATTCATTGAGGCTGCGCAGGCTGCCGGGGCTACACCGCAGCGAATTGCGCTTCGCCACATACTTCCAAGTTTGGTTTCCCCGCTGGTTGTCCAGTTCACGCTCAATTTCTCCAACATCGTCATGCTCGAGTCCACTCTGTCGTTTCTTGGCCTAGGCATGCAACCGCCGACCGCAACTCTGGGGTCCATGGTTGGCGTTGGGCGTGACTATCTTCCTACCGCACCATGGATCGTTATCGCCCCTGCGATGATGATCCTCCTGCTCACCTTTGCCGTCCAAATTTTGGGCGATTGGCTTCGCGACCATGTCGATGTGCGCTTGCGCGGCCGCTGATCACTTTAACAAGAAGCCTGAATGGCCATTCATTCAACTCATTACAGGAGGCTTTTCGATGAAAAAGCTCTTTGCTACCACTGCTCTCGCTTCACTTATTGCCACCTCAGCCTTTGCTACCGAACTGACCGTAGGCGTTGCTCACGTAACGGGCTACATGGATCCGGGTCGCGACCATTCTAACGTCGGGTCTCAGGTTTACTACAACGCGTTCGACACCCTGATTGATCGCGACCACAACACCACAGATGCAAAGTGGGTTCCTGCCCTCGCGACCGAGTGGCATCTGGTCGAGCCAACTGTGATGGAACTGAAACTGCGTCAGGGCGTCAAGTTCCACAATGGCGACGAAATGACTGCTGATGACGTGGTCTTCTCTCTGAACCGCATGGTGCAAGCAACCTTCGCACCGTATCAGGTGCGCGCTCGTGATCGTCTGGGCAATTTCGAAAAAGCCGAAAAGGTCGACGATTACACCGTTCGTGTTTACGCGAAACGCGAAGAACCTCTTTGGGAGACACTGCTCAGCTTGCAGCAGGTTATGATCATCCCTCAGAAATACACCATGGCGCTTGCAGGCGATCCGAACAAAGCCGAGGACGACGACTATGAAGCCTTCAAGCTCAAGCCAGTTGGAACCGGTCCGTACAAAGTTTCTGAATTCGTTCCTGAAAACTATTTCGTTTGGGAACGCTTTGACGATTTCTGGGGTGAAAAAGCGCCTTTGGACAAAGTGACCGTCAAACAGATGCCTGAGACTGCGTCCCGCGTGACAGCCCTAAAAACCGGCGAAGCGGACATCATCAACAATATCGCACCAGACCAGCTTCCAATGATCGAAGCCGACTCTAACCTCAAGACCGAAGGTTATGCAACTCCGTTGTTCCATCTGATGGTCATGAACATGAACAATCCGGCTCTTAAGGATCCTCGCATCCGTCAGGCCATGTCCATGGCCGTGGACCGAAATATGCTCAATGAAGCTCTCTGGCAAGGCAAGGCGATTGTTCCAAACAGCCATACCATGAAAGAGTTCGGCGATCTCTATATGCCAGAGCTGGAAACCTTTGAATATAATCCTGAAAAAGCCAAGCTGCTTCTCAAAGAGGCTGGCTATGACGGCACAGAGATTGTTTTCGATACCTCAGCCACTTATTACACCAACGGCTTTCTTGCTGCGCAGGCAATCGTTGAAATGTGGGCAGAAGTTGGTATCAATGGCCGTGTAAACACGACTGACGAATGGACTGGTGGCAAACCGGAACTGATGGTTCGTAACTGGTCGAATCCGATGTATTTCGCTGATCCATTCGGTTGTTTCGGTGTGATGTGGGCTCCTAACGGTCCTTCTGAATCCGAAGGTCGTTACAACACTGACGAAGCTTTTGCCAAATCGTGGGAAAAATTCCGTTTCTCCAAAGACATTGCAGACCGTAAGACAGCTTACGCTGATCTGATGGATCGCATCAAACAGGATCCTCCATTCCTGCTTCTGTATCGTCCGTTCGAAAGCTGGGGTATGAAAAAATCCGTCAACTGGGCGCCAAAAGTTGGCCATATTCCATATGTGCTCGACTTCCGAGCCGGTTCAATTTCTTTCAATTAATTTTTTTAACGCCATGTGCTGTCGGGACACCCGACAGCACTTGCTCATTCTTGTGACGAGAGGTCCGGTCATGTCTGTTCGAATTTGTGTTATTGCTGATATCCATCATGGGGCACTTAGCTGCACCAAACGCGGCGATGCTGCGCTTCAATTGATCGACGAATTCAAACGCTATGTAGATGACGTCAAACCTGACTTCGTTCTGGATTTGGGGGACAGGATTTCCGATATCGATCGGGATACGGACCTCCGGCTTGAACAGGAAGTCAAAGACGCTTTTCACGGGCTGAGCGTGCCGCTTCATCACATTTGCGGTAATCATGACAGAGAGCATCTGGATGTTTGCGACAATGAAGCCATCCTGAACCAATCACTTGACCATCAAACACTGGATGTCGGCGGCTGGCGCATCGCGCTCTGGCGTGCAGACAGCAAGATTGTCCGGGGGGCGGACTATTCAGGCTTTGTCCTGCGTGAGAATGATCTGCTGTGGCTTTCCCGCACGACACAGAATGCTGATCGGCCTCTTCTTGTGGTCAGCCATGTGCCGGTTTCCGGTCACAGCCAGATTGGCAATTACTATTTCGAGAATAATGCTTCGTCGTCGACTTACCCAATGGCAGAGCGGGCTCGAGAAGCCCTTGCGCAAGCTAGCGTGCCAGTCGTTTTTTTGTCCGGCCACGTGCATTGGAACACGATCACCAAAATCGACGGTATTACCCACCTGACCCAGCAGTCTCTGACCGAGAGTTTTACCACACAAGGAGAGCCTGCCGGCGCTTATGGGCTTATTGAACTGGACGAGAGAGTGCACTGGCAAGTTTTGGGCAAAGACCCGATCGACTACAGTTTCACGCCGAAGGTCGAGCGCTGGACAACGCGCATGCCTGTCTTTCGCGAGCATCCCGAAGCTCGTTCTGTCGCCAGGGAGCAAAGAAAATGATCGACCCTATCCTTCGCGTTGAAGATCTATATGTTTCCTTCGGTAGCCACGAGGCTGTAAAAGGGCTTTCCTTTGACATCAATGCACATGAAACCGTAGCTTTGGTGGGAGAGTCTGGATCTGGAAAATCCGCGACAGCGCTTTCCATCCTTCGCTTGATCGAACGAGAAGGCGGGCAGATTGCCAAAGGACGGATTGCGCTGAATGATGGAAAAGAGGTGATTGATGTCACCGGCCTTTCCGGTGTCAAGTTGAACCAGTTCCGTGGCGACAAGATCTCTATGGTGTTTCAGGAGCCGATGACGTCTCTCAATCCGGTTCTAACCATTGGCAACCAGTTAGCAGAACTTTACACCTACCATCGCGGCATGACCATGAAAGAGGCCTTGGATGCCTCGGTTAAAGCTCTGAATCTGGTACGCATCCCCGATGCCGCCCGACGCCTTAAACAGTATCCTCATGAACTTTCAGGAGGACTACGTCAGCGTGTCATGATTGCTATGGCACTGGCCTGCCGTCCGAAATTGCTCATCGCAGATGAACCCACAACAGCGCTCGACGTCACAACTCAAGCCGAAATCCTCAATCTTATCCGCGCTCTGCAAGGCGAGATTGGAATGGCCATTCTGTTCATAACCCACGATATGGGCGTTGTCGCTGAAATTGCGGACCGGGTTGTGGTGCTCAAGGATGGCATCAAGCAGGAAGAAGCGAACGTCACCGATCTGTTCTCGAAACCCAAAGCGGACTATTCACGCAGGTTGATGGCCGCGACTCCGAAGCTCGGTTCGGGCACGGATGCGGTTGCGTGTGGTGCCAGGCCGGTCATGACGGTTCGTAACTTGTCGACCAGATTTCCACTACGAAAAGGGCTTCTGCGGAAGGTTCACGCTAATATTCACGCTGTCAGGGACGTTTCTTTCACCTTGAACGAAGGAGAAACACTCGGTCTAGTGGGAGAATCAGGCTGCGGAAAGTCGACTTTGGCGCGCTCTGTTCTGCGACTGATTGAGCCTGCCGAGGGATCGATCGAGATCAACGGCACGACACTGACGGGCTTGGCTTCGGATCGTTTGAGAGCGGCGCGTAAAAACGCGCAGATGATTTTCCAGGACCCATTTGCCAGCCTTAACCCCAGATTGCCCGTTCATGAACTCATCACCGAACCTGCCCGCATTCATGGCATGGTTTCCGCTCGAGATTCAAAAGATCTGGCTGCCTCTCTTGTCGAAAAAGTCGGGTTGGAGACGGGCGCGATCTATCGCTATCCGCACCAGTTTTCTGGCGGGCAAAGGCAACGTCTGTGCATTGCCAGAGCCCTTTCAGTGCAGCCCAAGCTGATTATTGCAGATGAAGCCGTTTCTGCTCTCGATGTGTCGATAGCGAGACAAGTAACCGACTTGATGCTGGATCTTCAGGCAAGGGAGAAGGTTTCCTTCCTGTTCATCTCTCATGACATTGCGGTGGTTGAACGCATCAGCCAGAGGATTGCCGTGATGTATGCTGGCCAAATTGTAGAGATGGGACCGTCAGGAGATGTTCTCTCCGATCCGCTTCATGATTATACCCGCAGATTGTTGTCGGCGGTTCCTAGCCCCGATCCACAGAAAAGGCATCTCAATACATCGCTTGGATCCACCCCACCTCCGCGAGTGGTCCTCGAGGTGGGGCAGGAGCTTCCCGCTGGGGCTCTGGTGGAGAAAAGAGCAGGACATTTCATACTGGAGCAAGTGGCCTGATCGGCATTTGCTCTGGTGTTGGCAAGGATCGGTGTCAGTTTCAGGCAGAAAATAAATGCTCACAAGGCTTGTAACATAAAAGTCTTGCTACTGACACATTAGCGAAACTCAAATGTATGATTATAGCCAACCTGAACAATATTCCATTGGGGCGTCTATATGTCATTGAGCCATGCTCGCCTGAAGGCCGTGAATGCTGTGTTGGAGCAGGGCAGTTTCTCCGCTGCTGCCCGTGCTTTGGGCATGACACAGCCTGCGATCAGCCAATCAATCCACAAATTGGAAGAGCATTACGGGATTCAACTGTTTGAGGTACAGGGACGACAGCTCGTGCCAACAGATTTTTGTCTGGAGCTGACGCAGATCACTTACCAGATCGAAAAGTTGGAAAGGGAAGCGCTCATCATGCTCAAGCGCGGGGATAAGGCAAACACCACGAGCATCCGGATCGGACTTGGTAATACTATGCCCGGAATGGCTTTGATAGGAAAATTCAAGAAGCAGTTTCCCTATGTTCAAGTCGACGTGACATTTGGTAATTTCAATGAGATTGTCGACAACGTTCTTGAGGATATTGTTGATGTGGGCATTTTGCCTAATCTGCCCAAAGACGGTCGGTTCTTCAGCCGTGTCTGTTTGAAACAAAAAGTTGTGGCCATCGTCCAGCCGAGCCACAAAATTGCCGAGAAAAAAAAGATTTCTCTTCGAGATTTACGTCATTTTCCTCTGATTTTTCGCACGTCGGGCTCATCTACCCAAAAAGTCGTCGACAAGGCATTTAGGCAGCAAAATCTGACGGTCTCTCCGCAATTCGTTTTGGAGACCCGAGATGGAGTGTGTGAAGCGGTCGCAAACGGATTAGGCATTGGCTTTATTTGGAGCCATGGTACCAGCAGGAACAACGGAATAGTACAGATCGATGTTGAAGAACTCGATCATTTCTATGACGAAGTCGTCTTTTGTAGCGCCGATAGAAAGAGCAAAACAATCAATGCCTTCTTCTCATCAACTTTGTCTGGAGGCCTTGATTCCATTTGATCGCGGCAATCCGCCAATTTCCTATTCAAATTAAAAGGCTTGTTGGATCTACCAAGCAAAGTGTGGCCGATATCGCTATCAATGTCTTCGGATTGGAAGCTAACGGAATTCCAGAAGCGTTCATCCCCAGAAGACCTGTCTCGAAGCTCAATGATACAAAAGATAATACAAATCTAGGTAGCAAGGCTGTGGTGCGAGTGAGACGTTCTGGAACATAGACGGCTAAGTAGTCTTGTTGAGTTATTACCCGCAGATTCACACTGTCCAACTGCTCCTGTGTCCACTTGACCGGTTGATGGGATTGCTCCACCAACCGGATGATTTCCAGTTTTTCTGCGGCGGGGTATCTCAGTCGTCGCCGTCCCCATCGCCCAGCATGCTTTTTTTAAGAAGGCGCAATTCCAACGTCTGCTCAGCGACGACTTCCTTCCGATCCCGTGCTTCCTTGAGCAGGGCCTTGACCTCGTCTGTTGTGGCCACACGAGTAGTGTCGCCTGCAAGGCGCTTCTTGCCCGCTTCCAGAAATTCCTTCGACCAAGTGTAATAGAGGCTCTCCGAGATCCCCTCGCGGCGACAAAGGGCTGCAATGCTGTCTTCGCCTCGCAACCCTTCGAGCACAATGCGGATCTTCTCTTCAGCGGAATACCGCTTACGTGTGTTACGGTGGATATCCTTGATTGCTTTTCAGCCGGCGATTTGCTTGGCACGGATTTCTGTCTCATCTTCGCTTCCTTTGATAGAACTACGATGAGCCAAAACCCTCCTTTATCCGTTCTGTCTCATAGACGTTGAGACGGGACACTGCAGAGACTATTTGGAAGCCTCCTGAAAACACTGACACTGAGTGTCTGGCGTCGAAGAAGTTTCAATCGACTGCTTCCCACAGTGTCGAATCAGATCCTACCCCCACACCAAAAGCCCACAATCCGCTCGAACTGACGGCCACAGCCTAGATGCGCCTCGAAGTCCCTTGAATGGCCGCTTTAGCCTGCGCCGTAGAAGATCTCGCATCTGCGGGCAATGACCGCAATCAGCCCTCTTTGCCAGAAGAGTACATCGGCGCATGAAATTTCTGCGCTGCATCCAATGTCTCAAAAGTCCGCTCACCGGCCATTACCAACCGATACCAGCCCTTCCTCAATCCAGTTTTACCCCCTTAGCGCCAGCTAGGTCCTGTATGAACTGCCAAGCCACGCGGCCGGAACGAGAGCCTCGGGTTGTGGCCCATTCAAGGGCGGATGCCCGCATTTCATCTGCGTCAACATCAATTCCATATTTTGCAACGTAGCCTTCAACCATCGACAGATAATCACTTTGCGAGCAGTTATGAAAACCGATCCATAGGCCGAAACGGTCGGAGAGGGACACCTTTTCCTGAACGGCCTCACTTGGGTTGATGGAAGTAGACCGCTCATTCTCGATCATGTCACGCGGCATCAAATGACGCCGGTTTGAGGTAGCATAGAAAAGAACATTGTTCGGACGTCCCTCGATACCGCCATCCAGAACGGCCTTGAGCGATTTGTAAGCTGTCTCGCCGTGGTCAAATGAGAGATCATCACAGAAGAGAATACAACGCTCTTGATGCTCCCTTAGAATGTTCATCAGGATCGGCAGGCTATCGATGTCCTCACGCGCGATCTCGATCAGCTTGAGCGCACGGCTTTTGTCCTTCATCTCATCATTCACAGTTGCATGACACGCCTTGACCAAAGAACTCTTGCCCATGCCGCGTGCGCCCCACAAGAGGGCATTGTTGGCAGGAAGCCCCGTGGCGAACCGCTTGGTATTTTCGAGAATCATGTCCCTGTTTCTATCGACCGCCTTGAGCAGAGAAAGATCAACCCGATTGACTTTTGGCACTGCTTGTAAATGCGGAACGGGATCGGCATGCCAAACAAAGGCGTCGGCGATGCTAAGGTCCACATATTCGGGAGCAGGGGGCACCGCACGCTCTATACTGGCATGAATTTCTTTTAATATTGCGGCGATATCAGCGAGTGATTTAGCGGTCATAAGAGTAAAGACTCCGTCTTTAGTTGCCCTGCGCCAATTTAGGTGCAGAAAAATCGCAAGAAAGCACAGCTACACCCTTTCCCTTTGCACAAAGGACCATTATGTCTAAGCCTTAATTAGCAGAATTGAGCCGGGCGTTGCAAACCATCAACAGACTATTTGCAAACTCCGCCGAGACCGCTATAGTCCGCTCAAACCTAAATAAGCCTAAAGGGACTGGATAACGTCCGAACTGGCCTCAAAGGAGCAAGTAATGTTTGTAACGCCAGCTTTTGCACAGAGCGCAGGTGGAGCCGCCGCCGGGCCGGAATTCCTGATTTCCGTTTTGCCTTTCATCTTGATCTTCGTGATCATGTATTTCCTGATCATTCGTCCGCAACGTCAGCAAATGAAAAAGCATGCAGAGCTTATCTCTAACGTGCGCCGCGGCGATACCATCGTTTCCAACGGCGGCATTGTTGGCAAGGTAACCAACGCGACCGACGAAAACGAAGTGACTGTAGAAATTTCCGAAGGCGTAAAAATCAAATTGATGCGCAAATCAATTGCAGAAGTTCGCACCAAAGGTGAACCTGCAGGCGATGCTAAATAGTCGTCATTCAATTTTTGATAATAATTGGCACTCGGATTCTTGATCCGGGTGCACTGCCAATGGTGGTAGGATAGCCTTATGCTACATTTTGCCCGATGGAAGGTGGCGCTGGTTTTACTAGTGGTGCTGTTAGGCCTTCTCTTTTCTATTCCCAACCTTTTTACCGACCAAGAAATTAAGGACGATTACCCAAGTTGGCTGCCAAACGGCAAACTTGTTCTCGGCCTTGACCTTCAGGGTGGTGCACACATTCTCATGCAAGTGGAAAAAGAGGGAATCATCGAGGACCGTCTCGAGATTCTCCGTGGCGACGTCCGCTCCGCATTGCGCGAAGATAAAATCGGCTACACCGGTTTGGCTGCCAGAAATGGCGCTGTTCAGGTGCGTATCCGAGACCTCTCGCAGCTTGATGCCGCACGGACAAAACTGCAGGAACTGGTTCAGCCTGTTTCCACCTCGCTACTCACCGGTGGCGGAGCAATGGAGTCAACGCTTGAAGTCAATGATGATGGTCTTGTACGGTTGGTCTTGACCGAAGAGGGCATCAGCGCTCGTGTTTCAAGCGCAGTGTCCCAGTCGGTTGAAGTTATCCGCCGCCGTGTTGACGAGCTCGGAACGACAGAGCCTTCGATCCAGCGAGAAGGTGAAGACCGAATTCTGGTGCAGGTTCCCGGCTTGCAAGATCCTGACCGCCTGAAAGACATTCTGGAAACAACGGCTAACCTGTCATTCCGCATGGTTGACACGTCGATGGCGGCTGAAACTGCCTTGTCATCGCGTCCGCCACTAGACTCTGAAGTTCTATATGAAGCTGATGACCCGCAAAACCCGAAAGATCCCAAAGACAGGGTTCCTTATCTGGTTAAAAAGCGTGTTCTGATTTCCGGCGATGAGTTGGATGATGCCCAGCCTACATTCGATTCCCGCACCAACGAACCAGTCGTTTCCTTCCGCTTCAACACATCTGGTGCCAAGAAATTCGCACGTGTTACCGAGCAGAATGTTGGCCAGCCATTCGCCATCGTGCTTGACGATGAAGTGATCTCTGCCCCGACAATCCGCGAACCAATCCGAGGCGGTTCGGGTATAATCTCCGGCTCATTTACAGCCGAAAGTGCCAATGACCTCGCAGTTCTGATGCGAGCCGGTGCGTTGCCTGCGAAATTGACAATCGTTGAAGAACGGACAGTTGGTCCTGGCCTTGGCGCTGACTCGATTGCAGCCGGTGAAATCGCAGGTATCGTCGGTTCTCTGGCCGTTGTAGTCTTCATGATCATTGCTTACGGATTGTTCGGCATTTTCGCCAACATCGCCCTTATCGTAAACGTCTGTCTGTTGCTTGGCGTGCTTTCATTCCTTGGAGCAACGCTCACGTTACCGGGCATCGCAGGTATCGTTTTGACTGTGGGCATGGCCGTTGACGCCAACGTGCTTATTTTCGAACGTATCCGAGAAGAAAACAATTACGGTAGATCAACGCTCGCTGCAATCGACGCCGGTTATTCCCGCGCATTGGGGACGATCCTCGACGCCAACATCACGACCTTTATTGCTGCTATCATCCTCTTCTCACTCGGCTCCGGCCCTGTGCGTGGGTTTGCTATCACGTTGGCCGTTGGCATCGTAACCACCGTCTTTTCAGCTTTCACCTTTAACCGACTGATCGTCGCGACCTGGATCAAATATCGTCGCCCCTCCAGTCTGCCAATCTGATCCACCGGAGATAAGAAAATGAAACCAATTCGTTTTATCCCGGATGGCACCAAAATCCGGTTCATGCGTCATCGGTACTGGAGCTTTCCGCTTTCAGGCAGTTTGTTGATCGCATCGATTGTATTGTTCCTGATCGCAGGCCTTAACTACGGCATCGACTTCAAGGGCGGTACTCTGATCGAAATTCAGACAGCCGAACAGACTGCCGATCTCGCCGATATCCGTGGCAAGCTTAATGCTCTGGATCTGGGTGACGTGGAAGTGCAGGAATTTGGGGCACCAAATGATGTTCTGATCCGCGTTCAGACCCAAGGCGGGGAAGGCGAGAGCGCCGAAGAAGCACAGCAAAGAGTGGTAAGCCTGGTAAAGGAAACCCTCGGCAACACGGTAAGTTATCGCCGTGTCGAAGTGGTTGGCCCGCGCGTATCCGGTGAGCTGGCCACAACTGGCGCCATCTCGGTGTTTTCAGCGCTGTTCGCAATCATGGTCTATATCTGGTTCCGATTTGAATGGCAGTTCGCCGTTGGCGCGGTTGCTGCAACGGCTCATGACGTGATCATGACCATCGGTGTTTTTGCCTTGCTACAAATCGACTTCAACCTGACAACCATCGCAGCTATTCTGACAATCGTGGGCTACTCGCTAAACGATACGGTGGTTGTTTATGACCGAATTCGAGAAGATCTGCGCAAATACAAAAAGATGCCATTGAAGGAAGTGATTGACCAGTCGATCAACCAGACACTGTCTCGAACGACCCTGACTTCATTCACCACTCTTCTCGCCCTTGGATCTCTCTATTTCCTTGGCGGCGAAGTGATCCGGTCGTTCACCTTTGCCATGATCTGGGGTGTTTTTGTCGGCACCTACTCATCGATCTTCATCGCAGCGCCTTTGCTCATCTTCTTCAACTTGCGTTCAGACCACGTTAATAAGCCTGAACAAGAAGAAGTTGAAGGCGCTTCGGCTTCCTGATTGATGATTTTCAAATGGCTGCAGGGCAAAAAGGCCTCGCCCAGCTTGAAAGAAACAAGTTCCACCGGAGCGGGAACTCCTTCCGGTGGAGCAAATGAACCTGAAAATGCATTGCCCCAAATTCGAGATTCAGGAACTCCATCTGGCCTCGAAATGACCGATGCCTATTATCCCGGTCACGATCCTATTGATCACTACGGAAATGGTGGCTTCCGTTTCGGCCCGATGTCTCATCAGGGCGCTTTGCTGTTTTTGCCAAGCGGCATAAGACGTTGGAACGCAGAATCTGTTTCTTCACTGACTTTGGAAAGCTTTGATCCCATTTTGCGTGAAGCAGAGGGTATCGAGATACTTATTCTCGGCTCTGGCCCACACCTTGTTCCGCTGGAGCTAACTCTGGCAACTAAAATTCGCGCAGCAGGCATCAAGCTGGATGTCATAGATACTGGCGCAGCCGTCAGAACGCTGAACATTCTTTTATCTGAAGACCGAGCCGTCGCCGCAGCCCTTTTGCCAGTTGATTGAACCTATCTACCGGAGCCATCTCATGCACGCTTCAATAGATAACTTCCAATTCTGTGAGCAAGAACTCAAGAAGATCGATCCCATAGGCCATTTTTCGGCCCTGACCGCGCACAAGCAAACACGCCCATCATTGATGGTTCTCTTGGCATTCATTGCCACCATTCGCCGCATACCGGGGCAGGTGTCATCCATTGAAATGAGGCAGATCCGCCTGCAATGGTGGCGAGAAAATCTAACCGATAATAAAGCGTCATTTTCGACCGGTTGCGGCCTTGCCAATATTGGTCCCTTGGCAAGCTCTCTCAAGCAGGTTCAAAAACAATTTTCACTACCAGATGATTTGTTAATCGCATTCATTGATGCATATGACATTTCCAAAGTTGCTGACAGTCCAACACAGGATGCTTATTTTGAATATTCATGGAACGCTTATTCCATCCCGCTTTCTCTTGCATGCCAAATCCTAATTCGAGATCAAAATCAGGATGCCTTCACCTCGCTGCTAAAATCAGCAGGGATGGCAATTTGTCTCGCTGAGGATCTCAGAAACTGGCCCCAGCAAATGCAAGATCAAAGAAAGGGATTGCCGCTAGACCTGTCTTCACATCAGCAACAATCAACACAAGAGACCAAGAAGCGTAACGATCATCCATCAATGCAAGCTACCATGAACGAGCTTTGTGACATCGCTCTTGAAAACAACAAGCATGCCCTTACTCTTCTGAAAGACCTTAAAAAGAATGGCTTCGCAGAAGCGATACCTGCCTTTTTGCCTCTGGCTCTCGTACCCAAAATCATCAAGGCACGAAAAAAGAGCCCTGATGAAGCGATCATACTGAGCAAATGGCGCAGCTTCCTCAGTATCGGATATATGGCTTATCGTCTTTAGTAGCTCAGAATGTTTTGAAGTCCTCAAGCCAGGCTTTCACGTCGAAAAGAGCACGCTTGGTAAGAGCCTTCTTCTTGGAGAGTTGTTTTTCGACGCCTCGCATACGAGACCCATCTTCACGGCGACGAGGAAAATCGACCGAAGGAAAGAGCCCGAAGTTGACATTCATCGGCTGAAAAGACCGTTTGCCGCCATTGGAATCTATCAGGTGGCCACCGGTAATGTGCCCCAGCAATGCGCCAAAAGCTGTTGTTTCAGGGGGAGGAACAGCAGTCCGGTCATGCAACTCGGCAGCCATGAATAAGCCAGCAAGCAACCCGATGGAAGCGGATTCGACATATCCCTCACAACCGGTAATCTGACCGGCAAACCGGATAGAGGGATGAGATTTCAGCCGCAGGGTTTCGTCAAGGAGCTTGGGCGAATTCAGAAACGTGTTGCGATGGATTCCACCCAAACGGGCGAACTGAGCATTCTCCAGCCCCGGAATCATGCGAAAGACATCGGCCTGCGCTCCATATTTCATTTTGGTCTGGAAGCCGACAATATTGAACAGGGTACCAAGCTTGTTGTCTTGGCGCAGCTGCACCACAGCGAAAGGATCTTCATCCGGCTTATGAGGATTCGTCAAACCGACCGGTTTCATCGGACCGTAGCGCGGCGTATCACGCCCACGCTCTGCCATCACTTCGATCGGCAAGCATCCGTCGAAATATTTTGCCTTTTCCCATTCCTTGAATTCAGCCTTCTCAGCATTGAGCATGGCATCGAAGAACGCATTATATTCCTCTTCATTCATGGCGCAGTTGATATAGTCCGCACCAGTTCCAGACGGGCCCTTTTTATCATAGCGCGATTGAAACCATGCTTTGTCCATATCGATTGAGTCAAAATACACAATCGGCGCAATGGCATCATAGAAGGAGAGGGATTCTTCATCCGTCAAAGACAGAATAGATTTTGACAAGGCCTCAGAGGTAAGCGGTCCGGTAGCAACAAGGCAAAGACTATCTCCCTCCAAAGGCACAGCATCAACTTCACCTCTGATGATGGTGATATTCTCATGAGCCTCGAGCTTTTCGGTAACAGCTTGTGAAAAAGCCTCTCTGGCAACAGCCAAAGCACCACCAGCGGGAATGGAATTGGCATCCGCACAAGACATAATCAAAGATCCGGCTTCACGCATTTCCTGATGCAACAATCCAACCGCATTGGCGTCCTTATCATCAGAGCGAAAGGAATTCGAACACACAAGTTCTGCACAATGATCAGTTACATGAGCATCAGTTGAACGTTGAGGTCTCATTTCATGCAAAGTGACCTTGACGCCAGAATTGGCCAATTGCCATGCAGCTTCCGAACCGGCTAGCCCCGCACCAACAATCTGTACTGACTGGTTATTCATTGCCACTATCCATTCCCTCTATGCCATCACTTGCTGGCGTCTCATCGACTGATTTCACTGAATGGGCATACCTACCACTCTCAAAAAGAAATGCAAGAACTGCATACAACAAACGCCTCAGTCTTGGCCGCTTTGAGTAATATGAAATTCTCACGGTTCTTTTATTGATTTCCAGTTGGCACCATCAACCCACGGTGCTAACACAAAGCATTGGCATGGAATTGGCTCACGGAGCGAGGAATTTCTGATAATGAAGCACAATGCACTGATAATACTTCCCTTTGTTCTGTCTCTAGCTGCATGCAACGCACAAAATAACAGCTCCACCTCCGAGTGGGTGCACAGAATGAACAACCGAGCACCAACCAATACCACTGTCTATATTTGCCACGCCTTCGGATGTAAGCTCAAATACGGTTTTCATTTTACCAAGGCGGATCTCTCCAAACTTGAAAGCATCCTCAAGAAAGGCAAAGCAAGCCCAAAGGCGGAACGCAAGGCAATTGGGAATGCCGTCGCCTGGTTTGAAAACCGCGTTGGCCCGTTGGTTGGTTCTGACAAAGACAAGGGCGGGCTGGATATGATCCATTCCGGTGTGCCGGGTCAGATGGACTGTATCGACGAAGCAAGCAACACCACCTCCTTGCTCAGCTTTGCGCAGAAGCATGGCTTTCTTAAATATCATATAGTTCAGTCGCCAGAGGCTCGCGGCTTCTTTCTAGATGGTCGATATCCTCACGCAACAGCAGTTGTTTTGGATAAACAAGCCAACGAAAAATACGCCATAGACAGTTGGATCTATGACAACGGCGTATTCCCCAAGATCAAGACGCTTAAAGGCTGGATGGCAGAATGGCCATCCCGCGGCTAGAGACCGACGGTCAGCACCTAACCCGATGAAGGGACTGCGCATCCATCATTTGCGCAGTAACCGTTCACGGGTAATTTAATATTTTCTGGGCAGATAAATGAAAAGCCCACCGGGGGAGGAGATCCGGTGGGCTTCTAAGGGTGTTTCAAAACGGGGAGGAATCGTTTCGAAACGTCTCAGACTTTCGGGAGGAGGAGAAAGTCTGGAACTCTATGTAATCTTACACACCAACCGCACGTCTTGCGGTTTGCGTTACGTCCGCCCGAGAAATACTCAACTCGTATTCTCTATTAGACAGACGGTTTAGATTATCAACCGTGTCGCGAAAATTACGCCACTGTCGATAATTCTGAACAACTGTATCAAGCATCTTGATGATCCTACGTTGCCGAATTTAGTGACTAACTCATCTCTCACCCGAGATGATTTTATTTCGCTTTCAATCAACATCTCATTGCTGTTGAAAAATAGATAACAAAATTCCCTTCATCTTTGCACTGCGAAAAAATGCATAGCTGTCTTGCACGATATGCAGTGCAAACATCGCTCAAAAATGAGACCCACTAAAATCGCATGACCAAAGTTTAAGGATTAATTTTATCAATATTATTCAACGGCTTACGAAATTCAGAAAAATGCCAAGGCCTTCAAAAACGAATAAGTATAACAACGTATTTTATCCACAATACACTTTTGTCCTATGTGATTTAGTTATGAACCGGCCAGACGCGATGCAATTCGAACTTGGCAAAGGATAAAATGCTGCACCGCAATAACTTTTGCAATTTCCCCCGTGACTTAAGTCAATGCGAACAAAAAATGACGAATGAAATAAAAATTCATTCGTCATTTCAAATAGTTATGGAGAGTTTGAGAGAGCAACAACATTGTGCACCGCCAAAAGTATTACGTAGTTAAACGCAAATAAGACGAGCTACTTTGATTTGGAATCACGCCGCTCTCTCAGTTCTTTCAAAAACTGGCCGGTATAGCTTTGCTCACATTGCATAACGTCTTCAGGCGTACCTACAACGACAATCTGTCCCCCGCCATCACCGCCTTCAGGGCCGAGATCCAAAATCCAGTCCGCAGTCTGAATGACTTCCAGATTATGTTCAATAACAGCTACTGTATTGCCCTGATTGACCAATTCATGCAGCACTTCGAGCAACTTGGCGACATCATGAAAATGCAACCCCGTCGTTGGTTCATCCAGAATATAGAGAGTTCGCCCGGTAGAGCGCTTTGAAAGCTCTTTAGCCAGCTTGACCCTTTGCGCCTCACCGCCTGACAGGGTCGTCGCCTGCTGTCCAACTTTCACATAGCCCAAGCCAACCCGTTGCAAGGTAACCATTTTATCGCGCACAGCGGGCACTGCAGAGAAGAAATCAGCCGCCTCATCAACGGTCATTTCCAATACATCTGAAATCGACTTGCCTTTGAATTGAACTTCTAGGGTTTCGCGGTTATACCGTTTGCCCTTGCAAACATCACATGTGACATAAACATCTGGCAGAAAGTGCATCTCGATTTTGATGACACCATCCCCCTGACACGCTTCACAACGGCCGCCCTTGACGTTGAAAGAAAAACGCCCGGGAGCATACCCACGCGCCTTGGCTTCAGGCAAACCTGCAAACCAGTCTCTGATTGGCGTAAATGCGCCGGTGTAGGTCGCAGGGTTGGAACGGGGAGTACGTCCAATAGGGGACTGATCAATATCAATTACCTTGTCGACATGTTCCAGCCCCTCGATACGATCATGGGGCGAGGGCATCTCTCTCGCTCGATTGAGCTTCATCGCGGCGCTTTTATAAAGAGTATCGATGAGGAAGGTGGACTTGCCACCGCCCGATACACCGGTCACACAAGTAAATGTACCAAGCGGAATTGAAGCAGTAACATTCTTGAGGTTGTTGCCATGTGCGTTTACAACGGTGATCTGTTTCTTCTTTTTGCCTTTACGCCGCTCATGAGGCACTGAGACGGTTTTCGCGCCGGAAAGATATTGCCCGGTCAGAGATGCAGGATCGGCCATGATTTCAGCTGGCGTTCCTTGAGAAACTATGTGGCCGCCATTGACGCCAGCACCGGGCCCAACATCGACCACGAAATCAGCTTCAAGCACCGCATCCTCGTCATGTTCAACCACAATGACGGTATTCCCCAAGTCCCGCAAATGCTTAAGCGTCTCCAAAAGACGAGCATTGTCACGCTGATGCAATCCGATGGATGGCTCATCAAGAACATAAAGCACACCGGTCAATCCGGAGCCAATTTGCGACGCAAGGCGAATACGCTGGCTTTCACCGCCTGAAAGAGACCCCGAACCGCGGGATAACGTGAGATATTCGAGCCCAACGTCATTGAGGAATTTCAGCCTCTCGCGAATTTCCTTCAGAATACGCTCGGCAATTTCTTTCTGTTTATCCGTCAAAGTCGCAGGCAGATCCGTAACCCAATGAGCCGCTGCACGAATGGAAAGGTCTGCGACTTGAGAGATATGCTTGCCATCAAGTTTCACTGCCAGCGCTTCTGGCTTGAGCCGATGGCCACCACAAGCCGAACAGGCATGCGCCGATTGATATTTGCCGATTTCCTCCCGCACCATGCTGCTTTCAGTTTCCCTGAAACGACGTTCAAGATTCGGGATGACACCTTCAAACGGTTTTGTCGTTTTGTATGAGCGGGCACCATCGTCGTAGACAAACAGAATTTTCTCATTATCAGTGCCATGCAGAATGACTTCCTGTGCCTTGAACGGCAGTTCAATCCAAGGCACCGTCAAGGAAAAATCATAATGTTTTGCAAGAGCTTCCAGCGTTTGGCGGTAGAACGGCGAGGAGGTCTTAGACCACGGCGCAATCGCCCCATCCTTTATGCTACGCGCTGTATCTGGGATGATTAGCTCAGGGCTGATTTGCAATTCGCTGCCCAATCCGTCGCAAACGGGGCAGGCGCCGAAGGGATTGTTGAACGAGAACAGACGCGGCTCGATTTCAGGAATGGTAAAGCCGGAAACAGGGCAAGCGAATTTTTCAGAAAAGGTAATCCGCTTGGCTTCACCATTCTCTTCCTTCTGATCCACCAATTCAATGATGGCCAGCCCGTCGGCCAGCTCTAGCGCCAGTTCCAACGAATCCGCAAGGCGTTTTTCAATGCCCTCCTTGACCACCATCCGGTGAACAACAACCTCGATATTGTGTTTGAACTTCTTGTCGAGCGAGGGCAAGTCGCCATCATCATACATCTGCCCATCGATGCGGAAGCGCGTCAAACCGCGTTTGACCAACTCAGCCAATTCTTTTTTGAATTCCCCCTTGCGACCACGCACAATCGGAGAGAGCAGAAGAAAGCGGGTCTTCTCGGGCAGTTCCATAACCCTGTCAACCATTTGACTGACAGTCTGGCTCTCAATCGGTAGGCCGGTGGCCGGACTATATGGAATACCAACGCGCGCAAAGAGCAGTCGCAGATAGTCGTATATCTCGGTTACAGTGCCCACTGTCGAGCGAGGGTTACGGGACGTCGTCTTTTGCTCGATCGAAATCGCAGGAGAAAGTCCTTCGATGGAATCCACATCCGGCTTCTGCATCATCTCCAGAAACTGGCGCGCATAGGCCGAGAGTGACTCAACATAGCGACGCTGTCCTTCTGCATAGATGGTATCAAAAGCGAGCGAACTTTTGCCCGACCCAGAAAGCCCCGTCATCACGACCAGCTGATCCCGCGGAATATCCAGATCAACATTTTTGAGATTGTGCTCCCGAGCGCCGCGAATCGAAATCATCTTGTTCGAGGGCGCAACGGAAACTTTTTTATCAATGGACATGTCAAACAGTCTTTCTTTCAGCACAAGGTAGGCATCTTGTTTCAACTGACTATGCATTACGATATGTATGATGCCGGGGATCACAGCTTCGACATTTTGCCTTTGTGATTTTCACCGAATCCAATATCGGTTTATAAAAATCAAGGCAATGGCGAAATTTAATGGCTTCCAACTTCGGTAACAATAAGGGCACGGCACTCATTTGTACATGATTTGTTCCGCATTGTGAACCAATTCATTGCAACGCGACTATGCATGATGCGCATGAGCCAAAGTATGGGGATTGCGGCAAAGCATTATGGAAGTCGGCAGCGAAGCCGAATATGCTCTAGAGAAATGCCTGATCTGATCATCAGGCCACTGCAAAGAAACAAAGGACAATGAAATGGCCGGTAGCGTAAACAAAGTCATTCTGGTGGGCAATCTGGGCGCTGACCCCGACATTCGCAGAACACAGGATGGCCGCCCGATCTGCAACCTGTCTGTCGCCACTTCCGAAAGCTGGAAGGATCGCAATTCTGGTGAACGACGTGAACGGACCGAATGGCACCGCGTGGTCATTTTCAACGAGGGGCTTTGCCGGGTAGCGGAGCAGTTCCTGCGCAAAGGATCGAAGGTCTATCTTGAAGGCCAGCTGCAAACGCGCAAATGGCAAGACCAGAACGGTCAGGATCGCTATTCAACCGAGGTCGTGCTACAGGGCTTCAACGGCAACCTCACCATGCTTGACAACCGCGGCGAAGGCAGCGGCGGCAACTTTGGCGGCGGAGCGCCATCCGGTGGCGACTTTGGTGGTCCTGGCGGCGGCTACGGCGGCGGAAATCCAGGCGGCTTTGGCGGTCAAAGCTCTTCCGGCTCGGGCGGTGGCAGACCTGCTGGCGGTTTCCGCGACGAAATGGACGACGACATTCCGTTTTGAGTGACAAACGCCTTGAAAATATCAAACCCGGCCTTGAGCCGGGTTTTTTATATCAATGCACTCCATAATCGAAATGGCTTCTGGCAGCTTCAAAATCAACGCCAAAACCGGAGATGCAGAGATCATCATATTTCGACCCCGGATAGACTGACCGGATTTCGATGCGCATATGACCAAACTCCTGCCATCCGTCCAGCAACGGAATAACCTGTTGTCCTGCGTGGTCTTTTAGCTGATAAACCATCATCAGCCCCGTATCCGTGCTGATATGGACGTCTTTTGCCCGTGCATTCTCATAGAAGGACTTGTCGCTCTTCTGATATCCATTCCAGATATAGACTTCGCGCGCAGAAGCATTTGGTTTTGGAATATATTCGAACCATTCACCGACCCCGTTACCATAGGCACCTTCACACCAAGCTCTGGCACGATTATCAGACCATCCATCCAGATTTCCGGGGCGATAAGTGGCGACTTTGGAATTGGGCAACACCGTGCTTGCACAATAGGTGAAACTGTCGACCAATTCGGTTCCAATTTTGATCTGATCACAGTCCATGGCATGAGAGAGCGAAACAGGTCCGCCAATACTCAAAACTGTCAAAGCCCACAAATTAAGGAAATTGCGCTTTTTATATTGAAACAACAATTGCATGATAAAGCCTCCCACCCAGCTTACATGTGATGTTATGCCAACATATGGAGAGAGACAAAATTCCGCACATTGCCTCAGTCCATTGTAATTAAAGCCAAGATCAAAGCCGAGAAGCTAAGCTTTGCCCTCAATCTGATCCTCAAGGGATTTATGATCGGCATAGGATTGCGCCTCGATATAAATCCGATAAACCTGCGGCACCCGTTCGCGGATATGTCTTTCCAAATCGGCGATCACGCTTTCCAATTGCCCGACAACCATATCATTCTCGAAATCGAGGCTCATCGCCAGAAGGATCTCATTTGGGCCACGATGCATGGTGCGTAATTCGTTGACCATCGTTACGGCAGGATGGGAGTGAATAATCGCGGCGATTTCCGCCTCGCTCTCCGTTGATGCGGCTTCTCCGATCAGCAGGCTTTTGGTTTCAAACGCCAATAATACGGCCGTCATGCCCAGAATGAGTCCAATCACGATGGAAGCGGCGCCATCCATCCATGGGATCTGCAAATAGTGCGAGAGCGCAATACCGACAGCGGCAACAATCAACCCCAGCATTGCAGCGCTATCTTCAAATAGGACGGTAAAAACGGTCGGATCTTTGGAATCGGCAACCGCCTGAATATAGCTTCTCTTTCCTTTCGTGCTGCGAAACTCGCGAAGCGCAACAAGCCACGCCCAGCCTTCAAAACAAAACGCCAATCCAAGCACAACGAAGTTGATCGTCGGGTCTCCAATCGGTTCAGGATGAAGGACTTTTTCTATCCCTTCATAAAGGGATAGGCCGGCACCAACCGCAAAAATAAGCAAGGCCACAACGAACGACCAGAAGTAAAGTTCTGCCCCATATCCAAAAGGATGCTTCTCATCTGCAGGTCGGGCAGCGCGCTTTATACCATAGAGTAACAACCCCTGATTACCGGTATCAACGAGACTATGAATTCCCTCCGACAACATAGCAGAAGAACCCGTTATTGATGCCGCGAAAAATTTCGTTATTGAAATCAGTGTATTACCGGCCAACGCCGCAAAAATGACTTTCTTTGAACCGTGTGACGCCACGTTAATTCTCCCGCAATGACCACAATGAGCAAATGGTCTCTAGTTCTTCTACCGGATAGACCTGCGTATGAAAATAGACAAAAACTAGAGAAGGGGCTTTGACAATGTGAACAATTTCTTATATTCGTAACTACTAATATATATGATTTTTAGCAGGAGAGAGTTTTCCATGCGTAGGGCACTCCCAAATCGAGGCACATTTCTTTCAGCCTGTTTGTTAGCGCTGAGCGTTTCAACTTACGCCTCAAGCGCGTACAGTTTCACGGTTCAGCAGACAACAATCGAAGATAAAAAGGCGGTATACGCTACCGTGCAGAGCACGGATTCCCTCTCGGCTCGCGTTCGCACGTCTGGCACCGTGTCGGAACTGAATGTTACCGAGGGCAGCTTTGTCAAGGCAGGGGAGGCCATAGCCATGGTTCGCGACCCCAAGCTCAGCCTTCAGGTTGAAGCACTTGACGCCCAAATCAATGCCGCAGAACGCCAGGTGTCAAATCTGAAAATCGAACTTGATAGGGCACAACAGCTATTTGATCGCGGTTCCGCCACCAAGGCCAAATTGGATTCGGCAAACACGCAATATGACGTCGCGCAAAGCAATCTGGATGCGGCCAAAGCTCAAAAGGCTGTGGTTGTACGCCAGATGGAGGAGGGCGCCGTACTTGCACCTCAGGCAGGGCGCGTGCTGGAAGTTACAGTAACGGTGGGAGCCGTTGTCATGTCTGGTGAATCAATCGCAACAATTGCCAAAGACAATTATATCCTGCGTCTATCTTTGCCTGAACGCCATGCGCAGTTTCTCAAAGACGGAGATCCGATTGAATTGGCAGATCGTGGCGTAGAATGTGATGCCTCCTGTACCCATACAGGAAAAATCGTCAAGGTTTACCCGGAAATTTCGGATGGTCGCGTTTTGGCAGATGCCACTGTTGAAGGACTTGGAGACTATTTCGTCGGAGAACGCATTCAGGTCCGCGTCGGCGCGGGAAGTCGCAATGCCTATCTTGTGCCCAGTGATCTGATTTTCACCCGTTCGGGCATTGATTTTGTTCGAGTAAAGGGCCCAGACGGCAACGCGACAGAAGTCGCGGTTCAGATTGGCCAGCCTTACAAGCAAGATGGCACACAAATGACTGAGATCCTGACCGGCCTTGCGGCTGGCGACGAACTCGTTCAGCCATAAGGGGACGGACGTCAAAAAATGGAGAAGAAAGCCCATCATCTTGGCATTTCGGGCAACCTGGCCAAGAATTTTATTACCTCGCCTCTGACGCCCCTGATGCTGATAACCGCCTTCGCGCTCGGCCTCATCGCCCTGATGATGCTTCCGCGCGAGGAGGAACCCCAGATCTCTGTTCCGATGGTCGATATTCAGGTGTCGGCAGACGGCCTGAAGGCTGAAGATGCGGTGAAACTGATCACCGAACCGCTCGAGACAATCATCAAGAGTATCGACGGTATCGACCACGTCTATTCAAATACTTACGATGACAAGGTGGTGGTCACCGCCCGCTTCCTCGTGGGGACGGACTCTGATGCCGCTGTCTTGAGGGTGCATGACAAGGTTCGCGCCAATCTCGATCAGATACCGGTTGGTATTTCAGAACCCCTCATTGTGGGGCGCGGCATCGATGATGTTGCCATTACGGTTCTGACCCTGTCGCCTGATCCATCGGTTGCAGACAAATGGAACGATACCGCGCTTTATGACATCGCTGATGAATTGCGTGTTGAGCTTGCAAAGCTCGACAATATCGGTCTGACCTATATTGTCGGCGGACAGACCAACCAAATCCGCGTTGAGCCGGATCCGGAAAAGCTGGCACTTTACGGTGTTACCTTGCAGCAGCTAGTTGCCAAAGTTCAGGCAGCCAACAAGTCATTTATGGTCGACCCATTACGCGAAGCTGGCAAAACCGTTCCCGTTGCTGTTGGCCAGACACTGCATGGTGTGCCAGATATCGGCCTGCTTCTGCTTACGACCCTTGATGGACGCCCGGTCTATGTGAAAGACGTCGCAACCATTGTCGTCGGCGGTAGTCAGGATGACCATCGTGTCTGGAACCTGACCCCGAAAGAGGGCGGCGGCTTCAACCGTCTGCCAGCAGTAGAACTGGCCATTGCCAAGCGCAAAGGCGCAAACGCGGTGGTTATTGCGCATTCCATTCTGGATCGCGTGGATCAGCTCAAGGGTGAGATCATCCCTCAGGGCGTTCATGTCGACATCACCCGCGACTATGGCGAAACGGCAAACGAAAAAGCCAATGAACTGCTATACCATCTTGGACTGGCGACCGTATCCATCGTTATTCTGGTGGGGCTTGCCATTGGCATTCGCGAGGGCATCGTGGTTCTGATCGTCATCCCGACGACCATTCTGCTGACACTCGCTGCGGCCTATTTGATGGGCTACACCATCAACCGCGTGTCCTTGTTTGCTCTCATCTTTGCCATTGGCATTCTTGTCGATGATGCCATCGTGATGATCGAGAATATCTCTCGGCACTGGTCCATGAAGGACGATCGATCAAAGCTCGAAGCGGCAATTGATGGCGTGGCAGAAGTTGGCAACCCGACAGTGATTGCAACCCTGACTGTGGTGGCGGCCCTGCTGCCAATGATGTTCGTCTCCGGCATGATGGGCCCCTATATGAGCCCGATTCCCGCCGTTGCCTCCGCCGCCATGGTTCTTTCATTCTTCGTCGCCGTAATGCTGACACCATGGCTGATGAACCTTATCGGCAAGCAAGGCCACAGCGAAGCCGCAGACGGAGGGTTCTTGGGGCGTATCTATCGCTCCTTCGCAAAGCCTGTATTGCATGGTCGCAGCCACGCATGGGCCTTCCTGCTGATTGTCGGCTTTGCAACAATCGGCTCCACCATGCTCATCTATACAAAGCATGTGACGGTAAAGCTGCTGCCGTTTGACAACAAATCGGAGATGCAGGTGATTGCCGATCTGCCGGAAGGCTCTTCCATGGAAGACACCGACAGACTATTGCTAGCCGCAGCTCACAAGCTCGAAGGGGTGGAAGAGATTACCTCCATCCAGTCTCATGCCGGCACGGCAGCGCCGTTTGGCTTCAATGGTCTGGTACGTCACTATTTCTTCCGCTCAAACCCGGAAATGGGCGATCTTCAGATCAACCTCTCCGGCAAGTCTGAACGCAGCCGCACGAGCCACGAAATCGCATTGCAAATCCGTGACTTGATCAAGGATCTGCCTGCGCCCAAAGGCACCGTGCTCAAGGTGGTTGAAGTTCCACCCGGACCTCCGGTTCTGTCCACCCTGTTGGCCGAAATCTACGGACCGGACCCACAAACCCGCCGAGCCGTGGCAACTGAGGTGCGCAAGCTGTTCGAAGAGGTGCCCTTCATCGTCGATGTTGACGATAGCTTCGGTACGCCAACCGAACGGGTTCGCCTGCGCATCGATCAGGACAATCTTGAATATCACAATGTCGATCAAGGCGATGTCTATAGCACCATCTCCTACTATATGAACGGTCAGGTCGTCGGCTACTCCCACAAGGGCGGCGGTCGTCGTCCGGTCGAAATTGCCGTCAAGCCGGACAAGTCCGATCTGACCATATCGGAACGTCTGTTGACCATTCCAGTCCCTCAGAACTCCATTCCCGATGAACGTGGCGTGGTGGAACTGGGTGACGTGGTGCGCGTTGATCACGAGCAGGCAAGCTTCCCGATTTACCGCCACAATGGCCGCGCCAACGAAATGGTGCAGGCTGATCTGGCGGGAGATTTCGAAGCCCCGATCTATGGCATGCTCGCAGTGCAGGAGAAGATCGACGCTCACGACTGGGGCAATCTGCCAAAGCCAAAGGTCATTCTTCATGGTCAGCCAAAGGATGATTCCGAGGTAGCCTTGCTTTGGGACGGGGAGTGGGAAGTAACCTGGGTCACCTTCCGTGACATGGGCGCAGCCTTCGGTGTGGCAATTCTGGCCATCTATGCGCTGGTGGTGGCCCAGTTCCATTCCTTCCGCGTGCCGCTGGTGGTCTTGACGCCAATCCCGCTGACGCTGATCGGCATCATGATCGGCCACTGGATCTTCCATGCGCCATTCTCGGCCACCTCAATGATCGGCTTCATCGCACTGGCTGGCATCATCGTTCGAAACTCGA
Organism: uncultured Cohaesibacter sp.; assembly: GCF_963664735.1. Taxonomy (NCBI): domain Bacteria; kingdom Pseudomonadati; phylum Pseudomonadota; class Alphaproteobacteria; order Hyphomicrobiales; family Cohaesibacteraceae; genus Cohaesibacter; species uncultured Cohaesibacter sp. Next base: position 798,822 of record NZ_OY761553.1, on the reverse strand, counting down.
TCCTGCTGGTCGATTTCGTTGGTCATGAAAAGGGTTCAGGTAGGCCGCTTGAAGAGGTCTTGCTGGAGGCTGGCTCCATCCGCTTCAAGCCGATCATGCTGACAGCCCTTGCCGCCATGATCGGAGCAGTGGTGATCCTCGCCGACCCGATCTTTCAGGGTCTGGCCATCTCGCTGCTGTTCGGTCTGGCCTCCTCAACGCTGCTGACGGTTCTGGTCATCCCAGCCATCTACATCGCCCTCAAAGGAACGGACAGACCGGTCTAACGACCAGAAGAAACAAGCAATCAAAAAAAGCCCGACACCACCTGCCGGGCTTTTTTGTTTCTCAGGAAAAAACACGATTTTTTATGCCTACCGTATGTCAACTTTGCGGACGAAGGAGACATTCGCTTTGCCTCCGGAAATTTATGGCTGTTAGGTGCAGGCTGGCAGAAAAAGGGGGGGGGAAGTGGATACCTATGCAGATGCGAGATCTTTGATTTCTCTGGTCAGAGCTGAATTCTTGATGGCTCGAAAATTGCGTCGGTGATCAAGAATAGACTACAACTGGCGTTTGAAAATTCAGTTCCTAAATTGATTTGTTTGGCATAAGTTGTGATTCTATTTCAAATTCCAGTAATACGGTGACCCAAATTGCTAGGCTTAACATTAATGGATTTGATCGCTACCATGGCAGTTCCGATTATGTTTGTATACGCTTTGTTTTTTGCGCCAACTGGTGTTTGGAAAATGGGAACTCATCTTAAATCCAACGACTGTATAAGACAAAGCATGGAGGCCGCTCAACAAGTCGAAATAGCGAAAATTTTTGATAAATTTGTAACAGAAATTGAATCTTCTGAAATTAAGAAGACTTTCTCTTCATACCAACTTCAAAAATTACAATCGGCAATTTCTTATACAATCAATAGACACGATTGGTATGAGGAACAAAGATCAGGACTTGTTGCAAAGCACTTAACCCTTTCGGCACTAGTATTCACGGTTATTGGGCTATATATTGGGCAGCAAAAAAACGGTATTTCTTCCGATGCTAAACTGATTATTCTCAGCACGGGCCTTCTTGTTTTAATATCCCTTCTCTATTCCATCTTTCAGTATAATTCAGAATTAGACCAAGATCGCCCTTATCGGTTAGTATCTGATATTCGATTTTGGTAATATAGGTATTCATTGCCAGAAAATGTAAAAAAACATAAAAAAAGTTCAAATTTCAAAAAAAATTGCTGAAGATGTCCTCGAGGAAAGAAATAAATTTTTTGATAGAGCTATAGGTTTAAATAATTTTCAGAAGACTGTTCGTGAGGATTTTGAACAATTATTTATTTTACACGTTTTGGTAAAATACAAAAGCGTTTCTCTTCAGAAGATTCGATGGTCATTCTTTTTATCAACTATTTTACTTGCGTTTTCTTCCGTTTGGTTTCTCGTGTATTTTGGTTTTTTAAAATAATGAGAAATTTTTTTATTAGAAATGAAGCGTCTTTTTTATACTACGCGGTAGAATTATGTCGGGAAACAAAGTGCGGTAGTGATGGTGCATGGCAAGTCGCTCCTTTCCAGTGTTCAATCCCGTATTCTGAAAATGCGTTAGGGAAGATCGAAGCTCTTAAGCAGCGAATAAAAACTCAATTTCCAGATCTGTATGAATACGGAGCAAACCGCGCAAAAAAGGCGTATCACTCGTCGAGTGACACCATTACGAAGCCAAGCTACAATGCTCGACTTAAGAATTACAAGGGAACTGGACTTAACCAGCTTGTGTCAATTGAACAAATTGGTTCAAGAAACAAATGCTCGGGAGGACTAGTTTTCTCGGTATTCTCTCCTGAAGATTTGGTTAAGAAACACCGCCCAGGGTATGTTCCATGCTTAATCGCAGGAAGTTTTCTAGAACATGATGGTGAATTACAACTAAATGCTTTCTTTCGGTCACAAAGTGTTGTTGAATTTGGTTTGTTCGATCTTGAGTTTCTTCGTAGAATACAAGTCGATATGGTTTCCAGAATTTGTAATATGAGGAACGATCCAGACTATGTTCGAGCAGGGAGCTTGAACTTACACTTTGCAAGGATTCTTGTGCAAAGGCGTCTTCAGCGCAATAGCAATGGATTTATAAAACGCGACGCGATTTTGGACGCATGGCTAAAGGTTGTAGAGGATTTCAACATCGATATGTAAGTTCGCAGCTCATTGGTCTGATCATCTATATGGCAAGCGCTAATTTAGAAGCTTCCTCGCACAGGGCAGTTTTTGTAATGCAGAGCAAGGCTTGAGTGGGCTACTTATGAGGCATTAGCTCCAATGGTGACGAATGATAGGTAATGAGATTTTGCAATGCGGCATCTGTCCGTCATCGTATGACCGCTCTGGGCTCAATCCAGACCTTTAACCAGCAGCCATGATTGCCTTGATGCCGTCGGCAATGAACTGGACCGAAAGCGCGGCCAATAGAACGCCAAGCAGGCGGGTCAGAATATTACGCCCGCTATCGCCCAGCATTTTCTCCACCCAACCTGCCACCACAAAAGTCAGCAGCACCAGCAGCAGAACGAAGATGACGATAATAAAAATCGTGCCCCGCCCGATCCAGTCGGACGATTGGGAGGCCAGCAGCAACACGGCGGAAATAGCACCGGGCCCCGCAATGAGCGGAATGGCCAGAGGGAAGACAGCAATGTCATGCATCTCGTCATCGGAAAGCGCCTGCTCGGCGGACTGCGATTTGCGTTTCTCGCGCTTTTCAAACACCATTTCAAACGCGATTGCGAACAACAGAAGGCCACCAGCGATTCGGAATGCGGGAAGGGAAATACCCAAGACCTGAAGAATCACATGCCCGATCAGAGCGAAAACCAGAAGAATCGCAGCGGCAACGACCACGGCACGCATACCGATTTTGATTCGGGCCTGCTTGGAAGCCCCGCTCGTGATCGCCAGGAAGATTGGCGCAAGACCAATCGGATCAATGGTAACGAAAAGAGTCACAAATGCATTCAATATCACATCAATTGGCGGCATTCCGGGCATCTTTCTGTATAAATTACGGGTGAGATTTTTGAGCGAGCCGATGCAAAATCGGGTTATTCCCGTATCATTGACCATGCGCGTATCATATTCAACATCCATCCTGTGATTGATACGCCATTTTGCGCACAGGAAACGAGCAAATCTTTGCTGCGCGAGGTTAAATCGGCTATACAGGGATACCTTTTGACAGGGATAGAGATTCTCCTTTGACAGACAGACAAGACACACTTAAGGGCGACGGTCCTCGTACTGATATCAAGCCCGTATCCATCACAGACGAAATGAAGCGCAGCTATCTCGATTACGCGATGAGCGTGATCGTTTCTCGTGCGCTTCCCGATGTTCGCGACGGCCTGAAGCCGGTGCATCGCCGTATTCTCTATTCGATGCATGAAAATGGCTATGAATATAACAAGCCATACCGCAAGTCAGCCCGCGTCGTCGGTGACGTTATGGGTAAATATCACCCTCATGGTGATAGTGCCATTTACGACGCATTGGTTCGTATGACGCAGGACTTCTCCTTGCGCGTTCCGCTCATCGAGGGCCAGGGTAACTTCGGCTCGGTTGACGGCGACAGCGCAGCAGCCATGCGTTATACGGAATGTCGCCTTGAAAAGGTAGCCTCGACACTGCTCGATGATCTGGACAAGGACACCGTTGATTTCATCGACAACTATGACGGCTCGGAAAGAGAGCCTGCGGTTCTGCCGGCCAAATTCCCTGATCTGCTGGTAAACGGGGCAGGGGGTATCGCCGTTGGCATGGCGACCAACATCCCTCCGCACAATCTGGGCGAGGTAATCGACGCCTCTGTTGCCCTGATTGACAATCCGGGCATGACCCCTGAAGAGCTTATGGAAATCGTGCCCGGTCCTGATTTCCCGACCGGCGGCATTATCCTTGGCCGCGCAGGCATCCGCAGTGCCTATGCAACCGGCCGCGGCTCTGTCATGATGCGCAGTAAGGTTGATGTAGAAGAAATCCGCAAAGACCGCACAGCCCTCATCGTCACAGAAATTCCCTATCAGGTGAACAAGGCCACTATGATCGAAAAGATCGCCGAGGCTGTTCGCGACAAGCGCATTGAGGGCATCTCCGATATACGTGACGAGTCAGACCGTCAGGGTATGCGCGTGGTTATCGAGCTTAAACGCGATGCCGTTCCCGACGTTGTGCTCAACCAGCTCTATCGCTTCAGCCAGTTGCAGACCTCATTCGGCTGTAACATGGTGGCGCTCAATGGGGGCAAACCGGAGCTGATGAATCTGCGCGACATTCTCGTTGCATTCAATGCCTTCCGTGAAGAAGTCGTCAGCCGCCGCACGAAATTCCTGCTCAACAAGGCTCGTGATCGTGCCCATGTGTTGGTTGGTCTGGCTATTGCTGTTGCCAATATCGATGAAGTCATCAAACTGATCCGTCATGCCCCCGATCCGGCAACGGCCCGCAACCAGTTGATGGAACGCCGCTGGCCAGCAGAAGATATATCGGCTCTCATTACGCTTATTGACGATCCTCGACATGAGCTCAATGAAGACGGCACCTACTATCTATCTGAAGAGCAGGCTCGTGCAATCCTTGACCTCCGCTTGCAACGCCTCACAGCACTCGGCCGCGACGAGGTCGGCGATGAATTGAATGCTCTGGGTGAAAAGATCGCCGATTATCTCGATATCCTGCGCTCTCGCGAACGTATTTTCAGCATCATCAAGGACGAGATGATCGTGCTGAAAGAAGAATTCGCTACGCCTCGCAGAACGAAAATTGTCGAAGGCGGCGCCGATTTTGACGACGAGGATCTGATCCAGCGTGAAGACATGGTCGTTACCTTCTCTCACTCGGGTTATATCAAACGCGTTCCTCTTTCCACCTATCGCGCTCAGCGTCGTGGCGGAAAGGGTCGTTCAGGCATGTCTACCAAGGATGAGGATTTCGTCACACGACTGTTTGTGGGCAACACCCACACGCCGGTGCTGTTCTTCTCCTCCAGAGGCATCGCCTACAAGATGAAGGTTTGGCGTCTGCCGCTTTCCGCCCCTCAGGGCAAAGGCAAGGCATTGATCAACCTTCTACCTCTGCAACAGGGCGAAATCATCACCTCCATTCTGCCATTGCCGGAAGACGAGGAAAGCTGGGATACGCTCGATCTGATGTTCGCAACGGTTTCCGGCTCTGTTCGTCGTAACAAGCTGTCCGACTTCAAACAGGTCAACCGGAACGGTAAGATCGCAATGAAGTTTGACGAGGGTTCGGAAGACGGCATTGTTGGTGTCGAGACCTGTAGTCCGACCGATGATGTTCTGCTCACAACCGCCAACGGTCAATGCATCCGCTTCCCGGTCGATGATGTCCGCATCTTCCAGTCTCGCGGCTCAACCGGTGTGCGCGGCATCCGTCTTGAAGACGACGACAAGGTTATTTCCATGTCGATCCTTCATCACTTTGATGCAACGCCTGAGGAAAGAAATGAATATCTGCGTCAGGCAAATGCTGCCCGTCGCGCGCTCAACGGCGAAGATGGCTCGGATGTCTCGGTGGATATCCCGACCACAGCTCTGCCGGTCGAACGTTATGCTGAAATGGGAGCCGCAGAACAGTTTGTTCTGACCCTTTCTGCCAACGGCTATGGCAAGCGGTCTTCAAGCTATGAATACCGCACCTCGGGCCGTGGTGGCAAAGGCATCGTGGCAATGGCGGTTAATGAACGAAACGGCCGTCTGGTTGCCAGCTTCCCGGCGGAAGAAACCGACCAGATCATGCTCGTCACCGACGGTGGCCAGTTGATCCGCTGTCCAATCGACGGCATCCGCATCGCCGGACGTTCAACGCAAGGTGTCACGGTCTTCAAGACCCGTGAAGACGAACGCGTTGTATCGGTAGAGCGTATTCCGGAAGACGAGAAGGAAGAAACCGACGAAAACGGGGCAGAGGCTCCAGATGAAAGCGGCTCAAGCGATACACCATCGCAAGAGTAATCTTGGGCAATCCATCTTCGAAAAATCGCGCGAAGGGCTCTTTTTCAAGAGCCCTTTTGCGTTTCAGCGCATTTGATGTAAGCCCCATGCAAGAAGACAAAAAATAAGCAAGAAATCCGCCAAGACTTCTTGCTTATTCTTTCAGGTCAGAAAAACGATGGTGTCGCATGGGGGAGGAGCCCCAACCATCGGACAGAAATGTCAACATCAGTTGAAAGCCACCTCCACATCGCGGCAGGTCTGAGAGCCTTTTACGGCAATACACTGGCCAACTTGCCCATCGGACGAAAGTGAAAAAACCAATGGCGCAAGTCCGGAGCCATAGCCCTCGGAAAAGGCTGACTTTCCAGAAAGCGCAATGAGCAAGAGACCAGCCAGACAAACCAGAATTCCAGTGGAAACAAATATCTTTGTCATATGGATCATAGTCATTTTTCCCTAGCCTCTCTTCTCACAGATTGTCTCGCCTTGTCCATTTCTACCGTTTCCGGCATGAAAGGACGCTGAGCGCCTCATTCATATTTCGTTCATCTTCGTTAACGTCTTCATATGTAAGACGCACGAGAGAGGAAAAGGTTCAATTTTTTCCTTGTTTGTTAGACCATTTCTGTCTTGTACTGGAGCTCAGGTAACGCTAGGACTTTGATCATGACAGACAAAATCGCCATTTACCCAGGATCCTTTGATCCAATAACCTTGGGTCATCTCGATATCGTAAGACGCGCTTGCCATATAGTGGACAAGCTTGTTCTTGCTATTGGGGTGCACCACGGTAAAAAGCCATTCTTTTCAAAGGAAGAGCGCTTTTCTCTTATCAATGAGGTCGTTGCTCCAATTGCAGACGAAACAGACACGGTGCTTGAAGTGGTGGCCTTCGATGACCTCGTCATTGATGTGGCCAAACGTGTCAATGCATCGATCCTGATCAGGGGGCTGAGGGACGGAACCGACTTTGATTATGAAATGCAGATGACAGGCATGAACGAAACGCTTGCGCCTGAAATCAACACAATCTATTTGCCCTCTAGTGGAGCTGTTCGTCACATTGCTGCCAGTCTTGTGCGGCAGGTTGCTGTCTTGCAAGGGGACATTTCCCCTTTTGTACCTGACGCCGTTCAAGCAGCTTTTGCAAAGAGGCTCTCTAGCTAACAGGAATTTTTATGGCTCTCTTTCATCGTACTCTAGCCAGCTTAGCCCTCGTTGTGGCTCTGGCTCTCGCCGCCCCACTGTCCGCCCAAGCGCAGGACAAGGAAAATACGATTTATCTCGACACAAAATATGGTCGGGTCGTCATTGAACTGATGCCGGATGTCGCGCCAAAGCATGTGGAACGCATCAAGACCCTTGCTCGAAAGGGATTTTATGACGGTCTCAAATTCCATCGTGTTATCGATGGTTTCATGGCACAAACCGGCGACCCTCGCGGCAACGGAACAGGCGGTTCCGATCTGCCAGACCTGAAGGCAGAGTTCAGCAACCGTTCCTTCACTCGCGGTGTTGTTGGCATGGCTCGTTCCAGCAATCCAAATAGCGCCAACAGTCAGTTCTTTATCATGTTTGATAAGGCTCCATGGCTTGATGGCCAATATACCGTTTGGGGTAAAGTGACATCTGGCATGGAATATATCGACCAGATCCAAAAGGGCGAGCCACCACGCAACCCCGATGTCATCGTCAAAATGCAGGTTGCTGCGGACGCTGATAAATAGAGTTTCACTCAGATATAGAGCGATATAGTGTCGCTCTCAAATTTAGGACCCCTTCGAACCAATAAGGAAGAGACAATTGGCAGAGATCAAAGATCCAGAAAACACACTTGTCATGGAAACTACCAAAGGCAAGGTTGTCATTGCGCTGCGCCCAGACCTGGCTCCAGCCCATTGCGAACGACTGAAAGAATTGGCACGCGAAGGCTTTTATGATGGCATCGTCTTTCACCGTGTGATTGATGGCTTTATGGCTCAGGTTGGCTGCCCATACGGCACCGGCACCGGCGGCTCCGACAAGCCAAACCTGAAAGCAGAATTCTCCACGACCAAACATGTTCGTGGCTCTTGCTCCATGGCCCGTGCTATGGATCCGAACTCTGCTAACAGCCAGTTCTTCATCTGCTTCGATACAGCTCCATGGCTCGACAACCAGTACACCTATTGGGGCGATGTCATTGAAGGCATGGAAAATATCGACAAGATCAAACGTGGTGAACCAGTGCAGGATCCTGACAGCATTGTTTCCATGAAAGTCGCCGCTGACCTCTAGGTCCGACTGACATTTGAAATTTTCAAAGCCCGGACCGTTGTTGGTCTGGGCTTTTCTTTATCTCGCCATTGATGCTCTGTGTGAGAAACGGGTTGATATGATGCCCGATGCGGGATATGAACCCGAACAATCCAACGATAGATATTGGGACAACGGGATATTCTTTCGAAATCCTGACCAACCCATTTTGTCTTTCAAAACCGCGTTCGGTCAAATATGAGATCGTGCGCTCCGTAAACGCCATTCGAGAATCGCTTAAAACCATGCGCGTCGACTCTTTCGACTTTGACCTGCCACAAGACAGTATTGCCCTTCGTCCTCATAACCCTCGCGATGAAGCCAAGTTGCTTTATGTGCCACCAAGCGGATCTTTTGAAGACCATAGCGTGCTGAACTTGCCAGATTTTCTGGAGCCGGGCGACGCTCTTGTCTTTAACGATACCAAGGTAATTCCCGCTGAGTTGAATGGTGATCGTGTTAGAGGCGACATCCGCGCCAATATCCATTTCAACCTGCACAAGCGGGAAGATCTCTCAACCTGGCGCGCCTTTGCAAGACCGGCCAAGAAGTTGCTACTGGGCGACATCATCGAATTTGATAGTGGCTTTTCCGCCGAGATAACGGAAAAAGGGGAGGCCGGAGAAGTGGTCTTGCGGTTCAATTGCTCTGGTCCCGATCTGGACCAAGCCATTGCATCGGTCGGGCACATTCCATTGCCGCCTTACATCGCCTCAAAACGCGCTGAAGACGAAAAAGACAAAACCGACTATCAAACGATCTATGCCGAAAAGGATGGCGCAGTTGCCGCTCCTACCGCCGGATTGCATTTCACTGACAGGCTCTTTGCCATGTTGGATGCCAGGGGCATCGAGCGCCATTTTGTCACCTTGCATGTCGGAGCAGGGACATTCCTGCCGGTAAAGGCCGAAGATACAGAAGACCACAAGATGCATTCTGAATGGGGGGAGATCTCCCCCGAGTTAGCCGAAAAACTCAACGCCGTTCACGCGCGCGGCAATCGCATCATTGCCGTAGGCACCACATCGCTGCGACTTCTTGAGAGCGCGGCAAGTGAAGAATGCATAATCAAACCATTTTGCGGTGACACGGACATCTTCATCACGCCGGGCTATAAATTCCGCGCAATTGATGGACTGATGACCAACTTCCATCTTCCCAAGTCAACACTGTTCATGCTCGTGTCTGCCATCATGGGACGGGAGCGCATGCAGGCAGCCTACGCACATGCCATTGAGAATGGATATCGGTTCTATTCCTATGGAGACTCATCGCTTCTGTTGCCCCAAAGACAAAGCCGCTAGAAGTCAGGAGAGCTGAAAGAAATGACAGACACATCACTGAATGCAACTCCACCACTCGGCGCGGACCGAATGAACAAGGGGCAACCCTTGCCGACCGATCCGCCAACCGAATTTGGCTTCAAGCTTTTGGCGACCGACGGAAAGGCTCGCCGAGGTGAAGTATTCATGCCGCGCGGCGTCATTCGCACGCCAGCCTTCATGCCTGTGGGCACTGTTGCCACAGTCAAATTCATGTATCCTGGGCAAGTGCGAGACCTTGGCGCCGATGTCATTCTCGGAAACACCTACCATTTGATGCTGCGACCTGGCGCAGAACGCGTTGCAGCGCTTGGCGGCTTGCATAAATTTGCCAACTGGCAATATCCGATTCTTACGGATTCAGGCGGATTTCAGGTCATGTCCTTGGCTCAGCTTCGCAAAATGAGCGAAGAGGGTGTCGAGTTCAAATCCCACATTGACGGCGCCAAATATATGATGACGCCCGAACGCTCCATCGAAATTCAATGCCTTCTCGGATCTGACATTCAGATGCAGCTTGATGAATGTACCCGTCTGCCCGCCGAGGAAGCTGAAATTGAAAAAGCCATGCAGCTCTCGCTTCGCTGGGCAGAACGCGGCAAGACCCAATTCGGTGATCGACCCGGTCAAGCCATGTTTGGCATCGTGCAGGGGGGCGACATTCCGCGCCTGCGTGAAGAATCCGCACAGGCACTCAAGGCGATGGACCTCAAGGGCTATTCCATTGGAGGCCTTGCAGTGGGTGAGCCTCAAGCCGTTATGCTTGATATTCTCGATGTCACATGCCCGATTCTACCAGATAACAAGCCTCGCTATCTCATGGGCGTTGGCACGCCAGATGATTTGCTGGAAGCGGTCAGCCGTGGTGTAGACATGTTCGACTGCGTCATGCCGACAAGAGCCGGACGCCATGGCTTGGCCTTCACACGCTTTGGCAAAGTCAATCTTAAGAATGCCCGTCACAAGGACGATCATAGACCGCTGGACCCTGAAAGTGATTGTCCGGCTGCACGAGACTATTCTCGCGCCTATCTCTATCACCTTGTAAAATCGAACGAAGCACTGGGCGCCATGCTGCTCTCATGGAACAATCTGGCCTACTATCAAACGCTCATGCAGGGCATGCGCGATGCCATCGAGGCGGGCAGATTTGCCGAACACAAAGCCGAAGTGAAACAGGCTTGGGCACGCGGTGATATGCCTGCTCTCTAAAGAGAAATTCATTTCAATCATTTTAGGTCACAGTCATTTTTGGCTGTGGCCTTTTTTTCGCGCAAAGCCCCATCGCCCGAAAAAGGCAAATGATATGTCCATTTGAAAGAGAGAGAGTGGTACGCCATGAAGGGATCGAACCTTCGACCGTCCGATTAAGAGTCGGATGCTCTACCAGCTGAGCTAATGGCGCTTAACCAAAACAGGGACACTGTCCGTGTTTATCAATTTGATGACAGTCTTTTATCAGAGCAGAATTAAAAATCAATATGCTGCACGGGTCTGTTTCACATGTTCTGCACCGCTTTGTGCATCTATTTGGAAAAATTGATCAAATAGACGTTTATTGCACAAGCCCACCAAAGAGGGCGCAATCAAGATATCAAACTTTGGGGAAAAGATACGAGAGAAGGAATGGTATGCCCGGAGGGATTCGAACCTTCGACCGTCCGATTAAAAGTCGGATGCTCTACCAACTGAGCTACGGGCACATATTCCATTTGCGATGGTAAAACCAACGCCTTGCCTTTGTGTTAAGGCCGGTTCCTTGTAGCAGAAAATTTAAGTCAGTCGAGGACTGAATTCCGCTAAAATCGGTTTTCTACAACAAATTTGCCAAGAAAACCAAACCGGCACCAAAGACCAAAATCCAATCTCTGAGCGTGTCAGAAACCTTGTTCAGAACCAAAACACAAGAAGGAAATGGTATGCCCGGAGGGATTCGAACCTTCGACCGTCCGATTAAAAGTCGGATGCTCTACCAACTGAGCTACGGGCACTTAACTTCGGTGAGCGCTTTTGTAACGCATTTTTCGTCTCAGTCAACACCCTCACCAAATTCATTTCACTTTTCGTGGAAAAACTTACGCCCGGTCATAATTTGGTGATTTTAAACACGAAAGTAAACACCACCAAAGAGTTATGCATCTGCTCTGGCAAACACACGTTGCAAACAAACCTGATGCCACAATGGCTTTTACCTTCCGTACGACTTTGTTGCAGGTTCGTTTGTCTTCAAAGGTGGATAAAAATCGATCCGATGGTCACCTTTTGTCTGTACATGCTAAAACCAGTCGACAGAAGAATTGGAATAGCCATCGCGACAGCGTGATTAGACTTTCTTTTCTGCCCACCATATGCAGGAAAGCAGTAATAGACGATTTATCGCAGCAAGGGAGCATGACATGAATTTTGATGTATCAATCACCGGCGCGATTCTTGCCGGGTTCATCTCCTTTATCTCCCCTTGTGTTTTGCCGCTCGTGCCACCTTATCTTTGCTATATTGCTGGTGTCAGCATGGATGAGTTCACAGGCAACGAAGACAAACAACGGGCGGCACTCCGCATTTTCATTTCTGCGTTGGCATTCGTGCTCGGCTTTACAACGATATTTGTTCTCTTGGGGGCAGGGGCCTCGGTGATAGGGCAATATCTCAAGCTCTATTCCGGATTTTTCTCATATGTCGCTGGCGCAATCATCATCGTCATGGGGCTACATTTTCTCGGGCTGTTTAAAATCGCCTTCCTTTATCGAGAAGCGCGTCTGAATGTAACGAAGAAGCCGGCTGGCATCGTCGGCGCTTATCTCATCGGTTTGGCCTTTGCCTTCGGCTGGACCCCTTGCATTGGCCCCGTGCTCGCCACCATCCTCGCAATAGCAGGCACAGAAGAGAATGTTCAGCGCGGCATGCTGCTGCTTACGTCCTACAGTTTGGGCTTGGGCATTCCCTTTTTGTTGGCAGCCATTTTTGCAGGTCAATTCATGGGCGCCATGAAGCGCTTTAGAAAGCACATGGGAACGGTTGAAAAGGTCATGGGAGCATTGCTTGTCGTGACCGGTTTTCTCTTCATTACGGGGCAGGTGCAGAATGCGGCTTTCTGGCTTCAGGAAATGCTTCCCGGCCTTAGCTCAATCGGCTGACAAACAGAAAAGCCTCATCTGTCTTTCAAGATGAGGCTTTGCTTAAGCGTCTGCGATCTGGCTACAATTATGTGGCCCCGACCGATTTATGCTTTTTCAAAAGGCTCAACGGGAATGTTGCCAAGACCACGCCTGTCATAACAAGAACGAATCCGACCAGATGGAATATTCTGAAATCTTCTCCCAGGAATGCCACGGCCATGAATATGCCAATCGGCGGCATGATATACAACGTCAGTCCGGCGGTGGAGGGGCCCAGCACACGGATGACGAACTGATAAGCCAATAATGCACCAACGGATGAGAAAAACACCAACCCGGCCAGACTCAAAAACTGATCTGAGGTTTTCGGCAGTGTGTTATTGATGATATTTTCCCAAATAACGAACGGTATCTGGATAGCAGCACCGGCGATTCCAACAATCGTGAACATACAAAGGGTTGGCACGCTCTGGAAAACCTTCAGTTTGGACAGCACGGTATATACCGCCCAACTGGTGGCAGCTGCAACGAACAACAAATCCCCGCTCGAGAATCGAATGGACAGCAGGGTTTCCAAATGGCCCTTACTGACAATGAATAGAACACCGGAGAAACCGAGCAAAATGCCAACGATCTCTCGCAAGGAGACTTTCCGTCCCCGAAAAATCCATTCCATAAGAATGATAATCACGGGTGAGGAAGAATAGATGAGCGTTCCGTTGGTAGCAGTTGTGTATTTTAGGGCCATATAAACGCCGGAGCCACTGATACCCATGCCCATAAAGGCCGTCAGCAGGATGAGCTTCCACTGCTCACGCAACATCTGTCGATGGGCAACGAGCATCTTCCAGGCGAACGGTAACACAACAAGAGACGCGCCCCCCCAACGTAAAAAGGCCAAGGTAAACGGCTCGATTGTGCGCACAGCGACAGCACCGAAAATGATATTGGAAGCCAGCAAAAATGGGCAAACAGCCATTAGCAGATAGGCAAAGATCTTAGGAGACAATAGAGGATTCCGACAAAAGGAAGAGGGGCAGGACAAATTTGCCAGAATGATAATGCCATTGAACAAACGAAACAACGACAATCTGTCGACATTGCTTATGCAAAAACAAATTACTAGAGAAAATCGCCAAAAGGCTAGTTAAGTGCGATAGTTTGGCCTCTGTAAGCAGAAACAGAACAATCATAGTTTGCGTAATTGAGCTGCGCACAAACAGAAGCAGCCTGAGCGGCATTCGGGATCGGGCCTAGAATGAGCTTCAAGGCAAGATGACCATCTTTACGCTCGGTAACAAGGCTCAATGGTCGTAAATCTCCAACGATCGACTTTTGATTACTGGAAATCTCGCGCCATGCCGCGCGGATATCAGAGATAGAAACAAAGGCTCCCAAGTCGAGACCGAATGCGGTACGACTCGCCGGTTGCGAAACTGCGGGCGAAGACACAATCTGACTAACAGGACGCAGCTTGCCACTCTCATCAATATTTGCCCCGGAAGCTGGATGAACCAGTTCTTCCGGCTTTTCACGCGGCAACATGACGCCCTGAGACGTCGGTATGGATTCGAAATCCATCGTTAAAGGCTGCTCGCTGATCTTGATATTGGGCTGACTGGGTGTTGCGAAGGGATCATATTTCTCCCCATCGGGTAAAGCACCAACGGAGCGACCGATAGACCCCGTTGACTGTGTATCAATTGCTTGAGTCGTCTGACCATTTGAGAGAACAAATGGATTCCGGCTATCATTGCGTCGCGGCAAATCGACGACACGCACACCAGTCTGCGTTTCCGGTCCATCCAATTCCAGCTTGACCAAGCGCTGTTTCAGACGATCATTTTCATCCCGAAGTCTCTGCGTTGTAACGTGGAAGGCAGCAACTTCCTGCTTCAGACTGCGAAGCTCGGTAATCAGCTCCTGCAACTGTTGCGAGGTTCCCTGATTTTTTTTCGAAAAAGGATCAAAAGACTGATTCTGCTGCGCGACCAGACTTTCTTGGGAATCGTGGTCATTCAAACCTTCTGCTTTTGCAGGAGAAATCGATTCAATAGACCCGGTAACAAGGCGAGCATCAGCGTTGTCCAGCGATGCAACGCTGGACCGGTTGGCGGAATCGTCGGGATCATCCACCATCGTCAACGCAACCAACCCCGTTAGCACCGCCGCAAATGCCCAACCGGCCATCATGGTTACATCAAAGATGGACTTGCCTGGCCACGCCATACAAATGCCTCCTTAAGGCGCGAATCTTTTGATTCACGCTCTGTTAAGGAAAGTCTTTTTTTGTTGTTACCGCAAGACCCGTTCGTATATCTGTTTCAATTGTTCCGTTAGAAAATCCTTTTAGTAGGTATTTACTCTGAAAAGTTTGGTCTCAGGAGGCCCCCAATGACTCACCGCACATGCCAAGCCATCATTTTAGCTGCAGGGCAAGGCACTCGAATGAAATCCAAAATGCCGAAAGTTCTGCATAAAATTGCGGGCCTGTCGATGGTGGGACATGTTGCCAATGCCGCCAAATCTGCCGGGGTTAGTCAGGTTGCTCTCATTGTCGGCCCAGATATGGATGCGGTTTTGCAAGAAGCTCAGAAGATGCACCCGACCGTATCAGCGTTTGAACAAACAGAACGCCTCGGGACCGCTCACGCCGTCTTGGCTGCCAAGGATTTCCTGAAAAATGCCGAAGATGATGTCATCGTGCTCTTTGGCGATACACCGCTACTGCAGGCCGAGACAATCACAGCCATGCGCAACAAACTTGCCGAAGGCTTCGATGTTGTTGTCCTTGGCTTTCGATCGCAAACGCCAGAGCCATACGGACGTCTGTTGGAGAAAGACGGCAACCTGATCGCCATCCGAGAAGCAAAAGATTGTTCGCCGGAAGAATTCAAGGTCAACTTCTGTAATGGCGGCATTATGGGCTTTTCTGGTGCGAATATTCTCTCTCTACTGGGAAGTATCAAAAGCGACAATGCACAAGGTGAATACTATCTCACCGATGCAGTAGAACTCGCCCATGCACGCGGGCTGAAGGTCACGGCAATCGAAGCATCGGAAGACGAGCTTCAGGGCGTAAACAGCCGCGCCCATCTCGCAAAAGTCGAAGCCTCTTTCCAAGAAAAAGCACGTAAAGCAGCGATGGACAATGGCGTAACACTGACAGCGCCTGAAACGGTCTTCTTTTCCTATGACACAGAGCTAGGCCAGGATGTAACCATCGAGCCGAACGTATTTTTCGCCCCCGGAGTAACCGTTGGTGACGATGTGACAATTCTTGCCAATTGCTATTTCGAGCAGGCACAGATTGCAGAAGGCTGCGCAATCGGTCCATATGCACGCTTGCGCCCAGGTACTGTTCTGGAAAAGAAAGCCAAGGTTGGCAACTTTGTCGAAATCAAGAAGTCCCTCGTGGAAGAAGGCGCAAAAGTCAATCATCTCACCTATATCGGAGACGCACGGGTCGGGGCAAAGGCCAATATTGGAGCGGGAACCATCACCTGCAATTATGATGGCTTCAATAAATTCAAAACAGATATCGGCAAGGGCGCCTTCATCGGTTCAAACAGCTCTCTTGTTGCTCCGGCCACCATTGGCGATGGCGCGATCATTGGCGCAGGCAGCGTCATAACTGACCCCGTTAACGCTAATGCTCTTGCATTCACACGGGCAAAACCTGTTGTAAAAGAAGGTTGGGCCAGCGATTTTCGCGACAAAAAGTCTAAGAAATCAGATAAATAAGAAAAATATCGGTTCAAACCAACACTTGGAATCAGAGCTACGTTAGAAACTGCAATTGGAATTGATTTTTCAAGACCAATTGCGGTGCGCTACTGATTAGCTAAATTTGATTCTCCTTTTATCTGATTAGTTGAGAAAGAGATTGCCATGTGTGGAATCGTCGGAATTCTGGGTAAGGAAGCTGTTGCGCCTCAGTTGGTGGACGCCCTGAAACGGCTTGAATATCGCGGCTACGACTCTGCCGGCGTTGCAACCATCTGCGAAACAAAGCTGGATAGACGTCGCGCAGCAGGCAAGCTGCGTAATCTCGAACAGGTGTTAAAAGCCAACCCGCTGCCGGGAACAATCGGCATTGGCCACACCCGCTGGGCAACCCACGGCATTCCTAATGAAACCAACGCTCACCCTCATAGAGCAGGCAATGTCGCTGCCGTGCACAATGGCATCATCGAGAATTTTCGCGAACTCCGTGAAGAAATGACGGCCAAAGGCCATAAATTCGAAACGGAAACCGATACAGAAACCGTCGTTCATCTGATCCATGATGAAATGCAAAATGGCAAAAAGCCCGTCGAAGCCGTTGCATCGGTACTTGGCAGGCTTGAAGGCGCTTTCTCGCTCGCCATCATCTTTGGCGGTGAAGAAGACCTGATGATCGGTGCGCGTCGTGGCTCTCCACTGGCGGTAGGTCATGGCGACGGTGAGATGTATCTGGGCTCCGACTCGTTCGCACTTGCTCCGTTCACTGATGAAGTAACCTATCTGGAAGAGGGCGACTGGGTTATCCTCACCAGAAATTCAGCAAAATTCTTCGACGAAAACAACAACGAGGTCGAGCGCCATTCAACAACAGCGCAGACTTCCGCCAATATTGTCGATAAAGGCAACTACAAGCATTTCATGGAAAAGGAAATCCATGAACAGCCAGAAGTAATCCAGCACACGCTCGCCCATTATGTCGATTTCGCCAACGGAAAAATCAGACTGAAAAGCGACCTGCCGTTTGATTTTGCCAAACTCAACCGCATCTACCTGAGCGCATGCGGAACGGCATATTATGCGGGCATTGTTGCCAAATACTGGTTTGAAAAACTGGCGCGCATTCCCGTTGACATGGACGTTGCCTCAGAGTTCCGCTACCGCGAGATTCCGATGCAGGAAAACGGTCTGGCGCTGTTCATCTCCCAGTCGGGCGAGACTGCCGATACATTGGCCTCTCTGCGTTATTGCAAACAGGAAGGCCAGCATATTGCATCCATCGTGAATGTCACCGAGAGCACCATTGCCCGAGAGAGCGATGTCATTTTCCCGACCCTTGCCGGGGCTGAAATCGGCGTTGCATCGACAAAAGCATTTACATGCCAATTGTCGGTAATGCTCGCACTGGCCATTCTGGCAGGACGCGCAAGAGGCACCATTTCGGAAGCTCAAGAGCAGGACTATGTGAAAGCGCTGAGCGAATTGCCTAAATACATCCGCCAGGCACTCAAATCAGATGGCACCATCGAAGATCTCGCCCACGAGCTGTCGAAGGTCAAACATGTGCTCTATCTGGGCAGAGGAACCAACTTCCCGCTGGCTTTGGAAGGGGCGCTGAAGCTCAAGGAAATTTCCTACATCCATGCCGAGGGTTATGCTGCTGGCGAATTGAAGCACGGCCCAATCGCTTTGATCGATGAAACAATGCCTGTAGTTGTCATCGCGCCAGATGATGCCTATTACGAAAAAACCGTATCAAACATGCAGGAAGTGGCCGCCCGCGATGGCCGCATCATTCTCATTACCGATGAGAGCGGCGCCAAGAAGAACTCGCTGGAAGACGCGACAACAATCGTCATGCCAACCGCTCCGGAAGTCATCGCGCCAATCGTCTTCGCATTGCCAGTCCAGATGCTCGCCTATTATACAGCCAACTTCATGGGCACAGATGTCGACCAGCCGCGAAACCTTGCAAAATCCGTAACGGTAGAATAAGCAGGGCGGGATATTCTCTAAGAGCAGCCTGTCAGCCCAAAAGCTGACAGGCAACGGCCAGCCGATGAAACCAGCACTTCGCCCTCTAAAGCTTGAAGACCTCACGAAATATAGCAAGCTCATCTCTCCCGATAGAGCATTCCATCGCCTCAATGGACCATATCTGGGCATGCCATCTCAGGCTGACCAGAACAAGAAGATCATGGAATTCGCGCTGGAGCTCTCCAAACCGAACCCGAGTTTCAATTTCGAACTGATCTACGACAAAGAAGATAGCCGCATTCTGGGTGAGGTTTCCTATTATTGGAAGGACCAGAGAACCAATTGGCTTGAAGTTGGGATCGTGCTTTTCGATCAAACAGACTGGGGCAAGGGCATCGGAAGGCAGGCGCTGCCCTTATGGATCGACAAACAACTCGCCACCCACCCATCATTAGTACGCATTGGCCTGACAACATGGTCTGGCAACCCAGGCATGATGGCGCTGGCGCAGAAAATCGGCCTCAAACAGGAAGCCTGTTACCGAAAGGCGCGCATTCTTCACGGCCAATATTTTGACTCACTAAGCTACGGCATCCTTCGCCAAGAATGGGACGCCCTGAGAAACCAGACCGCCTCTGACGATTAGTCAGATACGTCATCAGCCCCATCTGGCCGCGTCCCCACATAGAGAGCAGACACTGCAAAAAAAGCAATCACAAGTATCAAGAGCCAAATTGAAGGCTTTACAGCGGTAACAAACATGGCAAAGCCAAAGGCCATCCCCGCAAAGGCCAGATATTTTGCCTTTCGCGGAATTGCACCATGTTCCCGCCACGCCACCACAGACGGCCCGAACAGCTTGTGATTTAAAATCCAGGCTTCCAGCCGAGGTGAGGATCTGGCGAAAAAGAAAGCGGCCAGAATAAAAAAGCCGGTCGACGGCAAGAGGGGAAGAAACGCCCCGACAATTCCGACAGCCACCAAAGCCAATCCCGCCAACAGATATAAGGGCTTCCTGATTTTATTCATACAAAGTCTATTTACCCATAAAAGCCTAAAATAATGCAGATAACTTGCATAATATATACTAAATATTTCTCCAAACACCATTCTGCAAGCACTTGAGCTCATTATTCGAGCAGGAAATTGACATCTTAATCTTTTAACTCGCAACGCGCCGCATTATCTTATTAAGGGTCACGCAAAACAGGCTGGACATATGCCTTACCCTGTATTGCAAGGCGACACACAAGATATTGGCGCATGAGCTTCTAAAACTTTATTGCCTGGAGCCTTTTGCCAATTTGAACGGATAACGAAGATGACACCTAAAAATGAAGATAAGAAAGGCCCAATTGATCGCGGCAGGCTCACCTTCGGTGCGCGTGTGCGTAACTATTTCTTGACTGGCCTTGTCATCGCAGCACCAATTGGGATCACTATCTATATCACTTGGGCTTTTATCGGCTGGGTTGATAGCACCGTAAAGCCATATATCCCGCACATTTACAATCCCGACAACTATCTGCCATTTTCCGTTCCTGGCGTTGGCCTTGTTTTTTCGTTTCTGATTCTGACCATTCTGGGATTTATCACAGCGAACTTCGTAGGACGTTCAATGTTGACCTTTGGCGAAGTCCTTGTCGGACGCATGCCACTGGTGCGCAATCTCTACAACGCCCTGAAGCAGATTTTCGAGACGGCACTCTCGCAAAAAGGCAAGACCTTTCGCAAGGCCGCCGTCGTTGAATATCCGCGCAAGGGCCTTTGGGCACTTGCTTTCGTTGCCACTGAAACAAAGGGAGAGGTGGCTCATCGCATCGAAGAAAAGGAAAAACCGGGTGCTGATCACACGGGTTATATTTCTGTCTTTTTGCCCACCACGCCCAACCCCACATCCGGCTTTTTGCTATTTGTGCCCAGAAATGACGTGATTTTACTCGATATGTCAGTGGAAGACGCGGCCAAGCTTGTGGTTTCGGCCGGACTGGTAACTCCGGAATTCGTGACGAAAAACGCAGCAAAGGAAGACAAGAAAAAGGCGCACAAGCTGTTCGGCATTGGCCCCAAAGAAGAAAGCGACACTCAAACCGAACCAGATTCTTCGGCTTCAGACAGCGATCAAAAATCCAAAGAAGTTGAGCCTGCTGAATAGGCCGCATCATTCAAGATGACCTAACCTGCCTTAAGCAGGCGGATAGCCTCATCTCGACCGAACAAATAGAGCAAATCCCGCAAGGCTTCACCGCGTTTGCCAGCCAATCCCGGATCCGTCTCGATGATAAGGCGCGCTTCCTTGCGCGCCATTTCCATCAGGTCCTTGTGAACCTCCGCATCGGTTACGCGAAAGCCCGGCATACCAGACTGCTTGGTTCCGAGGACATCCCCTTCGCCACGCAACTGCAAATCAGCCTCGGCGATACGGAAACCGTCTTCGGTTTCCCGCATCATATTAAGCCTTTCCTTGGCGATATTTCCCAAAGGCCCCTGAAACAGCAAAATGCATGACGATGCCTTGTCACCGCGCCCGACACGCCCACGCAGCTGATGCAGCTGTGCCAAACCGAACCGCTCGGCATGTTCAATCACCATGATGGTTGCTTCAGGCACATCGACCCCCACCTCAATGACCGTGGTCGCAACGAGAATTTGCGCGTCACCATCCTTGAAGCGATCCATCGCACTTTTCTTCTCATCGGCAGACATTCGGCCATGGATAAGCTCGACTTTGCCCTCAAAAACTGTCTTGAGGCTTTCAAAACGATCTTCGGCAGCCGTCACTTCAAGAAGTTCGGATTCTTCCACCAGCGGGCAAACCCAATAGCATTTGGCGCCGTTCTCTAGCGCAGTATTGAGCCGATCAACCAACTCGCCAAGCCTGTCCAGTGACATGGTCCGTGTCTCGATCGGTTTTCGACCGGCGGGTTTTTCCGTCAGCAGGGAAACATCCATATCACCATAATGGGTAAGCACCAGGGTGCGGGGAATAGGCGTCGCCGTCATCACCAGAAGATCAGTCGCGGCCCCTTTGTCCGACAGGGTCAACCGTTGCTGCACGCCAAAGCGATGCTGCTCATCGACAATGGCCAGACCAAGGTCGGCAAACACGACCGACTGTTGGAATAGAGCATGTGTGCCAATCAGAAAATCGATATCGCCCAGAGCCAAAGCTTGCAGCGTTTGCCGCTTAACTCCGGCGCTGTCCTTGCCTGTCATGACGGCGACCCGAATACCGACCGTTTCACAAAGACTTTTGACAGATTGATAGTGCTGCCGCGCCAGAAGGTCCGTTGGAGCCATCATGGCCGCTTGCGAACCGGATTCGATCACATCAGCCGCAGCAATCAACGCCACCATGGTTTTGCCGCTACCAACATCGCCTTGAACCAACCGTAACATGCGTTCAGGCAAAGCCAGATCTGCTTCTATCTCGGCAATCGCTTGCTGCTGGCTCCCGGTCAATGTAAAGGGCAAAGCCTGCTCGATTGCCCCTTTCAGCTTGCCTTCCCAATGTCGGGCCAATCCCTTGGCTTTTTTCACATTGCTGCGTACCAAGGACAACGCCAATTGACTGGCCAAGCATTCATCATAGGCCAGCCTTCGGCGCATGGCGGAATTGATATCGAGATCATTCAAACCGAGAGGATTGTGTATCCGCTCAAGAGCTTCATCAAAAGCAGGCCAGCTCTCCCGGTCAAGCATTGCCTTTTCTTGCCACTCCGGCAAGGTCTGAAGGTCCTCAAGGCAAGCCTGCACCGTTTTGTGAACCATTTTACCGGATAGCCCAGCCGTTAGCGGATAAACCGGCTCGATAAGTGGCATGGAAGCAAAATCGTCTTCATCGACCACATGGTCCGGATGGGTGATCTGAAGAGCTCCGTTAAAGCGCTCCAGCTTGCCAGAAACATAACGAACAGTGCCCACCGGCATCTGTCTTTCGAGATAGCCGCTATTTGCGTGGAAATAGGTGAGGGTAATATCGTCAGTTTCATCATGGGCAAGCACTCGATAAGGCACGCGCTTGTTATGCCTTGGTGGGGCCAAGTGCTTGTCAATGGTCACCTTGATCGTGACGATCATCCCGTCTGGGGCTTCTGCCAAAGATGTCTGCAAGCTTCTATCGATCACAGCCACCGGCATGTGCAACAGCAGATCGATTCTGCGCGCTTCCTGCAGAACATCACCCCGTAAAAGACGCGCAAACGCCTGACCTATTTTCGGCCCTACGCCCTTGAGAGTCGTCAATGAAGCAAAATATTGATTAAGACGGTTCGGGCGCATCGCACTAGCCATGATTCCATAAATGGGGGCAAACTAAACCAAACATGACCAACTGAATGGCTCAGGTCAATACATGTTCTCCTTTTGTTTTGTGATAGACCAACGATCTATAGCTGACAAGAAGCATTCCAGTCGTTATACAGGGGCAACAAATGACAACGCCCTAAAGGAGCAAAGAACGATGTCCCATGGCAGCACCCGCAGCAGCGAAGGTTTGGACGTACGGCACAAAAAAATTCTGATGCGTGCCTGGCACCGTGGCGTCAAGGAAATGGACCTGATGCTTGGCCGGTTTGTCGACAATGAGTTGGAAAAACTCTCCGAGCAGGAATTGGACCAGTTGGAAATGCTCATGGATCAACACGATAGAGACCTGATGCAGTGGTTTACCAATGAACTGCCTGTGCCAGAAGCATTCGATTGCCCGTTGTTCCACAAAATCAAGAACTATCACAAGAATTTCGAAACAGGCCTTCTCTGAACCACGTCTGTCCTTACTTTAAGTTCCCAAGACAGCAGCACGTCTTTATTCAGTCGATAGAGACTGACTGCTGTCTTCTGATTCCAACATTTGCTTGTTTGTAGCCATGACGACAATCGCCCAATCTCTCGAAAAAACCATGATGCTCCATGTCAGCCATGTACCTGACGGATTGGAGGGATTGGCTGTAAGCGAAGTGGCACAAGCCCATCTCAAAGCCTCGAAGGATAAATTTGTCTCTGCGGTTTATGTCGCCAGAGATGACCGACGCATGGCAGCGATGGAGCAGGCACTTAGATTTTTTGCCCCGAAGCTCTCCTGCCTGTCTTTTCCTGCATGGGATTGTGTGCCATATGATCGGGTCTCTCCCAATGCGGAGATTTCTGCCCGGCGTATGACCGCGCTTTCCCGTCTTGCCTATGGCAGCTTCTCAGAACCCATCATTCTGCTGACTTCAGTCAACGCAATTTTGCAACGCGTGCCAAGTCAAAACTCCGTCAAAAAACAGAGCTGGTCGGCCAAACCCGGCAACACGGTGGATATGGACGAGCTGATCGAGTGGCTCGAAACCAATGGCTTCCTGCGCACGCCAACCGTTCGGGAGCATGGAGAATATGCGGTCCGAGGCGGCATTGTCGATTTGTTCGTGCCCGGAGCTGAGGAACCTGTCCGACTGGACTTTTTTGGCGACACGCTAGAGAGTATCCGCAAATTCGATCAGAATACGCAAAGAACGGTAGGTCAGCTTAAAGGCATTGACCTTGTTTCTGCATCCGAAGTGGTGCTGAATCAGGACGCGATTTCCAATTTCCGCCGCCGTTACACATCAAACTTCGGAGCGACCACCCGTGATGATCTGCTTTATCAAGCGGTTTCAAATGGCCATCGTTATCAGGGCATTGAGCATTGGCTGCCATATTTCAACGAAGATCTGGAAACCCTGTTCGATTTCACAGAAGACGCACCGGTAATCCTAGATCCGCTGAGCGACGACGCCATTTCAGAAAGGCTGGAGCTCATTCTCGATCACTATGCCGCCCGGCGCGAAACGCTGGACAGCGGACTGGATCAGGGCGTGCCATACAAACCCGTTGAGCCTCATCTTCTCTATCTCGATAAGGAAGGCTGGGCCGGCATTCTGGGTAGCCAGAAGCGGGTTAGGCTTTCGCCCTTTGATGTGCCAGAAACTGGCGTTGAAACCATCGTCAATCTTGGCGGCAAACAGGGCCGAACCTTTGCAGCAGAGCGCAGCGCGGAAAATGTCAATGTCTTTGACGCGGTTATCGAGCATATCAAGACCGTCAAGCAAAACAAAAAGCGCGTAACCATCGCCTGCTGGACGCCGGGGTCTGCCGAGCGGATGCATCAGGTGCTGACCGACCACGAAATGACAGGCCTTGTGCCGTATGAGACATGGCAGGCGCGGCAAGTCATCAAGCCCAATCAGGTCGGGCTGACGGTTCTTGAGCTGGAAAGCGGTTTTGAAACCGACAAGGATGTCGTCATCGGCGAACAGGACATTCTGGGCGACCGTCTGGTCCGCTCCAAACGCCGCCGCAAGAAAAGTTCCGACGTTCTGACCGAAGCCGCCAGCCTGACCGAAGGCGATATCGTGGTTCATATCGAACATGGTATTGGACGCTTCATGGGCCTTCAAACGGTCGATGCTGCGGGCGCTCCGCACGACTGCCTAGAGATCCATTACGCAGGCGGCGACAAGCTGTTCCTGCCGGTTGAAAATATCGAACTGCTCTCCCGCTATGGCTCGGAAGACACCGAAGCCCAGCTCGACAAGCTGGGCGGGGTCGCATGGCAGGCCCGCAAGTCGAAAATGAAAGAGCGGATCCGCATGATGGCGGATCAGCTAATCAAGGTGGCCGCCGAACGCGAATTGCGCAATGCCGAACGCATCACGCCACCTGAGGGACTTTACGACGAATTTGTCGCCCGCTTTCCGTTTGATGAAACCGAAGACCAGTTCAACGCCATTGAGCAGGTATTCGATGACATGGGCTCGGGTCGCCCGATGGATCGTCTCATCTGTGGCGACGTGGGGTTTGGCAAAACCGAAGTTGCCCTACGCGCCGCCTTCATCGCCGCCATGAATGGCAAACAAGTCGCTGTTGTGGTGCCAACCACACTGCTTGCGCGTCAGCATTACAAGAATTTCGTCGATCGCTTTGTTGGCTTCCCTCTGGTCATCGAACAGGCTTCCCGGCTGGTTTCCACCAAGAAGCTCAATGAAACCAAGAAAGGCATCAAGGAAGGGTCCGTCGATATCGTCGTCGGCACTCACGCCCTGCTTGGCAAGAGCGTTGATTTCCGTGACCTTGGCCTTCTAATTATCGACGAAGAACAACATTTCGGCGTCAAACACAAGGAACGCCTCAAGGAGCTGCGAGCCGATGTCCATGTACTGACACTGTCTGCGACACCAATTCCGCGCACCTTGCAACTGGCCCTGACCGGCGTTCGCGAGCTGTCACTGATCGCCACGCCGCCCGTAGACCGGTTGGCAGTGCGCACCTTCATTTCGCCATTCGATAAGCTGACCATCCGCGAGGCCCTGCTGCGTGAACGCTATCGCGGCGGCCAGAGCTTCTATGTTTGCCCGCGCGTTTCAGATATTGCAGAGGTTCAGCGTTTCCTTGAAGAGCAGGTGCCAGAGGTCAAGGTGGCCATCGCCCATGGCCAGATGCCAGCCGGACAGCTCGATGACATCATGACCGCCTTCTATGACGGCAAGTTCGATGTGCTGCTCTCCACCACCATCGTGGAATCGGGCATTGACGTGCCGACGGCCAACACGCTGATCGTGCATCGCGCCGACATGTTCGGCCTTAGCCAGCTTTATCAGCTTCGCGGACGGGTAGGGCGCTCCAAAACCCGGGCCTATGCGCTCTTCACGGTTCCAGCCAAGAAGACCCTTACGCCAACAGCAGAACGCCGCCTCAAGGTGCTACAGAGCCTTGACACGCTCGGTGCCGGCTTCCAGCTCGCCAGCCATGACCTGGACATCCGCGGCGCGGGCAACCTGCTAGGTGAGGAACAATCCGGCCATGTCAAGGAAGTCGGTTACGAGCTCTATCAGCAGATGCTGGAAGAAGCGGTCGCCTCCCTGCGCTCTGGTGATCTCACGATCATGGAAGACAAATGGTCGCCGCAAATCTCCATTGGAACACCGGTGCTCATCCCGGATCACTATGTCCATGATCTTCAGTTGCGGCTCAATCTCTATCGTCGCCTTGCCGATCTTGTCGAAGCCGACGAAATCGATGAATTCGGCTCTGAACTCACCGACCGCTTTGGTCCGCAGCCAGAAGAAGTCAAACATCTGCTCAAGATCGTCTATATAAAAGGACTGTGCCGCAAGGCCAACGTTGAGAAAATTGATGCCGGACCGAAAGGCGCAGTATTTGCTTTCCGCAACAATGAATTCGCAAATCCGGCGGGTCTCGTGCAATATCTCTCCGAGCAGGGCTCAATGGCCAAACTTCGTCCGGATCAGAAGATCTTCCTTGCTCGTGACTGGAAGTCGGCACGAGATCGTCTGAAGGGCACAGCGGTCATTATGACACAGCTCGCCAAGCTGGCCATTGCGGCAGGATGAGCCGCCAGCCCGCAAGAGCACGGGCTCGTTTGTCTTTATCAGCGTGAGATGAACTAGAACCGGACAACCGGATTTTCAAACAGATCCTTGATGATTTGATCAACATCGAAATCAGGACTGCGCGTGTCGCAATAATGAAGAGAAAAATCCAGCGTCACATTAGCTGCCTTTGTAGAGTTCGGTTCGACAAACGGGCTTAACTGCACGATGGCTCGAATGCGCTGCAACGCCATACGCGCCTCAAAAAGATCCGTATCGGGAAAGAAACCGACCATAAAGCCATTATCGAGCCGGGCAAGCAGATCTTCGGCACGCATCAACGATGAAATCAGCCGTCCAACCTTTGCCAATAGAGCTGGAGAGAGCCGATCTCCACCACGTTTTTCATCCGCGTTATCAAACGAAATATCAAAACCGACAAATGTGACCGAAGCCCCGGCGTCTTCCTCTCGCAAGACTTCAAGATGTGATTTGAGAAACTCTTCCGAATAAAGGCGCGTAACGGCATCTGTCGGCATCAAAAGGCGCGCTTCGGTAAAGATTTTGCGCAGCTGCTGCCGGTAGCGTTCTTCGCGAACGAGAATATCAAACCGATTTTCAAAGAAGCGTTCAGAAAACGGGAATGACACAATATCGTTAGCACCGGCTGCAAGACCCGCCAAGCCGTCCTGCACCGCCTTCTTGTGACAAACCAGAATGATCGGAAATGAGAAGTAATTGGGATTCCGCCGCAAATCAGAAATGAATTCGATCAAATGCTCGTTATAATCACTAAGCTCAACCACCAAGGCGTCGAAGTGCTTTATTTCAAGATAATGCATCGCCATGGATGGAGTTAGAGCCGCGATGGTTTCAACGGTTTCCGGCAAAGCAGTTTGAATGGGCAGGAATGCGCCGCCCGCACCGATATAGAGAAGGCTTTGCTTATCCAGATCCCGCGGCGGCGGAACAACTGGCAAACCGACACCGAACCGCTTGAAGGTTAGCGATCGCCGCTCGGCTTCCCGGCGCATGGTTGCCAGACGCATCAAAGATGTGAGACGATTAGCAATAAGGTCTTGCGTCAAAGGTGGCTTCAATACGTCAGAAAAGGGCTTCATCAGCTCTTCGGTAAGCACAATGGTTGAATCGGCAATTGCCACCATTGGAACTCTTGCATCCGCAAATCCGAACTTGCGTCGCAATTCATCAGCCCGAGTAACCAGAGCAGCAACGTCTTCGCTCTTCACATTGAAAAGATCGACCAGAACGATGCCTGCCGCCTGAGAAACCGGATCCATCTCTTCTTCGGATTGAAGATAATAAGACCAAACAGCAAAATTGGCTTGCGTTAGCACATCAGCCCAAAGAGGAGTATCCAGGCCAAGGTCAGTTGAAGTGAAGATTAATGCATGCTTGGCCATTCGGCTAACTTACGCCTTTACAGTAAAGAATAGAAATTTCGCTTATATAACAGCGAACTATCGGGCAGATGCTTAAGCGACGTCAGCGACCTGGCTGGCTTCTATCAGTCTATCCCGCATCACCTTTCCATTGGTATGGCGCGGTATAGCTTCAACCAATATAATATCACGAGGCCATTTCATACTGGAAACGCGCTTAGCCTTAAGGAAAGCATAAAACTCTTCGCGGGCCAGCTCCTTGTCTTCAACCACAAGGGCAGCCATCAGATGAGCCGGACCACCGCTCTCGGAAGGAACGAGAAATGCGGCGGCATCGGACACCACGATGCATTCTTTGTAGAGCGCATCAAGGTCCACTCCGCGCTCGGCAAAACCGCCGACATTCAACACATCTCCCAAGTCGCCCAATGGACGGAACAAAGCCCGTTGGTCACCATGTTCCTCAGTCACCAGATGACATCCGATCTCCGTATGCACAAAACCGTCCTCGGTTGCTTTCAGCGGAGCCCCATCAATAGCACCGGCCTGAGGAAAGGCACAAAGAGGAAGCATAGCCCCTTTGAGACAAAGCTCGCCGCCAACGATCATATTCTCCGATTGAGCTCTGGATTCTTCGATACCGAACAGGGAAGTCTCCATCCAGACCAATTCAGGATCATGAATGGAATTGATACTGCCTAATGGCACCGAGCCAACTTCGCTCGGATGGCGCCTAATCTGCGAAAACAGCACAAGATCCTTGAAGTTGGTCAAATCAATCAGCCGAGCAGCGCTCTCATTCTCGCTAAAAACACTCTGTTCGACATGTTTGCGATTCCAGACGAGGGTAACGCTGACAAGCTGCTCCCTCACATTCATCGGCAACTGCGCATGGACCTCTTCCCAGAATCCGCCAGGAATCACAATGTGCTGACCACCGAATTCAGACAGAGCCTCGATATAGCCATGGACAGTCTTGAAATTGTGAAACTGAACGCGAGCGCCGAAAAACAGCCCTCCGACGAGCCCGGCAACAAAGCCTATAAGCCCCGACATGTGATGGGTAACAAAAACACAGCTGCCTTCAGCCAAATCAGTTTGCTCATGGATATATCGCGCCATGGAAATAAACTGGTTATGGCTTCGACCGATTGGACGAGCCATATCACTGCCGGCCGAACTCCAATGAATGCCCAGCACATTATTGGCACCGGCTTGAAAGGAATGCTGAAACAGGGTCTCTTCATCAACCTTGTCTTCTTCATCCAGAATTTCACCCAGATCGATAAGGCCTTCAGGTGCGTTTTCTCCGATGCAAAAGACAAAGCGAATAGAAAACATGTCTGCTGCCACATTGCGAACGCGTTCCGCAACGGGTTCATCTTCGTAATGCGAACAGCAAACGATCGCTTTGGCGCCGACTTGTTCCAGCTTTTCACGAATTTCCAATTCACCGCTCGTCAAGGCGATCGGAGCCACAATGATACCCATGCGACTTGCGGCAAGCGTAAAGACGGCAGCATCCGCACTTGGCGGCAGAAGCAGGGCAACCACCGTATCGCTCTTCATGCCGATGCCGGTCAAAAACTCGGAAAGCGCAACAGTCCGACGCCAGGCTCGAATGAAGGAAAGACATTGAGGCCTGCGTCCGCTTATCCCGTGCAGCCCCTGATCATCAAGCAGAGCCAACTCATCAGCCCTCTGTTCTGCATTGCGGGCGAAAACCAGATCCAGCCGATCTTCTCCCCAAAGACCTGATGAAGAATAAAACTCGATTTGTTCAGGAGTGGAGAGGAGCATTTTGGACCTCTTGCTATCATAGACGCACAATTACAGTTGCTAGAGTGTAGCTGATTCCGAGCTTGTCAAAACAGCCCCTAGGAGGGGCTATTGTGCTGTTTGTGCAGGTTTCTCGCCGAAAAACGCAAATAAACGAACTCTATTTGTCACTATACCAGAAGGTTGTGGTGCGATATCCATCAAGAGGGCGACCTTTTGCTTCGTCTGTTGGATAGTGTATCCGTTTCCAAAGTCCCACCCATTGTTCACCCTTGTGGAAGAGCGGAACCACATAATAGCCGTTGATCAGACTCCGATCAAAAGCCCTAACTGCGGCCGTAAAGTCTTCTTGCGAGCGGGCAGCAAGCAATGCATCAATCATGGCATCCACTGCCGGATCAGAAGCGCCGGCCTGATTGAACCATCCATCAACGTCTCTTTGTGTAGAATTCCACCGCGACATCTGTTCGTTACCCGGAGACAGCGAAGCGCTCCAGGACATTTTCATCATGTCGAAATCCATCGTCTTGCGTCGCTCCCAATATTGAGCGGAATCCACGGTGCGTATCTCCATCTTGATGCCAAGCCGTTCCAGCACGCGTGCATAAACGAGTGCCAATCGCTCTTCTTCCTTTGTGGTCGACAGAAATTCAAAAGCCAGTGGTGCTCCTGTGGCTTTATTGACCATGACTTCATTTTCAATCGCATAGCCTTGCGAGGCCAGTTCCTTCATCGCCTCGCGCATGAGCTTGCGCATCTCGGCATTGTTGGCTGGAGAAGCCGGTTCATAGGTGCCGTCCAGAATATCGGCGTCGATTTCACGCAAATAAGGAGCGAGCAGAACTTTCTCGCGATCGTTCATCGGTTCGTCGAGAGCTGAAAGTGACGAATTCTGGAAATAGCTGCCAGATCGCTTGAACAGCCCGTGATAAAGATTCTTGTTCACCCATTCGAAGTCGAAAAGGCTGGCCAATGTTCGGCGCACAATTCTGTTCTGGAAAACCGGTTTGCGCGTATTGAAAACAAAACCCGACATGCCGGTCGGCAGCTGTGAAGTAAATGTCTTCTTTTCCACCCGACCGTCTTTTATAGCATTGAAGTCATATTGATCCGCCCAGCGGGCAGGGTCTGTTTCCGGCAGAATATCGAATTGCCCCTTTTTGAAGGCTTCGAACATCGCCGTTCCATCCCGATAATATTCGATATTGATTTCATCGAAATTATCCTGCCCCACCTTGATCGGCAGGTCATTGGCCCAATAATCAGAATTGCGCTTTAGAACGACCTTTGAACCAGGATCAACTTCGGCGATACGGTAGGGGCCTGATCCGATGAACTGGTACATCCCCGATTTGGAGAATTTCTCCGGATCGATCGCATGCTTGGGCAAGACCGGTAGCATGCCAATCAGCAACGGCAATTCGCGATCCTGTCCGTCTTCGAAAGTAAAACGGATCTGTCCGGCTCCGGGCTCATCCATTGCCTTAATTCGTTTGATTCGGCCTGCATAAACCGGACTTCCATATTTCTTGAGCAGTTCGACCGTGAATTTTACATCGTCCACCGTAATCGGTTGGCCATCTGAAAAGCGCGCCTCATCGCGGATCTTGAATGTAATCGAAGAGCGGTCATCGGGCATATCAACCCATTCGGCAATCAAACCATAAAGGGAAAAGGCTTCATCGGAACTGCGCGCAAGCAATGGCTCATAAACATTCAGACCATAGTCGGAATCCCATAACCCTCTGGGAGCAACACCTTTCAGGATAAACGGGTTTAGACTATCAAAACTCCCCTGACCGGCGAACGTAATGCTTCCTCCCTTGGGAGCATTGGGGTTCACATAGTCAAAATAAGCAAAATCTTTCGCATATTTGGGCTGTCCATGCATGGCAATGCCGTGAGCAGGGCTGGCAAAACCATCAAGCAAAAGAAGCGGAGAAAACAACAGCGCACAGCCACAAACAACCGGAAGCAGACATTTTCTCAATACACCATTTAGTCCAATAAACTGATGCTCACGTCCAAAAACCATATCCAACTTCCTTAAATCCAGACCCGTATAGTGGCGAAAAACATGGTGAATCAACCAATGCGGTCAATTTACCACAGGCGGGAAAACCACTGCAGCATTATTCTGCTACTGGAATTTTGCAGCAACAGCTTGTAGAAGAAATGGCGTTTAGTCACTATTCTGCCCTATTCATTGTGAATGAAGAGGTTAGCTTTAGACATTAATCTGCAATTGAATGATTGCCGTCCTTGCTTTAGGAAGAGATGCGAAATGCGAACCGAAGCGAGCACAGTCAGTTCGATATCAGAAAAGAAATTCACATGTCGGCAAGCTCGGCATAAAGTACGGAAACTTCGCTTTCCTGCGGCAACAGAAAAATCGGGATTCTTATTAATGGTCATGTTTGACAAGGCTTCCAAATTCATCAAGCCAGTTGCGGCCGCTTCCATGGCCCTTGCAGCTGTTGCTTTCCTCGCTCCAGTGCAAAGCGCCTACGCTCAAGATGCAAATGCGGCTCCAGACGCCAGTCAGCAGCGTTGGCTGAAATTCTGCAGTCAGGATGCAAAAACCCAAAAGAAACTCTGCGCTATTACGCAGGAATTGAAGGCAGAGACAGGCCAGTTTCTAGCATCCGTTTCTCTTCGCGAGCTGGAAGACGCAAAACGTAAAGCGCTCGTGATTGCGATCACTCCGGGCATGCTGCTGCGTCATGGTCTGACCCTTCAGATTGATAAAGGCAAGCAGATCAAGGGCACTTTCTCGATCTGTTTCCCCAATGCTTGCTTCTCTGATGTTGCCGTGGATGACACCTTTGTCGATCAAATGAAAAAAGGTGCCATGATTTCGGTAACCGCTCTGAACCAACAGGCTCAGCCGGTTCGCTTTGATCTGACCCTGACAGGCTTTACTTCAAGCTATGAAGGCGATCCGATTGATCTGAAAAAGACCGCTGAAGAGCAGCAAAAGCTTCAGGATCTGCTTCGCAAACGCGCTGAAGAACAGCGCCAGAAACTGCTCGAGCAGAAACAGAAATCCGAATAATCAAGATTATTTTGGTCAAAACAAAACCGCGGTCCGAACCTTCGGATCGCGGTTTTGTTTACTCAAGTAGCTTTGACCAGTTCAGTTGACCAGATCGTCCTCTGGCATATAGACGCCTTCTTTCATACCTTTGAAAAGCTGTTTGACCTGCGGGTGCCGAATAGGCTCGCCAGAACTGTCCTTGAGCAGATTCTGCTCAGAGACATAGGCCACATATTCGGTTTCGTCATTTTCAGCAAAGATATGATAAAAGGGTTGATCACGACGCGGTCTAACATCTTCAGGA
Organism: uncultured Cohaesibacter sp.; assembly: GCF_963664735.1. Classification (NCBI taxonomy): domain Bacteria; kingdom Pseudomonadati; phylum Pseudomonadota; class Alphaproteobacteria; order Hyphomicrobiales; family Cohaesibacteraceae; genus Cohaesibacter; species uncultured Cohaesibacter sp. The sequence continues at coordinate 765,523 of NZ_OY761553.1, read as the reverse complement.
ATGGCTTCATACCATTCCTCAGAGTTATCGAATTCTGCATCGACATCAAATACGACACCGCGAAAAGAATAAACCCGATGTCGAACAACCTGACCGATCTGAAATTTAGCTGTTTTCATTTCCGCCATGAGATCAGGCTCCATATTATTGTTATAGCCTATAGAAGGTCCTTAGCCGTTACTCTAGCACACATTGTACTAAAGGCGCTATGACCCTTTCATTTTACCTGTCTGTTAAAATTTGAAGCTCCGTAGACAACACAAGGCTTGTTCTGAGTCAACAAAGGACGGATCAAATCCGCCTTTTATCTTTTAGCCAAAACATAAAACTCTGCCCCAAATTCCTTAGGGCTCAGGCAGCGACAAGCCGCACAGCGCACATATTTGCTAACCGGCAAGCCCGTAAAGCGCGCCCATGTCAGGGTCTTTCTCGGCCACCTGTTTTGCCAAATCAACAATAACCTTGGCCTGCTTCCATGTCGCATCATCCTGCATTTTACCATCGATCATGACGGCACCAGTGCCATCCGGCATCGCTTCCAGAATTCTCATGGCCATTTTGACTTCGTCGACATCTGGGCTAAAGACGCGCTTGGCAATGGCAATCTGCGTAGGATGCAACGTCCATGTACCCAAGCAGCCCTGCAAGAAGCTGTTGCGGAATTGCGCTTCACAAGCATCAGGATCCGAGAAATCTCCAAACGGTCCATAAAATGCCTTCAAGCCGTAAGTCATACAGGCATCGACCATTTTGGCCATCGTGTAATGCCAAAGATCCTGCTGATAGAAGGCCCGTTCCTTGCCTTCTTCTAGATCGCCAAGAACACGGTATCCCGGATGCCCACCGCCAACACGCGTGGTCTTCATGCCTCTGGAAGCCGCAAGGTCAGCTGGTCCCAAAGAAATGCCATGCATACGAGGAGAGGCTGCACAGATGGCTTCCACATTGGCCACGCCCTCAGCAGTTTCAAGAATGGCATGGATCAGGATCGGCTTATTGACACCATGCTTGGCTTCAAGCTGTGCCAGCAACTGATCGAGATAGTGAATGTCCCAAGGACCTTCCACCTTCGGCAACATGATCACATCAAGCTTGTTTCCAACTTGAGAAACGATATCAATGACATCGTCAAGAAACCACGGCGAGTTGAGGCAATTGACCCTTGTCCATAGCCCTGTGGAGCCGAAGTCATTATCCTTGGCCAGCTGAATGAAACCTTCTCTGGCAGCAACTTTCATATCGGCAGGGATTGCATCTTCAAGATTGCCGAGAATCACATCCACCTGCTCGACAAGCTGCGGGATCTTGGCTCGCATCTTTTCAATATGGGGGGGCACGAAATGAATCATGCGCTCAACACGCACAGGCAATTCGCGATAGGGGGCCGGTGCTCCTATGGCCAATGGCTTATAAAATGCACTTGGCGTTTTCATGGTCTCTCTCCCGTAATCTTGTCCGATGCACACCCTCAGAAGCAGAAATTTCCCAATCTCTATGGTTCACAAGGCGGCATCATTAAGGCCCTATTTGCACCGTAAAAATGCTGCAGTGCAATAAGACTGTAGGGGAAGATACGGAAGGGGTAGAGAATTAGTCAAAAAGAGCCGAGAGCGTCTTGCAGCGCCATTAACCGCGCGCAGCTATCATTTGCTCTGTTTCGGGGCGCCCCCAGCGCCGATGAGACCACATCCACTGAGACGGAGCTTGACGCACCCATTCCTCGAACTTTTTCTGAACGCCGATGGTCGCATTCAGAATGTCTGCTTCGACATCATCTGTTTGGGGAACATCAATCAGTTCAGCCTGAACCTCGAAATGAATTCCTTCAACGCGCCCAATGCGCAAGGCGATCAAGGGAGCCCCTTTCTTGCGAGCCAAACGGGCAGGGAAGGTATTGGTCGGAGCCGGGCGGCCAAAAAAGTCAATCCGAGGGCCTCGCCGATCCCTCAAATCGCCCATGATTGCAGTGGCTGTACCTCCGGCGATAGAGGTAAGCGCTCGCATACCGGCTCGGTCTCCCTTGACAAAAACACCACCAGAAAAACTCTCTGCCCGTTTTGCGACAAGGAATTCATGAACGAGAGGATTTTGAAGCCGTTGCATGACCACGGAGCAATCAAAACCATAATGGGAGGAAACGGCACCGCCAAGCTCCCAATTGCCAGAGTGAAGGGAGACAATGACGCCGCCTTCCTTCTTAATTCTCTCGACAATCTCTCGATAGCCATTTGGCGCAGAGATCAGTTCGTCCATTCTTCCTGCGAACTTTTCCAAAACCATTGCCTCGGCAGAGGTGCGCCCAAGATTTTCCCACATATCAAGGGTGATGGCATAAAGTTCCTTGTCACTCATTTCCGGAAAGGCTGCATGCAAATGCGCCATTGCGCGCTTTTGCCGCCTCAGCCAAGGAGCAATCAACCGCCAGAGGTGTCCCATAAATGAAGACGCCACACTCAAGGGCATCAGCCTAAAAACAGAAATGACGCAAAAAAACAGCGCATATTCTATGCGATGTAACAATGTAATTCGCTTCATTCTTGTTTCCTGCGGCTTGAGTTTTTCTGACGGCTTTTTATATACGAGCCAAACAGAAGAGCAATGAGCGATGTGAATAGCCCAATTTTCTTTTGCTTTCAAATACTGAGCTATTTTTTGACAGCTTCTCCCGTCCAGCCAATTCTGCCCGGAGCGTCAAGTCCTGCCTTCATCATCAACTTGCGCAAAGAAGGCACCATGTTTGCCAATGCGAGCCCCGCAGTTCGGGCTCCTTGCCCGAAGGGCAGGGCGGAGATCAGCGACATATTGAGCATGTGAACCCCGGCAGTGCGGGACCAGATATCGCTGCGGCGCATGTGAGCGTAAGTCTGCACGACGGCTTCGGCGCCCAGATCGTCCCCGTCATCTTCCCGGATTACATCAGCCAAAGAGGAAATATCTCGCAGGCTTAGATTGAGACCTTGCGCCCCGATGGGTGGAAAAGCATGGGCGCTTTCAGCAATAAAGACCGAACGAGGCCCGCAAAACTGTTTGGCCACCATGCCCGAAAGAGGAAAGGTCTGGGCATCGCTGATCACATCAAACGCGCCATAGATGGAATGGGCACGCCGTTCCAGCTCCCGTGCGAGAGCGTCTTTATCAAGGCTTTTCAGACGGTTTGCATCCTGCTCAGTCACAACACATACCAAACTTGACGTAAACCCATCGCGATAGGGCACCAAGGTGAACGGCCCAGTCTTGGTATGAAACTCTGTTGAGCTATTGTTGTGCGGCGTCGAAGGATGGTTCAAATTGACCACCAAAGCAGTCTGCGGATAGGACCATTTGCGCATTTCGACACCTGCGGCTTGCCGAACTATCGAATTGCGCCCGTCTGCCGCAATGACCAGTCGTGCCTGCCAGCTAGTTCCATCTTGCATCTCGACAAGGCCGGCCTCACCATCGAGCCGAACCTTTTTTGCAAATTGCCTGTCTTGGACAAACTGGTCTTTGTTAAGAACCCTGAGCGCATCATGAAGCAAGGAAACTAGCCGATTGTTGTCGATATTATAGCCGAACGCATCCAGTCCGATCTCGGCGCTGTCAAATTCGGTCGTCGGAGCCTTGAACAGCCGTCCGGTATCGTCGATCAAACGCATGACACGCAAGGCTTGTCCTTCCGCAGTCACCGCATTCCACAAGCCAAGGCTTTCCAGATAGGGCATCGAGCTGCCTAGCAGTGCAGTGGTGCGGCCGTCCTCTCCGCCATGTTCGGGACCTATCAAAACGCAAGACAGCCCAAGCTTGACCATTTGAATTGCCGCAACATGTCCAGCAGGGCCGCTACCCACAACCGCGACATCAACATTTCTTGCTTGCGTCATGACAGCTTCCTTTAACAGCATCACACTTCTGTACCACCCTGCATCATAGCGCGTATTAGCCTGAAAATCAGAGAAAATCCAGCAATCTGAAGCAGGTCAGAAGACATATAGGGACATATAAAGGGATGAAAAGGCAAGCAAGCCAACGATTCAAATCTTCATTGTTTCTGTTTCTCGGCTCGGTTCTGCTGTTTGATATGGCACCATGACTAACTTGCATTTACCCTGAAGACCGGTTCATATGTCACCGCATAAGCTATTACGCAAAAGGGCCATGTTCGGATGAGTGTTCTGGGGAATTTTTTCGACACAAGCAGCGCCAAGGAATTGCAAAAGCAAATGGCTCGTTTTCGTGCCGAGCATCCAGATTTGGCCGCGGCTGAAGCCAAACCGCGTATTGCGCTTTTCCTTGCCATTGCAGCGGCATCCCTGTTTGCATGGTTCTACCTGTTCGCTATGGTTGTCGACATGGCTCCCGACATGGACATGCGGGCACTAGGGCCGGGCATGTCGGCGTTCAATGTTTTCAATGGCTTTGAAAGCCTTGATCCCACGACCCGAGCCTTCATCGCAGCCGTCTGTGCTCCTTCCGCCGCCATCGGTCATTTCGGCATGCCTAGTCAGGATGCCTGGGGACTTCCGGATCTGATGATCGTTTTCGCCATGTGGGTCATGATGGCCATTGCAATGATGCTGCCAACAGCCGCGCCGATCCTAAAAAGCTACGCCTCAGTGCAGGAAGCCAAAGGCCAGAAGGCAGGCCCGTTCTCGGTTCTTCTGCTGGCCCTTGGATATTTGAGCATTTGGGTCGGCTTTGCCCTCATTGCCACCTTGCTTCAGTGGGGCCTTACTGAAATTCAAACCATGTCGCCGGTAATGGCCCCCGCATCCATGGTTTTTTCTGCCTCAACACTTCTTCTTGCGGGAATCTATCAGTTTACCGCCGCCAAACAAGCTTGCCTTTTGCGCTGCCAGCTGCCTTTTCCCTATTTCACAAGGCGCACAGAAAAGGGCTTCTTCAGATCCTTCGCCGGGTCCTATTTCATGGGGTTGGAGCAGGGGCTTTTTTGTACCGGCTGCACGTGGGCCTTAATGGTCGTCATGTTCGCGGTCGGCGTTATGAATGTAATCTGGATGGCAATCCTCGGTCTTTTGATGGCAATTGAGAAAGTTGTACCCAACCCTTGGATTACGCGTGGCATCGGCATTTTCTTGATAATCTGGGGACTATTGGTCCTCTCTATCTCCCCAGCAGGACGCACTATTCTCGGCATTTGATTTTTGTAGCGGATGCCTGATGTTTCCGATTGCTTCCCTAAGCAGTTTGGGCTAGGGACATCGCATGCAAAAACAAACCGCTTTTCTTGTTCATCTGCTGACTGCCTCTGGAGCAGCATTTGCCCTGCTGGCAACATTGGCCGCTTCTAACAGCGATTGGACAGCCTTGTTCTTCTGGCTCCTTGCTGCACAGTTCGTTGATGGCATCGATGGACCGATCGCGCGCAAGATGAAAGTCATTCAGGTTCTGCCCAATTGGAGCGGGAACAGCCTTGATTTTGTCATCGACTATGCGACCTATGTGTTCATTCCTGCTTTTGCCTTCATGAAAGCGGAATTGATGCCGATGCCTTATTCGCTCGTAGCTGGTGCTATCATCGTCGTGACCGGCGGCTTGTATTTTGCCAATGAGCAGATGAAATGCCCCTCTAACGCTTTCCGAGGTTTCCCTGCAGTCTGGAATGGGGTGCTCTTCTATTATTTCCTCTTCACACCATCACCCTTGATAGGATTTGTTATTATCGTGCTGCTCGCCGCAGGTCAGTTTGTGCCTGTCGAGTTTGTGCATCCGGTAAGGGTGAAAGCGCTTCGTCCGCTCACACTGGTGTTCGTGGCAATATGGTCCGTTTTTGCCTGCCATGTGGTCTTCAACAACATGGTCCCCACATCAATCGACAAAATTGTTTTGGCTGTTAGTGGCTTGTACCTGTTTGCAATTGGCCCATTGCTTCATTTCCGCCGGATACGCCCCAAAAGCTGACCTATTCCCGCAAATGCAACAATGCCATTCCGCTTTTTAGCATTGGCAATCTTTGTTCCATAACGCACTATATGAACAAGCTGAGCACCCCGGCTTCCCGTCATGCTTGTTTCATCCTCCTTTATATGTCAATGTCCTAGCAGAAAATCACCAAATCAGGGAGCAGCATCCTGGACCGCGCTCGTCTTCTATATTCTCCGGCTTTGCGTTATTTTGCGGCGGTTGCCGAGCATGGTGCAATCCGCGCGGCAAGTCGGGAGCTCAACGTGGCATCTTCAGCCGTCAACAGGCAGATCCTATGGCTTGAGGACAGCTTGGGAGTGCCTCTGTTTGAGCGCGTAGGCCGCAGACTTCAGCTCTCCCCGGCAGGTGAGATCCTTCTGCGCCATGTCACCCATGTTCTGCGCGATTTTGAGCAAACCACTTCGGAGCTTGATGCGTTGCGAGGCCTGAAACGCGGCATCGTTCGCATTGCCAGCGTAGAAAGCGTAGCAACAGAGCTATTGTCCGATCTGGCAGCCTCATTTGGCAAGAGTTACCCCGATATCCAGCTGCGTATTACTGTCACTCATTCTGACAATATTGCTCGGCAAATCATCGATTCAGATGCCGATATCGGCTTTTGCTTTGACCCGCCCGAAGAAGACCTTCTAACGGTGAACTATTCCCACGCTTTTGAAATCGGCGCTGTGGTCAACAAAGACCATCCTTTGGCAAGCAAAGCGACCTGCTGCTTTGAAGATTGCCTCGATTTTCCGATCATTCTGCCGTCGCGTGGCCTTTCCCTGCGGACAGCTCTTGATAGGCTGCTCGCCAAAACCGAAAAAGAACCATCAATTTTTGCCGAAGTCAGCACTTTGCAGATGATGCGTAGGTTGGCAGCGCGTGATTTGGGCGTCTGTTTCCAAACAAGGATTGGCCTGAACGACTCGCTGGACAACGCAGAATTATGTTTTGTTCCGCTGACCGACGAGCAACTTCATTACAACACCCTATCAATTTTGACGCATCACCAAAGAAAACTGAAATTGGCACCAGCAATGTTCCTGACCCATGCGCAACAGTTCTTCATGAACCGCTTTTCTTGAGCATCAGTCACACGGTGTTCATTCGCATTTCGGGAACAGTCAAAAGGCAAGTGATCACAAATTGTGCACAGTAGTTAAGTCTGCTTAAATTCCATACAAAAAAAGAGTTAAAAGGCCAAAATTTTAGCGCCGAAAAGAATTTTGCGTATGGATTGTCAATTAATTGTCACTTAAACAAGGGTGGAACCCAAGCTGAAATATGATTGGCGATTTTTTGCCGCTACACTGACTGCTGCGACAGCAATCAGTGTTTTGCGTTTCTTGGAACGGTGGAAAAATGAACAATCCAAGTGCTGAAAAACAGGTCGTGATGACATCAGTTCCCCTTCTTGAAGCCAAAGGCATTACCAAGCGCTTCGGTACTTTGCTTGCCAACGATTCCGTAGATCTGGTCGTGCAACCAGGTGAAATCCATGCGCTCCTGGGAGAGAACGGAGCAGGCAAATCAACCCTCGTAAAAATTCTTTACGGTTCTTTGGAACCAACCGAAGGTGAGATCATCTGGAAGGGCAATAAAGTGCGCCTGAAAGACCCTGCCGAAGCCCGCAGGCTCGGTATTGGTATGGTCTTCCAGCATTTTTCCCTGTTCGACAGCATGACCGTCGTTGAAAATATTGCTCTGGCCTTGCCGAAAGGCCAGAAGATGGCGGAACTTTCTAAAAGGATTGAACAGGTCAGCCACGAATATGGCCTGCCGCTCAAAGCCGACAATCTGATAGCCGACCTGTCCGTTGGTGAACGTCAGCGCATCGAAATCGTTCGGTGCCTGTTGCAAGACCCTCAACTCATCATCATGGATGAACCGACTTCCGTCTTGACCCCGCAAGAATCCGAACTGCTGTTCAAGACATTGCTGCGTCTGGCAGGTGAGGGGCGTTCCATTCTTTATATCAGCCACCGCCTCGAAGAGGTGCAGCGCATTTGCGATACGGCAACAATCCTGCGCCATGGCAAGCTGGTCGCTCAATGTACACCATCTGAGGAGACAGCCTCTTCCCTGGCCAGCCTGATGGTTGGATCGAGCGTTAAATCTGTCGAACGAGAGAAACTCGATCTGACGAATGCTCCGGTCAGATTGCGCCTCAGTCATCTTGACTTGCCCGCTACAGGCCCGTTCTCCGTAGCACTCGATGACATATGTCTTGATCTTAAAGGTGGCGAAGTGGTCGCCATCGCAGGGGTCGCAGGCAATGGCCAATCGGAACTGTTTGACGCCATTTCTGGCGAACGGGCGACACTGCCTGACGCTGTCGTCATCGACGATCAGAAAGTCGGCAACAAGTCGATCACCATTCGCCGTAAATTGGGGGCGGCGTTCGTTCCCGAAGAACGGTTGAGCCATGCAGTAGTGCCATCCTTGCGCCTTTCCGAAAATGTGCTGCTCACCCGTCATGGCTCCGATACGCCCTCAATGATGCGCAATGGTGTTTTCATCAAACGCACCAAGACCGGCAAAATCGGCCAGCGCATCGCAGAAAATTTCGACATCCGCAAGGGTGAGGCAGATCCAAACGCAGGCAGCCTCTCCGGTGGCAACCTGCAAAAGTTCGTGGTTGGGCGCGAAATCGACCGCTCCCCCACCATCCTCATCGTATCGCAGCCGACATGGGGCGTTGATGCTGGCGCGGCAGCCTTGATCCGGCAGGCACTCATCGACTTGGCTCGCAAGGGCACCGCAGTCCTCGTTATTTCGCAGGATCTCGACGAGATTTTCGAGATTGCCGACCGTATCGCAGTCATCAACAAAGGCTGGCTCTCTGACGCCAAACCGGTTGAAGAAATGACCTATGAACGCGTTGGCCTGCTGATGGGCGGTATCCACGGCCATGTTGTTCATGACAATGACCTCGCGGCAAATGCCGCAAATGCGTCAGAAGATGGAGGCTCCAATGCGGCTTGAAATGCAAAAGCGCGGCACGCCCTCTCAGCTCATGTCCCTTTTGTCGCCAGTTCTGGCGATCATTCTGACATTAATCACTGGCGCGATCATGTTCGGCTTGCTCGGGTTCAATCCAGCCAAGGCTCTCTATGTCTATTTTGTTGAGCCGCTGTTTGATCCATGGAGCCTGCAGGAGCTGGTGGTCAAGGCCTCGCCACTTATTCTGATCGCAGTCGGACTGACCATCTGCTACCGTTCGAACAACTGGAACATTGGTGCAGAGGGCCAATTCACAATCGGCGCCATTTGCGGCTCGGTTTTGCCGATTATGTTCCCCGATTTCCAGAATTACGCCGTTTTCCCGATCATGCTGGCCATGGGGGCGGCCGGTGGGGCGCTGTTTGCCTATATTCCAGCCGTGCTGAAAAACCGCTTTGCGACCAACGAAATTCTGACCAGCCTTATGCTGACCTATGTAGGCTTGCTGTTCCTTGATTTCCTTGTCCGTGGACCATGGAAAGACCCTGAAGGCTATAACTTCCCCGAAAGCCGACTGTTCCATGATTATGCCCTGACCCCGAACCTGTTCGAGGGCAGCCGCATGCATATCGGCGCAGTCTTTGCGGTCGTTGCCGCCATTCTGGTCTACATCCTCTTCATTCGCACGCTCAAAGGCTTTGAAATCAAGGTCATCGGTGAAACCCCGCGAGCTGGCAATTTTGCAGGCTTTTCAAAAGAGAAGATGACCGTCTTTGCCTTTGTCATTTCCGGAGCTTTGACCGGCCTTGCAGGCATTCTGGAAGTCGCAGGCCCAATCGGGCAGTTGCGTCCGACCATTTCCCCCGGTTACGGCTTTACGGCCATTATCGTAGCCTTTCTTGGCCGACTCAATCCCATTGGCGCGATTTTCGCAGGTCTCTTGCTTGCTCTCTCCTATTTGGGAGGGGAAGCCGCTCAGGTAGATCTCGGGGTATCGGAGAAAACAGCCAAGGCATTCCAAGGCATTCTACTCTTCTATGTTTTGGCTTGTGACACACTCATTCACTACCGTATTCGCATCGTATGGAACAACAAGATGCGCACGAAAGAGGTCGCCTGATGGATTTTGCAGATGCTTTGCTTGTCTCGATTGTGACGGCCTCAACACCACTGCTACTGGCCGCTATCGGTGAGCTGGTTGTGGAACGCTCGGGCGTTTTGAACCTTGGTGTAGAAGGCATGATGATTATGGGAGCGGTATGCGCCTTTGCAGCCTCCCTTACAACGGGCAATCCCTATATCGGTATTCTTGCCGGTATTCTGGGGGGAGCCGCCATGTCGCTGCTATTTGCCTTTTTGACGCTTGGGCTGGTTGCCAACCAATATGCCACGGGTCTGGCTCTCAGCCTTTTGGGGCTGGGCTTTTCTGGCATGATTGGCGAGAATTTTGTCGGCACGCCGGGGATCAAGCTGCCAACGCTCGATATTCCGCTGCTCTCCGATATTCCGGTCATCGGAGATGCCATTTTCAATCAGGACATTCTGTTCTATCTGACAATCGTTCTCGTCGTCGGGGTAAGTTGGTTTCTGTTCAAGAGCCGCGCCGGTTTGATCTTGCGTGCGGTGGGTGAAAACCACAATTCCGCTCATGCGCTGGGCTACAACGTCAACCGCGTCCGCCTTTATGCGGTTTTGTTTGGTGGTGTGTGTTCGGGGCTATCGGGAGCCTATCTCTCGCTGGTTTACACAAATCTCTGGATTGAGAATATGACAGCGGGCAGGGGCTGGATTGCTCTGGCTCTCGTGGTTTTTGCGTCCTGGTTGCCATGGCGAACCATAGCCGGAGCATATCTCTTTGGCGCAGTTCTCATTTTGCAATTCCACGCTCAGGGCGCAGGTTGGAAGGTTCCTTCTCAGCTGCTATCCGCCTTGCCTTATCTTGCAACGATTGTTGCATTGGTTTTCATTTCCCGCAACCGCACAGTGGCGCGGGTCAATACGCCTTCCTGTCTGGGACAATCCTTTGTGCCAGACCGTTGATGACCAACATTTTTGGTCGCTTTCTGCCAAATGGCTGGCAGCAACAAGCCGTGTCCTGACTGGGTAGACAATCTGGACACGAAATAAAGAGACAAGTCTCAATATATGATCCGCAAAATCGGATCAGGCAATGAAAGAGGGATGCAACATATGCGTAAACTATTCGCAGCGGCAGCTGCTGTCGCTCTGGGCCTGACAGCTTCTATGGGGGCACAGGCTGCAGACAAAACCAAAGTCGGTTTCGTTTATGTCGGACCGGTTGGTGACATGGGCTGGTCCTATCAGCACGATCAGGCTCGTCAAGCTCTGGTAAAGAAATTCGGCGACAAGGTTGAAACCACCTATGTAGAAAGCGTTTCCGAAGGTCCAGACGCTGAACGCGTGATTGAAAAACTGGCTCGCGCTGGCAACGACATCATCTTCACCACGTCCTTTGGTTACATGAACCCTACTATCAAAGTAGCCAAGAAATATCCGAACGTGAAATTCGAGCACGCTACCGGCTACAAACGCGCCGATAACGTATCCACCTACGGCGCTCGCTTCTATGAAGGTCGCTATATTCTCGGCCAGATCGCAGCCAAGATGACCAAGACCAAGACCATTGGTTATATCGGCGCGACCCCGATCCCTGAAGTTGTGCGTGGTATCAACTCCTTCATGCTCGGCGCTCAGTCCATCGATCCAGACCTCAAGGTCAAGATCATCTGGATCAACAGCTGGTTCGACCCAGGCAAGGAAGCTGACGCTGCCAAGGCTCTGATCGATCAGGGCGCTGACATCCTCGTTCAGCACACCGACTCCGCAGCTCCTCTGCAGGTTGCTGCAGAACGCGGCGTACTGGGCTTCGGTCAGGCTTCCGACATGATCAAGTTCGCACCGAAAAACCAGCTGACCGCTATCGTTGACCACTGGGACGCATATTACATTTCCCGCGTACAGGCAGTCATGGATGGCACCTGGAAGTCCGAAGACACCTGGGGTGGTTTCGACAAGGAAATGGTTCATATGGCTGAGTTCACCAACATGCCGGAAGACGTTGCCAAGATGGCTGCTGACACCGAAGCAAAAATCAAATCCGGTGAGCTGCATCCGTTTGACGGCCCGATCTACAAGCAGGACGGTACCCTTGTTGTCGACAAAGGCGAAACCATTGACGACGGCACTCTTCTTGGCATGAACTGGTACGTTAAAGGCATCGACGGCACCGTTCCGCAATGATTAGCCGATTTTGACGCCCAGCATATCAATGCTTCTATGTCCCTCGAGATGTCAGGTCTCGAGGGATTTTTATTAGTAGCTTCCCTTAAGTCAAACCAATTACTGCAAAAATTCCTGTCAAGAAAGAATTCGACTCTTTTTATATTTCTGAAAATTACAAGCAATTTCCAAATTAAGATTAATGACCGGCATATCTATTTATAAATACAAGGAATCCGTGTGAAACATCTGTTTAAAGATTTGGCTTAATCTAAGAAAAATTAATTCGAAAGTATAAAACTTCGCAGAAACGAAAATGAACTGATACATTTCAAGTCTTGATTTTTCATGCAGCTTGTAGCATTATTCTTTACGTTGATATTTTATCACCAGAAGTTTCCAGGGCAGCAATCCAGGAGCCGAATTTTTGGGGGACCCGATCTAAAGATTGCTGTCAATGAGGTCTAGCCTTGCGGCCAGGCCTCATTTTTTTGTGCCGTGCATGCGGCAATGCTGCACTCTCTCTGTTCCTCAATAATCATAGAGAAGCGCCCCCATGAAAAAGCCGACCAAGAGAATTCTCTCGATCGGCTTTCAGATTGCCCACCTTTGCTAATTGGCCTTGCTAAATGCGCGTTTCGGTTTCTTTGTCAAAGACGTTGGTCCGCTTCATATCAATCGCACAATTGAAAATGTCGCCAATTTGAACCTCAATTCTATTGTTGATGCGCGCCAGCACGGAATTTATGCCCCATTTGATGTGGCAGAGCGTATCGGCTCCCGTCGGTTCGACCACATCGACTTCCCCCTGTATCACTTCATGTCCATCCATAACCGGTTCTTCGGTATAGCTGATATTTTCAGGACGGATACCAATGATGACTTCCTTGCCGATGTAGCCTGACAGATCCGAGTCATATCCCTTTAAAGACAAGTCCAGTGTCTTGCCCTTCTGGTCGGTTGTGAGCGACACATGGGCAATTACGTCACCATCCTGTTCTTCCAATCGAGCATTGAGGAAGTTCATCGGAGGAGAGCCGACAAGACTTGCAATAAAGACATTGGTTGGCTTGTTGTAAATCTCTGCCGGTGTTGCATATTGCTGAACAACCCCGTCCTTTAGAATGGCAATCCGGTCAGCCAAGGTCATCGCTTCGATCTGATCATGGGTCACATAAACGATGGTTGCGTTAAGCTCCTTGTGCAAACGCTTGATCTCGGTGCGCATTTCAAGGCGCAGCTTGGCATCAAGGTTTGAAAGCGGCTCGTCAAACAGAAAGATTTCCGGACGACGAACCAGGGCTCGCCCCATGGCCACGCGTTGCCGCTGACCACCGGAAAGCTGCGCCGGTTTGCGATCAAGCAGATGATCGATCTGCAACATGGTTGCCACTTCAGTGACCAGCTTGTTACGCTCGTCCTTTGGGATGCCACGCATTTCCAAACCGAATGCTATATTCTTCTCGACCGTCATATTCGGATAAAGCGCGTAGGACTGGAACACCATCGCGATGTCACGATCTTTGGGATGAACATCATTGACCACGCGGTCACCGATGAGAATTTCCCCTTCTGTGATATTCTCAAGCCCCGCGATCATATTGAGCAGAGTAGACTTGCCACAGCCAGAAGCGCCTAAAAGAACAAGGAATTCTCCGTCATTTAGTTCCAGAGACACATTCTTGATCACCTCGACTGTCCCAAAGCGCTTGACAGCGTTTCTTATTGCCAGGGATGCCATATTTCTTCTCCTTATCCTTTTACCGAGCCAGCGGTTAGCCCGCGGACAAAATATCGGCCGGCAACGATGTAAACCAACAGCGTAGGGGCTGCGGTGATCAGGGCAGCAGCCATGTCAACGTTATACTGCTTGACCCCGGTGGTCGTGTTTACAAGATTGTTCAGAGCAACCATCAAAGGCTGCGACCCTCCCGTGGTGAAACTGACGCCAAACAGGAAGTCGTTCCAGATCTGCGTGAACTGCCAGATAACCGCAACGACGATGATCGGCGGCGAAATGGGCAGCAGAATGCGGAAGAAGATCGTAAAAAACCCTGCGCCATCAATGGTTGCCGCCCGAATGAGCTCATCAGGGATGGTGACATAGTAGTTTCGGAAAAACAGTGTCGTGAAGGCCAGACCGTAAACCGAGTGAACCAAAATCAGACCGTAGACGGTGTTGGTCAGTCTCAGTATGCCAAGCGTCTGAGCCATCGGCAGGATGACAACCTGAAACGGCACAAAGCAACCAAACAGAATAAGCGCGAAGATGATGTTACTACCCTTGAAGCGCCATTTTGTCAGCGTATAGCCAGTCAATGCCCCTAGTGTGGTAGAGATCATCACGGACGGGATCACCATCATGACCGAGTTGCCGAAATATGGCTTGAGCCCGGAGCATTGCACACCAATACAGGCCTGATTCCACGCATGCTGCCATGCCGTGAAGTTAAGCTCATGCGGCAATGCCAACAGAGAGCCGCCCCGGATTTCTTCCAGATTCTTTAGCGATGTACTGATAACCACATAAGCCGGCATCAGGAACCAGACGCAAAAGAGCAATAAGATCACCCAGATCAGCAGCCGTCCCACCCATTGATAAGACGATGTTTCGGGTCTGACGATATCAAGATTAGACATTTTTCGACCCTCTCAATTCCGAGTAGAGATAAGGCACCATGATCGCCATGACCGTAGCCAACATGATGATGGCAGACGCAGCACCCACACCGATTTCATTGCGGCGGAAAGTCATCTCATACATGAAGTTTGCCGGCAGAGTTGATGAATAGCCCGGCCCACCGTTGGTGAGGGCCACGACAAGATCAAAACTCTTGATGGCAAGATGCGCAAGAATGACCACCGCGCTCATGAAAACAGGGCGCATGGATGGCAATATGATCCTGAGATAGATTTTTGTTGTTGAAGCTCCATCTAGGCTCGCAGCCTTGATAATGTCCTGATCAACGCTCCTGAGAGCAGACAGGAACAGCGCCATGACAAAGCCCGACGACTGCCACACCGCAGCCATCACAAGCGCATAGACGGCCATATTCTGATCGACGATCCAGCCAAACGAGAAGGATTCCCAGCCCCACGACTGCACGACCTTTTCAAGGCCCAGCGACGGGTTCATGATCCATTTCCACGCAGTACCGGTGATCACGAATGAAATTGCCATCGGATAGAGATAAATCGTCCGGATAGCGCCTTCTATGCGTATGCGCTGGTCCAGAAGAATTGCCAAAATCACGCCGATTACAATGGCTATAAAGATGAATGAGGCACCAAAGATAATCAGGTTTGAAAAAGCGACATTCCATCGATCCATCTGGAAAAGACGCCAATATTGACGAAAACCGACTAGATCGTAGTTGGGCAGCATCTTCGATTTGGAAAAGGAAATATAAGCTGTCCAGATGATGAAACCGTAGACGAACAGCAATATCGCCAAAAAACCGGGAGCGATAACAAGCTTTGGAATAAGCCTCTCCAACCTGTCCGCTATTCTCCCTGCGACACGAGCCATCGGGTCTCTCCTTTGTTGGGTTTAGAGGCAATTAAATACTCGACTTTCAAGCCTGTTGAAAGGAGTGGACAGCCTCCATGGAAGAGAATGGGCCGACCATGCAATGACCGGCCCCAAACCATATAGCTGTTACTTGGCAAGTTCGATTGCTTCGATCAACTTCTTGGTTGCTTCTTCTGAAGACATGTCAGAATTGAAGTGAGCCGTTACCACGTCAAGGAATGCACCACGTACAGCACCAGCCTGAGCGATTTCATGGGCAACAGAGCCAACCAACGAGTTATTCTTGGCAGCGGATGTCATATCGTCCATGGATTTGATTGCGCATGAATCAAATTTATCCATTGGAACGTCCATACGAGCAGGGATAGATCCTTTGTAAAGGTTGAAAGTTTCCTGGAATTCTTTACCAAGGATCAATTCAGCCAAAAGGTCCTGACCTTCTTTTTTGTCTTTGCCCTTCACATTGAACATGGCAAAGCTGTCAGAGTTCAGGATATAGCCACCATCTGACGGGGTAGGGGCACAAATATAGTCGACGCCGGGCTTCTTGCCAGCGGCAGCAAATTCGCCTTTTGCCCAGTCACCCATGATCTGCATGGCAGCTTCACCACGCATGACCATAGCGGTAGCAAGGTTCCAGTCACGGCCGGGATAATCAGGGTCGACATAATCGCGGATTTTGCGCATCTGGTCAAAAACCTTGATCATGGTATCAGAGCCAAGAGCTTCTTCATCCAGATCGACCATGGCTTTCTTGTAGAAATCAACGCCGCCAATACCAAGAACGACAGTCTCAAAGACGGTTGCGTCCTGCCAAGGCTGGCCACCATAGGCCAAAGGCACGATTCCAGCAGCTTTCAACTTATCAGCCGTTGCGTTGAACTCGTCCCATGTCTTTGGCACGTCCGCACCGACTTTGGCCAAGACTTCAGGGTTTGCCCAAATCCAGTCAACACGGTGCACGTTTACCGGCACAGCAACATAATGGCCATCATATTTGACAACGTCTTTGATTGCCTGAGGCAGGATATCATCCCATTTTTGAGCTGCCGCCACATCAGAAAGGTCGCCCAATGCACCAGCTTCCGCCCATTCTGCGATATTCGGTCCTTTGATCTGAACTGCAGCCGGAGGATCACCGGCAAGAACGCGAGAGCGCAAAACTGCAGCCTGAGCATCGCCGCCGCCGCCTGCGACAGGAGCGTCAATCCACTTACCGCCACGCTTTTCGAAAGCTTGTTGTAATTCCTTGATCGCTTTTGCTTCGCCGCCTGATGTCCAATAGTGAAGGACTTCAGCAACAGGTTCAGCTTGGGCCGCAAGTGGCATAGCCGCTAACGCAATCGCTCCCATAAGAGCGAGTTTCAAAGATTTCATTTTTTCCTCCCAAGATAAAATGAAAACAAAATATGCACCTATGATTGTAGAATGGATTCTTTAGAACCAGCAGCAAGATTTTGTAAGTTTTTGTATCATGATTTCTGATTAACACTGACATATGTTACAAATTGTAACATTGTCACTCTTGTTGTCTAAAATGGATTAGTCAAGAGTATGAGCGGGGAGGAGACCGGATGCAGCGTATCCACATTATTGAAGATGATCCT
The DNA here is from genome assembly GCF_963664735.1 of uncultured Cohaesibacter sp. NCBI lineage: Bacteria > Pseudomonadati > Pseudomonadota > Alphaproteobacteria > Hyphomicrobiales > Cohaesibacteraceae > Cohaesibacter > uncultured Cohaesibacter sp. The sequence goes on along the minus strand of NZ_OY761553.1, from coordinate 748,300 downwards.
GAAATTTCGTCGCTTTTGTCATCTTATTTGCAAGCCCGAAATTTTCAGTGTGTGGTTTCTGAGTCTGCTGAAGTCGCCTATAGGCGCGGCAATGTGCTGTTTGATCTGTTGATCGTAGATATCATGTTGCCCGGCGAAAGCGGGCTTGAATTCTGCCGAAAGGTGCGAGCAACCTCAAGCATTCCCATTATCATCCTGTCAGCCATCAAGGGCGACACCGAGCGCATAATCGGGCTTGAGTTGGGTGCCGATGATTATATGGAGAAGCCGTTCAACCCGCGAGAGCTTCTGGCACGGATCAATGCCTTGCTGCGGCGTGTCACCACCGGCGAGCGTTCTACGGCATCTGGAAAGCTATTTTTCGATGGATGGGTGCTCGATCTTACAAATGAGCAGCTCCATGCACCCAATAATTTGCTTATTCCCCTCAGCACCCGAGAATATGAGGTGCTGTCGATTCTCGTGCATGCTTCCCCCAATCCCGTCTCAAGAGACGAGTTGGCACAACAGTTGATTGGTCATGACATAGAACCGGGAGATCGTCGGATCGATATTCTTGTAAGCCGACTGCGCAAAAAGCTGACTGACGTAGACGACAAGGCGCAATATATCAGAACAGTGCGCAATCAGGGATACAAGTTCTGCTCGGAAATAAAAACCAGCGACGGCACCACCAAAATGGTTCACCCCAATATTTAGCAAGAGCACAAGGTTATGTGGCATTCAATCCTGTCATTCCTCCCACAATCACATGCCGCTCGCATTGCCACGATGCTCTCTGTGGCATTTTTGACGGGAATTGCCGCAAACTGGGTCGTTGTCAAAACCTATCTAGAGCGCAGAACCGAAATCAGCATCGCGGAAATGACAGGCGGGCGTCTCTCCCAGATCATTGAGAAATGTCTGGAAAGTGCAGACCCGGCAGAAAAGAACTGTAGCGGCCAAGAAAAACCGTATTACTTCAAATATCTCGGCAGCTTTCCCCAAAAAGAGAACACCATTGTTTCTCCGCTCATTCTCAGCCTCAATGAGAAACGGGTGAGAGCCGCAGTCCGGTTCACGGATTCGCCTCCGTTGCCGGGCCTGCTCAGCTCTCGCGACCATAGTGCAGATCTACTCGGAGACAGTGTTTATAACCCGACGCTTGATGCAACCAATGGCTCCCGAACGTTCAATCAGCCAATCCCTGCTTCGGTCAGGCTGGCATCCCTATCCCTTGCAATCGCCCGACAGGACATTGAAGCAAGCCTCTATATATTCTTGCAGGATGATCAGGTCATGGAAATCTCGTCACCACTCCTCTGGCGCGCCCGATTTTCAGAAACCAAGGGTGCATTCCTTACATTGTTCATTGCCAGCTTGATCCTCTCTGTCAGTTTCCCCTTTTCATCAACCCTGATGGCACCTTTCAGAAAACTGAGTCAGGGCACCAAGTATACGCGCAAATCATTGGGTCGCCTCGCACCAACCGAAGCCTTGGCCATTCAGGACAATATGCGGGAACTCGTGAAGCGGTTTGACAGAGACCGAGAACGACAGTTGCTCGGCCTTGCAGCCATATCCCATGACTTGCGCACTCCCGTCACGCGCATGTTGCTGCGCACGGAAATGATCAAGGAAGAAGAGATCAGGGACCGCTTTGCCAATGATCTGGAAACCATCCATGATCTCGTCGAAGGTGCTTTGGATTTTCTGTCGCTGCATAAAAACAACGAAGAACGCCACCGTTTTTCCCTCAGCTCCCTCATTACAAGTCTCTGTGATGACTATCAGGACATGGATCTGAACGTGCGCTTCGACGCAACGTTACCTATCGAGATCGAAGGGATCGCATCGGTCTTCAGCGTTGCTCCATCTATTGAGCTTTCCACTCAAACCCGAGGCTTCATGATTGGCAGGCCAAAGCAACTGCGCCGCGCCTTATCCAACATTATCGACAATGCCCTGAAATATGGCCAATATGCCAAAGTCTTTCTTGGCTATGACGGCAGTGAACAGACCGTGATTACCATTGTTGATGGCGGACCGGGAATACCCAGTGATCAAATCGAAAAGGTTCTGCTTCCCTTCGAGCGCGGCAACGAAGGCCACAAGACCAAAGGTGTTGGTCTTGGCCTGAGCATCGCCAACGAAATCATTCGCAATCATCGCGGAGAAATGGCTCTGAGCAACAGTAGCGAGGGTTTGCGCGTAGAAATAACTCTGCCACGCGATATTTTCACCAACTAGGCAAACCATCTACAAGCACCACTTGATGGCTCAAAGCCTGTCAATAAATCAACCGAAATTCGAGAACTTAGTAGCATTGACAATTTCCAGATACAGGGGCTCTGAAGCCCATGTAAATGCGCTTTCATTCAGACTGCTTGCAGATTCAAAGCCTTACCAATCACACATTTAAGAATTCTCATAAAGACCGAAAATCGGCGAATTCTCGCAGCAAAAGCACGCTATTTGATTTCGTTTGAAATCGATTTCATTTCTGCTCAGACTGCATCCATCATTTGTGACAAGGGAGGAAGCAGATGAAGTTGAAAACCGCATTGCTGGGAATGGCCGTTGTGGCTCTGGCTGTTCCTGTCGCACAAGCTGCAGACTTTACCATTGGCCTGTCGAACGGCTGGGTTGGCTCTGAATGGCGCACCCAGATGATCGAGGAAGCGCAGGCCGCAGCGGAAAAATGGAAAGAAAAGGGCGTTGACGTCAAGGTCGTCGTTCAAAGCGCCAACGTAGATGTTCCTGGTCAAATTGCCCATGTCCGCAATTTCATCAACCAGGGTGTGAACGCCATCATCATCAATCCGAACAGCCCAACCGCGTTTGACCCGGTCTTCTCGCAGGCCAAGGAAGACGGCATTCTGGTTATCTCGACAGATGCAGAAGTTTCATCGCAAGATGCCATTTACGTCGGCATAGACCAGACCAACTGGGCAGCCCTCAGCGCCAAATGGCTTGCTGAAACACTAGGCGGCAAAGGACAGGTTGTAGCAATCAACGGTGTCGCCGGTCATCCAGCCAACGAAATGCGCATTGCAGGCTACACGAGCGTGTTTGATCAATATCCGGACATCAAGGTTGTCAACGAAGTAAACGGCAACTGGGATCAGGCACAGGGCCAACAGGCCATGCAGAACCTTCTTGCCACATATCCTGATATCGACGGCGTTTGGGTACAAGATGGCATGGCCGCGGGTGCATGGCGTTCTTTGATGGACGCAGGCAAAGCCGGTGAAGTCGCAGCAACAGGCGAAATCCGTAAGGACTTTATCGATCTTTGGGTCAAGAACGATTTCAACTCAGGTGCATCGGTGAACCCTCCCGGGGTTATGGCCAGCGCACTGAATGTTGCCGTCTTCATGCTGCAGGGACGCGAATTGAAAGAACCCGCCGCTGCAGGCCAGTATAAGAATGCCCTATATCTGCCAATTCCATTCATCGACGGGGACAATGTCGGAACCGTTGCCAAGGAACTGGAAGGCAAACCGGGCTTCTATTCCTACACCAGCTCTCTAAGCATCGACGAAGCTGAAGCATACTTCAAATAATCAAGACGAATGTGGTGCCGCAGGCCTTCCGGCCAGCGGCATCCATCAACCGACATAACGAAGGTGCATCACAATGAGTCGATTGAAGCTACAGCAGATTTGCAAATATTATGGCGCAACAACTGCTTTGGCCTCTGGGGATCTCGTGCTGGAGCAAGGTGAAATCCATGTGCTAATCGGCGCCAATGGATCGGGCAAAAGCACATTATGCAAAGTGGTCGCCGGTAGCGTGCGACCCGACGGGGGGCTATTCGAGCTGAATGGAGAACCGGTAACGCTTTTCGGTCCGCAAGCCGCCAGAAAAATGAGCATCTGCCTTTTCTATCAAGAACTGAGCCTCGCCAACAGCCTGTCCATCGCCCAGAATATCAATCTCTACCATTTGCCAACACATGCAGGCGGTCTTATCGATGAAACCGAACTGACCAACAATGCCGAGCGTTACATCAGTAAGTTCCAATCCGTCGTAGGAGAGGGCTTTTCGCCAGAAACGCCGGTCGCAAAGTTAAGGCCCGATCAGAAACAGCTGGTCGAGATCATGAAAACCCTCGCCAGTGAAGCAGATATTCTCATTTTCGACGAGCCGACTTCAGCGCTCGACCGCGCACAAGTGGAATGTTTCTTTTCCATTCTACGTGAATTGAAGGAGGAGGGGCGCTCGATCATTTTCATCTCCCATCGCATGGATGAGATTTTCGATATTGCCGATCGCATTACGGTTATCCGCGATGGCAGCACCGTTTCATCGCGCCTGATTAGCGAAACAGATCACGCGACAGTCATTCGCGATATGATCGGAGAACAGCCAGAAGCCGCAAAAGTCGCGGAAAGCCACGCCACCGACACAAGCAGTTATCCTGAAGCATGTCTGGCTGCCGAAGGGCTCACGGGCAATCATATCAAGGGCATCAGCTTTACGCTCGCCAAGGGCGAAATCCTCGGACTGGGTGGGCTGCACGGGCAGGGCCAGTCAACCTTGTTGCGCACTCTGTTCGGAGCAGAGAAACTCAACTCCGGCAGCCTCGTGCTTAACGGCAAGGCCGTTCATCTTAAAACTCCTCGCGGGGCAATCAAAAACGGCTTTTCCTATGTTTCCGGCGACCGGGTTCGCGACGGGGTGATAACGGATCGCTCAATCATGGAGAATGTGTCGCCCATCCACTTTCTCAAGGACCGCAAGTTCCTCGCTTTTCCTGGCAAGCTTTCGCGTATCGTTGAACCTGCCTTGAGAGTGCTCAATACCAAATATGCCAGTCTTGGCGCTTCTGTCAGTTCACTTTCGGGTGGCAACCAGCAAAAGGTGGTCATCGCCCGCTGGCTGACAAATCCGCCAGACATTTTGCTGCTCGATGACCCCACCAAGGGCATTGACCTCAGCGCCAAGAGCGAATTGTTCGCGCTGGTTCGCAAATTGGCCGACGAAGGCATGGCCATCATTCTCTACTCATCTGAAGATGGTGAGCTTCTCACCCATTCAGATCGTATTCTGGTCTTTAACAATGGCTCAGTTTCCCGCGAACTGGTGGGGAACGAAAAGACACGCTTCAATCTCTATGAAGCAGCATATTCGGGGGCACAATGACCAAGACCGGTTCCTTCAAATCCTCAATGGCCACCTTATTGCGTCGGTTCCCGTTCATCCCGGCCTTGGGAATGCTGATACTTCTGTTTGTGCTCAATGGCATTGCCGAACCCAATAGCATGACTGTAAGAGCCCTTAAGGGCGTCGCCAGCACCTATCTCGCGCTCGTATTCCTGTCCGTCGGCCAAACCTTCGTGGTTTATACCGCAGATATTGATCTTTCGGTCGGGGCCATCCTGTCACTGGTCAATGTCTCCATCGTTGTTATCATGAGCCAGTTTGGTGGCGAGCCCTATGTGGTTTTGCTGGCATTGTTGGCGGGTATCCTCATTGGCGCCGCGTGCGGTCTGGTCAATGGTATTGTCGTCTCAGGCTTGCGCATGCAAGCAATCGTAGCCACCTTTGCCACCAGCATTCTCATTTCAGGGATCGCATTGTGGGTATTGCCTGTGGCCGGACTGCCCGCGCCAAGCCTGTTCTGGAAAGTCTATGGTGGGCGAAGCTACGGCATCCCCAACGTGTTCTTCTTCATTGCCGTCCTTATCGCATTGCTGGCCGTCATTTCCAAACTTGGGTTGGTCACAAAACTGCTGGCGGTAGGCAATGGTCAGCTGTCGGCTTATCAATCCGGTCTATCGGTTACCCGCATCAGGATCTACGGCTACGTCATTTGCGGCATATTCGCTGCCCTTGCCGCTTTTTGCATAACCGGAGACACAGCCAGTGGAGACCCTCTAGTCGGCGGAGCCATGACCCTTTCCAGCGTCGCTGCAGTAGTTCTAGGCGGCACAGCGCTTTCCGGCGGCATCGGGTCAGCCTTTGGCTCAGCCATCGGGGCCATCATCATTGGCCTTATCAGTTCTCTGGTCTTCTATGCCGGTATTCCATCTGAATGGCAAAATCTGGCTCAAGGAGCAACAATCCTTATCGTGCTGATGCTCGGTGTTCTTGCTTCAAAGAGGATCAATCAATGACCATGATGCAGCAACCAAAACCGCAGAGCACCAGAGGCTCCTACTTCGACTATTTCAAGAACCCGCTTCTTGTCGCTTTCATTCTGATCATACTGCTGCTGGTGGCCGGAGAATCCTTATCGCCCGGCTTTGCCTCCGGGGAACAGATATTGCGGCTGCTTATCGTTGCGGCATTGCTCGGCATCGTCGCAGCAGGGCAAAATCTCGTTATATTGGGGGGACGCGAGGGGATCGACCTTTCCGTGGGTGGGGTCGTATCCCTGAGCGCGGTCCTTGCAGGCAATGTGATGGATGGAAACAACGCGAGCATCCTTTCAGCAATTGTCGTTTGTCTGGCCGCAGGAGGCCTCGTAGGGCTGATCAATGGCGTGGGCGTAACCATCTTCGCTATTCCGCCTCTGGTCATGACGCTCGGCATGCTTGGTGTCTTGCAGGGCCTGCTGGTCGTCATCCGACAAGGTATTCCATCTGGCCTCGCAGCCCCAGCTCTGGCCAATTTCGTATCAAAACCGTTTCTGCTTGGGCTGCCGGGGATCATTTGGCTTTGGGCTGGCGTTGGAGTGCTCATGGCCTTCCTGCTGACGCGCACCTCTCTCGGCCACAAGATTTACGCGATCGGGTCCAATGAGAACGCAGCCTATATGGCGGGCGTGCCAGTAAGGGTGATCCGCATCATGCTGTTTGCATTGTCGAGCATGTTCGCAGCTTTGGCTGGCATTTGTATTCTTGGCTATGCCGGCACTTCCTTTGCCAATGTAGGCGATAGCTACATGCTTTCTTCGATCATAGCCGTCGTCTTAGGCGGAACACCACTTTCGGGAGGAAAGGGCGGCTATACGGGAACAATGGCTGGCGCATTTCTGCTGATCCTGATGCAAAGCATTCTTACGACCTTGAGCATAGGGGAGTCAGGACGCCAGATTGTTTTCGGCATAACGCTTCTTGTTCTTCTATTGTTCTACGGCCGGAGCAAGGCCTTGAGAGGCTAGAGACAACACTGCAAACAAGAGATAACCGGATTAGAACGAAAAAAGAACATTGAAAGAAAGTCAAGTGAGGTCAATCGTGATCAAGAGGGCGAAAATAAAGGATATTGCCATTCAAGCTGGTGTATCGCCAACAACCGTCTCCCGCGCGCTCAACGGCACGGGACTTGTTGCAGAGTCGACCCTCAGCCATATTCAAAAAATAGCCGAAAGCTTGCACTATCGACCCAACATCAGCGCCCGCAACCTCAGAACCCAGAAGACCATGTCAATTCTTGTGGTCGTGCGCGATATCGGCAACCCGTTCTATCTCGACATCTTTAAAGGAGCCGAAAGCGTCGCTCATGATGCAGGATATTCCCTGCTCATGGCCAACACCGAAGACGACCCGAAGCGGGAAGCCGATTACTTTGACATGTTGAGCCATGGCCACGCTGACGGCATGATCTTGATGACGGGCAAAATGCCGCTTGATTGTGACCTGCCGCACGATATCTCGCAAAGGGTGGTGGTGGCACTTGAAATGATCGAAAATAGCAATCTGACCCACGTCGTGATCGACAATGAAAAGGCAACGAGCAAGGCAGTCGAGCAGCTCATCAACATGGGACACAAGAGGATCGCCTATATCACCGGTCCCATTCCTGAAGGAATGAGCACCCGACGTCTCGCGGGCTTCAGAGGCGCCATGTTTAGCGCCAAATTGCCAATTCTCGACCAATATATCCAGCACGGCAATTTTTCCTATCAAAGCGGGGAGAGGGCTACCGAGCAACTGTTGGCTCTACCGGAGCCACCGACGGCGATCTATACAGCTAACGATGAAATGGCATTCGGCGTCATTAGGGCGGCCAAAAGGAAAGGGCTTTGCGTACCAGAAGATCTTTCAGTATTCGGCTTTGACGACACCTATCTTGCAGAAGCCTTTGTGCCCGCACTGACAACGGTGCGCCAGCCTTGCCTTGAAATCGGCAGGCGCGCAATGACCCGATTGCTGGCCCATCTTTCCGGTGACAACCCGGAAACCGATTCAATTCTGGTGCCCACAGAGATCGTCATTCGCGAAACAACTGCGCCACCGAAAATCTAAACCATCGAACAAATATTTAAATCTGTTTTCATTTTGTAACAACAGGGGGAGACGTCGTGGCAACTGAAGCAAAAAGAGAAATATTGAACATTGGCCTCGTGGGAACCGGATTCATTGCCGAGTTTCACCTCAAATCCATGATTGGCGTACGCAATGTCAAGGTAGCTGGTGTCTATAGCAGAACGCAGGCGCACAGGCAGAAAATAGTAAATCTGGCGTCATCGCTTGGCTTGGGGCCGTGCCAGTCTTACGCCTCGCTCGATGCCATGCTTGAAGATGAAGCTATCGATGCGATCTGGATTCTGTCACCCAACCACACCCGTCTTGACGTGATGCGCCAAATCCATGCCGCCGTTACAGAAAACCGCAGCAAGGTGTTTGCGGTCGCCTGCGAAAAGCCATTGGCCCGAACCATAGGCGAGGCAAGAGAAATGCTGCGTCTGGCGCAAGAGGCGAAGCTCAATCACGGCTATCTGGAAAACCAGGTCTATTGCACCCCTGTTTTGCGCGGCAAGGAAATCATCTGGCGTCGCGCAGCGGCCAGCGCTGGCAGACCCTATCTCGCCCGTGCTGCTGAGGAACATTCCGGCCCCCATGCTGCATGGTTCTGGCAAGGCGACAAACAGGGTGGCGGTGTGCTCAATGACATGATGTGCCACAGCGTCGAGGTCGCTCGCCATTTGCTGACGGACCCTGGCAAGCCGCGCAGCTCGCTCAAGATCAAATCTGTTAACGGCACCATTGCAAACCTGAAATGGACACAAGCCAAATACGCCCAGCAACTGACAGATCGCTATGGACCGGACGTCGACTATCGCAACAGACCGTCTGAAGATTTTGCGCGCGCTACAATCACCTTGCAGGATGAAGAAGGCCACGATCTGATGATCGAAGCGACGACCTCTTGGGCTTATGTCGGGGCCGGTCTGCGTATCCAGCTGGAATTGCTTGGGCCTGAATATTCCATGGAATTCAACTCCCTGGCAACAGGGCTCAAGATCTTCATGTCACGGGAAGTCTCTGGCGAAGAAGGCGAAGATCTGGTTGAGAAGCAGAACGCAGAACAGGGGCTTATGCCTGTTCTGGAGGATGAAGCCGGAATATATGGCTATACCGATGAAAACCGCCATATGGTCGAATGCTTCCGTAAAGGAGAAACACCGACAGAGACATTCGAAGATGGCTTGGCTGTGGTGGAAATGCTGATGGGCCTCTATTACTCGGCTGAAGTCGGCAAGACCGTCTCCTTCCCCTCAAATGAGTTGGAGGACTATGTCCCGGTAGTCGCGCGCACCGGAGCCGATCAAGCGTAATATTTCGACTTGAGCGCTTCAAACCAAACATCCTATTGCTTGATTTGATTCATCATGCACCCGAAGCGTGGGCCTCTTGGCCCGCGCTATTGCTTTATTACAGCCATTTCTCCCCAGTAAATTGGCCACCGCCTGAGTTCATTTTTTATAATAGATTGAATAATTTAATTACCTTTTTAAATAGCCTTGCGCTAGACGCATGACAGAAATGCCCCCGGAAGGATTTGCAAGATTATTGACAGAATTATTCATTTGATGAAAAACTATCAAAATATTTCAAAAAGGGCCTTATATGACCAACCCACTCTCATTGCATTCCCGCCTTACCGAGGCAGCAGAAACCGGTTCCCGCTCTCATTGTGCGATAGCCAGATATATGCTCGCCCGGTTCAAGGATCTGCCGTTTGAGACATCCGCGTCTCTGGCAGAGAAGGTGCAGGTGAGTGAAGCAAGCATTGGTCGCTTCTGTCGGGCTATCGGCTATGCCAACCTCAAAGATCTCAAAGAGCATCTCAAGGATGACATCGGCGATCAGCCCTGGCTCATCAAGGATCGCCTTGATGCGATCCGCAGTGCTCCGGGCCATCGCGAAGAGCGTCTGTCACAAGGACTTGAGGCCGAAATTGCCAGCTTGGTAGAAGTCTATGAAATAGCGCGAACAGAAGAATGGCATGCCGCAGTCAACCGTTTGGCCACATGTCCGAACATATATGTGGCAGGGTTTCAGACAGAGAGGGGACTGGCGGCCTATTTTGCCAGTCAAATGCAATATGTACGGTCCGGCGTACACCTGATCGATTTGTCTGCTGGCAATTTCTCTGAAATCCTCATGGAAGAGGGCGAGCGATGTCTCGCCATCTTTGAAGCGCGGCGCTATTCTCGTCAGGCGCTTGTGCTGGCCCGCGAGGCGCATAAGGTCGGCATTCCAGTTACTATGTTCACAGACCATTTCTGCGATTGGGGAAACGAGTTTTTCTCCGAGCGCTTCATGGTCGGAACGCAGTTCAGTCAATTCTGGGATTCAACGGCTCATCTGGCAGTCCTAAGCAACCTGATGATCAATGATGTGTTTCTCTCTCTGGGTGAGGGGGCAGAAGCACGCTTGAATGAAGTAGCAAGTCTCTACGGGGCCTTTACCGGCCATGTAGGCAACCCACTCACTCCAATTTCTGAATAGCAAGCAAAATAACATAACAGTCACATTCTGATTATTGAATTCAACAACCAACCTCGACCAAAAGGGAACGAAATGAAAAACTTGGTAAAATTCGTCGGTGCAGCTCTGCTCGCAGCAGGGCTTGCAACAAGCGCTTATGCCGAAAAACTGCGTCTCGGCACAGAAGGGGCTTACCCTCCGTTCAACTATGTTACCTCTGAAGGTAAAATCGAAGGGTTTGACATTGATATCGGTCTGGAACTGTGCAAACGCATTGGCGCAGAGTGTGAAGTCGTTGCTCAGGATTGGGACGGTATTATTCCTGGCCTGCTGGCTGACAAATATGACTTCATCATTGCCTCCATGTTCATCACCAATGAACGCAAGAAACAGGTCAACTTTACCGACCCTTATTACAAGGCTGCAATGACCCACGTAATCCCTAAGGATTCTCCGGTCACCGAATTCACCAACGAAGCCCTGAAAGGCATGGCAATCGGCGCCCAGTCCGGCACCACTCAGGCTGACTATGCCATGGCCATGTATCCAGATGCAGATATCCGTCTTTATCCTACTCAGGATGAAGCCAACCTCGACATCGCCTCTGGCCGTATTGACGTAATGGTCGGCGACATGCTGCCTCTCTTGGACTTTGTCCAAAAAACCGAAGATGGCAAATGCTGCAAGATCGCCGGTGAGCCAATCACCGATCCGAAATTTGTCGGCGATGGTGTTGGCATTGCGCTGCGCAAGGAAGACACAGATCTACTGGCTCGTTTGAACAAGGCTTTGGCTGAAATCCGTGCAGATGGCACCTATAAAAAGATCAACGATAAATATTTCACGATCGACATTTACACGATGAAATAACCGTTTGCCCCGGTCAAAGGTAACATTTTCATGTTTGACTTGTTCTCCTACGGGCCCCTTGGCTGGGGCGACGAGATCCTCGCTGGCTTGCGCGTTACATTGCTGCTTGCAATAACGACCCTGCCAGTGGGGTTGCTCCTTGGTTTTGCGGTGGCAGGATTGTCGCTATCGCAAAACCGCGCCGGCCGTGCGCTGGGTGTGGGCTATACCACACTGATGCGCGGGTTACCCGAAATTCTAACTTTGTTCATTGTTTACAACGGCTTCGGCCTTATACTGAACCGCGCTGTAGCGTATATTTTCCCCGATTTCGGCAGAGTGGAACTTTCCCCCTTTGCTGCTGGCGTTGTTGCCCTTTCGATGGTTTTTGCCGCTTTTGCCGCCGAAGTGTTGCGTGGTGCTTTTCTGGCAATCCCCAAGGGCGAAGTCATGGCCGGACAGGCCATAGGCATGACGCCGCGACAGATTTTCTTCCGCATCAAGCTTCCTTTGCTTTGGCGCTTTGCGCTTCCCGGACTGGGCAATCTCTGGCTCAATTTGCTCAAGGATACCGCGCTTGTATCGGTCATCGCACTCAACGATCTGATGCGCGCCAGCAAGGTTGCCGTCGGCGTCACCAAGCAGCCATTTACCTTCTATCTTGTTGCTTGCCTGATTTATTGGGTTTTCTGCCTTCTCTCCGAAGTCGTGCTTGAAAAGCTGGAAAAACGCGCTAATCGCGGCGTAAGGAGCGCGTGAGCATGGCTTTACTCGATATCTTGTCCCAATATTGGCCCAAACTACTGGATGGAGCGCTGACAACCCTTGAGTTGACAGGATTGGGGGCATTCATCGCGGCCTTGTTTGCTCCGGCTCTGGGACTTTTGCGTGCCCGCGGCTCGGCGCTCGCGCAAGCCCCGGTACGTCTTTATATCTCCTTCATCCGAGGCACCCCGATTTTGGCGCAATTGTTCCTTGTCTTCTATGGCTCAGGGCAGTTCAGGCCTGAATTGCAAGCCATGGGGCTCTGGCACTTCTTCCGCGATCCATTCAACTGCGCAGTTCTGGTATTTGCTATCAATTCATGCGCCTACCAAACCGAGATCATGCGCGGCGGTATCCAGTCTGTGCCAGCAGGCGAGATCGAGGCCGCACGCGCCATCGGCATGTCGCGCCTCAAGATCCTGCGAAGAGTGGTCTTTCCCCATGCCTATCTCAATGCATGGCCAGCCATCGGCAACGAGATCATTTTGCTGATGAAAGCCTCTGCGCTGGCTTCGGTCGTTACCGTGTTCGACTTGATGGGGGAAACACGCCTTATCTTTTCGCGCACATTCGACTTTTCCTCCTATTTCTGGGCAGCCGTGCTCTATCTCACGATAACGGCTTGCTTTGTCATGATCTGGCGCACGATTGAGCGCCGCCTATCGCGACATATACCCAGGCAATCCCTGAAGGGAACATTCTGATGCAACAGCAATCTTCTCAGGAAGTCGTGCTCAAGGCACAAGATATTCATAAGAGCTTTGGCCCCAATGAAGTGCTCAAAGGCATCTCCCTTGAGGCACGCAACCACGACGTTATCTCCATTCTGGGTGCGTCCGGTTCGGGGAAATCGACCTTCTTGCGCTGCCTGAATTTTCTTGAAGTCCCCACCTCCGGCACGGTCAGTGTGCACGGCGAGGTCATTGAGGTCCGCAAGGATCGCCCCGCAGACCAGCGTCAGATCGAGCAAATCCGCCAACGGCTTGGCATGGTCTTCCAGCAATTCAATTTGTGGAGCCACCGAACGGTGCTTGAAAATGTCATGGAAGGCCCGGTCATCGTAAAGCGCCATTCCAAGGCAGAAGCAAAAGATCAGGCTGAAGCTTTACTTGCTCGGGTAGGGCTGCAAGACCGTATGGACATGTATCCATCCCAGCTCTCAGGCGGACAGCAGCAGCGTGTGGCCATCGCACGGGCATTGGCCATGGAGCCAGACGTCATTCTGTTTGACGAACCGACCTCGGCCCTTGATCCGGAGCTTGTCGGCGAAGTGCTCAAGGTAATGCAGGACCTTGCCGCCGAAGGCCGCACCATGATCGTCGTAACCCACGAAATGGACTTTGCCCGCGAAGTTTCAACCGAGGTCATGTTCCTTCATGAAGGACATGTGGCAGAACAGGGGCCAACCGAGAAGCTGTTCAACAATCCCGACAGTGAAGCATTTGCACGCTTCATTTCGAAAATTCGCTAAATTCAAGACACTGATATGACACCAGTTTTCCAAGGGCCACGCATAGACGAGGCCGAGCTGCGCGTAGTCAGCCTACCGTTGCTCACTCCTTTTGTTGTTTCCAACCAGACGATGACGGACAAGGTTTTCTTGCTCCTGACGTTGCGCGGGGAAGGCATTGAAGCCTATGCCGAGTCTGTCATGGACCCGTATCCAGACTACCTCGAGGAAACGATCCCCGGTGCTTTGGCCTTCCTCAAAGAGCTGATCTTGCCCGACATCGTTGGAAAGCGCTTTTCCGCGCCAGCCGAGCTGAACAAGCTCATGGCACCATGGCGCGGCCATCGCATGAGCAAGGCTGTTGTCGAGATGGCCTATTATGACATGTGGTGCAAAGCGCTTAACATTCCGCTCAAGGCTGCCCTTGGCGGCGTGCGCGATGAGGTGCCAGTCGGTGTGTCCATCGGCATTGCTTCCATCGAAACCACGCTGGAGCGCATTCGCGTAGCCAATGACGCCGGTTACAAACGCACCAAACTCAAGGTCAAACAGGGCCACGACCTCAAGCTTTTGGAAGCCGTGCGCAAAGAATTCCCTGAGATAAAGCTGACAGTAGATGCAAACACCGCTTATGGACTTGTTGATCTGCCAATTCTCAGAGCAATGGATAATTTTCATCTCGACTATATCGAACAGCCATTGGCCGTTGATGACATCCATGACCATGCCATCGTTCAGCGCGAAATAAAAACCGCGATTTGCCTTGATGAATCCATCCGCAGCGCCGCCGATTGCCGCAAAGCATTGGCCAATGAGGCCGGACGTGTCATCAACATCAAGGTCGGACGCGTCGCAGGCTATGAAGCCTCCCGCGCCATCCACGACATATCGGAATCCTTTGGCGCTCCGGTCTGGTGTGGCGGCATGCTTGAAAGCGGCATTGGACGTGCCCACAACATCCACCTCGCGACCCTTCCCAACTTCACCAAACCCGGCGACACCTCATCCTCAAGCCGATATTTCAAGCGCGACATTATCAACGAGGCGCTCGAATCAACTGATGGCATGATGCCTGTTCCACAAAACGGGCCCGGCATAGGGGTCACCCTTGATCGTGATTTCCTTGAAACCGTAACAAGCGCAACGGAGACTTTTCGTGCATGACAAGTGAAGCAGTAATATTGCGAGAACTCTCTGGCCTTGCTGAATTGCAACGCTCTGAAGGCTTTCAGATCGAAGCATGGGGCGAGGGCGAAAAGCCTGATAACTCCGACATCCTGATGGCTCTTCAATCAGAAGGAGCACTAATCGGCGGAGCGTTTCGCGGTGAAGAAATGCTTGGCTTCCTTTTAGGATTTCCTACCGTAACGCCGGGACTACAGCACTCACACCGCTTGGCAGTTCACCCAACCGCCAGAGGTCTGGGGCTCGGAGCAAAACTCAAATGGTTCCAGCGCGATTGGTGCCTTGCGCGTGGCCTTACCAAAATTCGCTGGACTTATGATCCTCTGCGCGCAGTCAATGCCGGGCTTAATATCGGTGTTCTCGGCGCAGTATCGAACCAGTATTTTATCGACTATTACGGAGCAATGCCGGGCATGAACGCCGGATTGCCATCTGACAGGATTATGGCGGTATGGGATCTTGCCGCAGACAGCGTTGCGCAAAGAGCTGAGGGGATCTTCACACCCGATTACAATGATGCAAACGGGCAGTGGCTTGAAATCCCTCAGAACATTGATGCTCTTTTGGCACAAGATCCTCCAAAAGCCATGGCGGAACGCTTGCGCATCCGAGAAGCCTTGCAAACATGTTTTGCTTCTGGAGGCAAGATCCTCGGCTTTGACAGGGCTCGCCATAGCTACTGGCTCGAAAATGCCTGACATGCAGCAAAAGGTGGCCCGTCGTTCTATCGGGCTACCAAATCCTGCCTCTTCATAAGGTCACTATTTTTTTGACGACTATCCCGATAGGATTTGTTAGATTAGCGGAGAAGTCGGCAAAAGGGCGTGACACATCATGATATCGCAAAAGGCACAATATGCATTCAGAGCGTTGATCGCGCTGGCGCGCACTGAGCAGGACGAAGTGTGCATGATATCTGATATCGCAACATCTCAAAGCATTCCCAAAAAATTTCTGGAACAGATCCTTCTGGATTTGAAACGTCACGGCATCGTCCAAAGCCGTCGCGGCAAAATGGGCGGTTATCTGCTCCTCAAAAATGCCGATGAAATAACCTTTGGCGAAGTTCTGCGCATTGTCGATGGACCACTCGCACCGCTACCGTGTCTCAGCAAAATGGCTTACCGCAAATGTGATGGTTGTGAAGACGAGGCAGCTTGCGAAATTCGTAGTGTCTTTGCCAAAGTTGCAGAGGCAACACGAAATATTCTCGATAAAACGACGATTGCAGACGCAATAGCGTCCCCGGAACAAAGCGATATCCCATTGATAGCTTAAGGCTTTTAGCACCTCTCAAAATATTGCCTTGACTAACTCTACTAAATTGATAGAGATTAGGTTGATTGATTGTGATCAGGGAGGCTGTCATGACTCGATATCGAAGTATCACCGCGGCTGCCGTTTTGGGGTTTTCCATCGGCTTTGCTGCACCGGTAGCCGCAGCGGATATCACGCTTCTCAACGTGAGTTACGATCCGACCAGAGAATTGTACAAGGAGTTCAATCAGCAATTTACAGCAGAATGGACAGCACAAACCGGAGATCATTTAACCATCAGAATGTCTCATGGAGGGTCTGGAAAGCAGGCTCGTTCCGTTATTGATGGACTTGAGGCAGATGTCGTAACACTTGCCCTTGAAGCAGACATCAATGCCATCGCCGAAAAGACGGGTAAAATTCCAGCCAATTGGCGCGACAAACTTCCCAACAACAGCGCTCCTTACACATCAACCATCATCTTTCTGGTGCGAAAGGGCAATCCGAAAGCAATAAGCGACTGGGGTGATCTTATTGCAGACGGTGTTGAAGTCATTACACCAAATCCAAAAACATCTGGCGGCGCGCGATGGAACTTTCTGGCCGCCTGGGCGTGGGCACAAAAGGTCTACAGTGGGGACGAAACCAAAATACGCGACTATATCGGCGATCTATTCAAGCATGTTCCTGTGCTTGACACCGGCGCACGAGGCTCAACAACAACCTTCGTTCAGCGCGGCATAGGCGACGTTTTACTTGCATGGGAGAATGAGGCATTTCTTGCTCTGGAAGAGCTGGGGCCTGACAAATTCGAGATTGTTGTTCCCTCTATCTCGATCAAGGCAGAACCGCCCGTAACCATGCTTGAGGGAAATACCGAGGCAAAAGGAACAACCGAAGTTGCCAAGGCCTATCTTGAAGGGCTCTACAGCCCCGAAGGCCAGCGCATAGCCGCAAAAAACTATTACCGACCTTACAAACCTGAATTGGCTGATGCCGAAGACATGAAGCGCTTTCCAGACCTTACTCTGGTAACGGTAGATGACTTTGGAGGCTGGAAGAAGGCGCAACCCGAATTTTTCGGGGATGGTGGCATCTTTGACCAGATTTACAAACCGGGGCGCTAACATGTCCATCGCAGTTGCTCCCGGCAGATGGCACTTTCGTGAGCCCAGCGTCATTCCGGGCTTTGGCCTGACATTGGGCTTTGCGGTTTGCTATCTCTCGCTTGTCATTCTGATCCCGCTTTCGGGACTGGTTTGGCGCTCATCCGATTTGGGCTGGCAATCCTTCTGGCAACTGGCCAGCGATCAGCGCACCATTGCGGCACTCCAAACAAGTTTTGGCAGCGCCGTTTTGGCCGCTCTCATCAATACGGTTTTCGGCCTCGTGGTCGCTTGGGTGTTGGTGCGATACCGCTTCCCGGGACGAAAAATCGTGGATGCCGTGGTTGATCTGCCCTTTGCCCTGCCTACAGCAGTGGCAGGCATCGCCCTGGCGACGCTATATGCGCCCAACGGCATGATTGGAAGCTTGCTGGCAAAACTGGGCTTCAAAGTCGCATTTACCCCCGCAGGAATCGTGGTCGCTCTCGTCTTCATCGGGCTGCCATTCATAGTTCGCACCGTTCAGCCTGTGCTCGAAGAGGTGGATCGGGAAGTCGAGGAAGCGGCCGCGACGCTTGGAGCTTCGCGGCTTAAGACCATTGCAAGGGTGTTATTGCCCGGCTTGTTACCCGCCATCCTGACCGGCTTTGCCATGGCGATGGCGCGGGGTATCGGGGAATATGGCTCGGTTATCTTCATTGCGGGAAATATTCCGTATGTTTCGGAAATCGCGCCGCTACTCATTGTCATCCGGCTTGAAGAGTTCAACTACGCTGCGGCGACAGCTGTTGGTGTGGTGATGCTGTCAATCTCCTTCATGATGTTGCTGCTGATCAACCTGATACAGGCTTGGAGCCGGAGGAGGTTCGGTCATGACTGATCAGACGCTCTCAATCCAGTCTACCACAACGGAAACACCGCTGGCTCAGCGTCTATTGATGGCAATCGCGCTTGTTTTCCTGGCATTCTTTCTGTTTTTGCCATTGCTTGCAGTTTTCTCCGAAGCGTTTCGAAACGGAGTCGGAGCATGGCTGGAAGCGATCATGGATCCCGATGCGCTATCTGCCATTCGACTAACGCTATTGGTCGCTTTCATCTCGGTACCACTCAATATGGTGTTTGGCGTCACGGCAGCTTGGGCCATTGCCAAGTTCGAATTCAAAGGCAAAGCCTTCCTCATCACGCTCATAGACCTCCCATTCTCAGTCTCGCCGGTAATTTCCGGGCTGGTCTATGTGCTGCTCTTCGGCTCAGGCAGTATTCTCGGACCATGGCTCAAGAGCATGGGAATTCAGATCCTGTTTGCCGTACCGGGCATCACGTTGGCCACAATCTTTGTAACCTTTCCCTTTGTGGCACGTGAGCTCATTCCCCTGATGCAGGATCAAGGCTCTGCTGACGAAGAAGCCGCCCTAAGCCTTGGCGCCAGCGGTTGGCAAACCTTTTTGCATGTTACCTTGCCAAACATCCGTTGGGGGCTGCTCTATGGAGTTCTTCTCTGCAACGCAAGAGCGATGGGCGAGTTCGGCGCGGTATCTGTTGTCTCAGGCCACATTCGCGGCCTGACTGAAACCATGCCTCTACACATAGAGATCCTCTACAACGAGTATAATTTCGCAGCCGCCTTTGCAGTTGCCTCACTGTTGGTGGGTCTCGCTCTCGTCACCCTTGTTCTGAAAACCACAATCGAGCGTCGCTATGCCGATTGATCACCAAGTGCCTCAAGGCATTGAGTTAGGAGGTCTGTCATGGATCTTGGAATTCTAAATGTAAGTAAGGTGTTTGGCGCTACCCCAGCACTCAACGATGTGTCTCTTGCCATTAAGTCAGGCGAGTTGATTGCTCTGTTAGGGCCTTCTGGCTCGGGCAAGACGACGCTTCTGCGCATGATTGCTGGTCTTGATTCACCGTCGGCAGGCAAGGTTTTCTTCGGAAATGAAGAGGCTTCCCAAAAACCGATCCAGCAACGTCAGGTCGGCTTTGTCTTTCAGCATTATGCGCTTTTCAAACATATGACAGTGCTGGAAAATGTTGGCTTCGGCTTGTCCGTTCGCCCGCGGCAAACCCGCCCCCCAAAACAGGAAATCCTATCAAGGGCCATGCAATTGATCGAGCTCGTGCAGCTTACCGGTCTTGAGCGCCGTTATCCCGCGCAGCTCTCCGGCGGGCAACGTCAACGTGTTGCCCTTGCTCGAGCCATGGCAATCGAGCCCAAGGTGTTGCTGCTTGACGAACCATTCGGCGCGCTTGACGCCCAAGTGCGCAAGGATCTTCGCCACTGGCTCCGCGAGATCCATGAACGGACGGGTCACACGACGGTATTTGTAACCCACGATCAGGAAGAAGCTCTTGAGCTTGCAGATCGGGTCGTGGTGATGAACGAGGGAAGGATCGAGCAGATTGGTTCCCCCGATGAGGTTTACGATCACCCGGCAGCGCCATTTGTTCACCGGTTTATCGGCGAGGCTTCGGAGTTACCGGTCAACTTGGTGAATGGTCAGATCTGGCTGGCAGATCAGCCAACGGGCCTTGCTTGCAAACGTGTCGGCAAGGCGCTCATGTTCTTCCGTCCGCATCAGATTGAGATTGTTGCCGAAGGCTCAAAAGGCATAAAGGGCAAGGTAGTTGGCCGCCGCCGCTTGGCAGGAACACGCAGACTGGATGTCGAAGTGACCGCCGGTGGCTATCATGTGGAGTTGGATGTCCCCATCGAACATCCGTCCGGACAACAGGAAACGGTTACATTCCGCCCGAAGGCCTGGACCCTGTTTGACCAAGAGGAACTAAATCCTTCAGGCACGAAGCCTCTTGCTGCCAGAATGATGCTTCCCCGCAGCCCGAAAAGGAATGCCCTGCGACACTATGAACCGTCCTGTTCCTAATGCTCGCAACGAGCTCTTTGATCCGCTATGCTTGATGGGCGTTGCCCATCAGGCAAGCAGATTTTGAGGGTTGCGAGAAGGTGACCATAGATCAATTACTTATCCTTGGGCTGCTCTTTTGCATGCTCATGGTTTTTGCCATGGACTGGTTCAGGATCGAAATCGTCGCTCTTGTCGGTCTGGCTACTGCGCTCTTGTTGGGTCTGATTTCCTTTGATCAGGCCTTTTCCGGTTTGGCCAATCCTGCTGTCATCACGGTTCTCGAAATACTGCTCATTGTTGAGGTTCTCAAAAGCAGCCGACTTCTTGATGGCGTCGGTAACTATCTGAGCCGTCAGTTTAAACAGCCCCACAGCATAACCCTTGTTCTCTGTGTGATTGGCGCATTGCTCTCTACCGTGATGAACAATATCGGTGCCTTCTCCTTGATGTTGCCCGCGGTATTTTCCATAAGCCGCCGCTATCACATTCCCCAACGTATCATGATCATGCCTCTTTCGTTCGCCACCCTTGTTGGCGGCATGTGCACAGTTGTCGGCACCCCGCCTAATCTGGTCGTAAGCGAGGCGTTGCAAGAAGCAACCGGGCGGGGGTTTTTATTTCTGGATTTTCTACCCACAGGCCTTGCCATTGCCGTCATCGGTCTGATCCTGCTTGCCTCTTGGGCCCCTCGCATTCTGGCGCCTGACAACGGCGCGGAACCTGAGGCCGAAGACGTCGGACATCGAATGGTGACAGAGGTTTTCTGTCCCATGGCAGGTAAAATGGAGATAACCGCAGGCGCGGTCGAAACCATGATCGATGGTCGGATATGCAGCATATTGCGCGCCAACCGCCGGGTCTTTCCGCAAAAAGAGGAAACGAAGCTCGAACCGATAGATTGTCTGCTGATTGAAGCCGATGAGGCTTTACTCAGAGAGGCATTTTCAGACGGCTCTTTGAAACCAGCTCGCTCCTGTTCCACGCTTGCTGATCCGGTTCAAGTGCAGGCAGCAATCTTGCCTTTCAGCATCCTGCAAGGATCGGTCGTTTCCAATATTGGGGAATTTTCAGAGAATGGCATCAATGTAATCGGCGTTGCCACCCAAAACCCAAGGCTTGAAGGCTCCCTTGATGAATTCAGGCTATCTGTCGGAGATATTCTTCATATCGAAGGGAAGATCGAAGCCATACAAGGTGCCATGGCCAACACCGGACTGGTCACAGTCATCGCCAGCAAAGGATTATTTGCAGCAAAGAAACACACCATATGGGCCTTTGTCATATTTTTGGCGGGGCTTATTGCTGCCGCCTTTGCAAATATTCCCCCAGAGATCGCTTATGGCTTTGTGCTGATTTGCTATCTTGTCGGGGGCATGCTGGATTTGCGCGAAACACTCTCCCGAATGAACTGGCCAATCATCATTCTGCTTGTTGCAATGCTGCCGTTAGGCCAAGCCGTAGCGAATACGGGGGCGGCGACAACCATCGCCAATGGATTGCTCGCGACGCTTCCAGAAGCCTCAGGCTGGCTGCTTACACTCATGATGCTTGTGCTGGCTGTAAGCATTACCCCCTTTGTCAACAATGCCACAACTGCCGTTATTCTGGCTCCGATTGCTCTGGAGCTTGCCAGGACAGCGCAATTGCCACCATCAATGCTTCTGATGACTGTTGCGATAGGCGCGTCCTGCGATTTTCTGACGCCTTTCGGCCACCATAACAATACGCTTGCCTATGCTCTCGGTCCTTATCGCTTCAGAGAATTCTTCCTCGTTGGCTGGCCCATAACATTGACCACAATTCTCGTAGGAACAGGAACATGCCTCTACATCTGGGGCTAGCGTCGTTTAATGGACACCAAAATAAAACGGCGGGAGAAACCCCGCCATTTTTTCTGTTTGATTTAGCTTTGCCGTGCCGTTTTATCTGGTGAGTTTGTGAAGCTCATCGCTGATATCATCAACAAAGGCAGATGCCATCTGATTTTTCTGCCGTGTAACCAGACTGACCAGCACGAAGATGACGCTGGCAACTGGCAGGCCCAAAATACCGGCATTGAGCCCGAATAGCTTATTGCCCGTCATATACATGACGATAACAAACAGGCCTCCGAGCAAAACGCTTGCTAGAGCGCCCGCCGCAGTTCCTCGTTTCCAGAAAAACGCTCCGATAATTGCAGGCACCATGACGACCAGCCCGGACGAGGCCGCCACCGAAAGAATGGAGATCAGGCTAAGCTTGAGGGATGCAAACGCCAGCGCAACAAGAGAAATGACAGGAATTACAAATCGGCCGATCTTGAGCTGAGCCGCATCAGACGCCTCTTTGCTGAACCCGCCATAAACATCGCGCGCCAGCATTGAAGAAAGCGTCAGCAAAATCGAGTCGATGGTAGATATGGCTGCGGCCAGAATACCGATCATGACCACGATGGCGAGAACCGGCGGCAAGAAATCCGCGCCCAACAGCGCTGCCGTAGCAAGATCAGGGTTTGGCAAGTCTGGATAGGTCTGGAAAGCAGCAAAGCCCCAGAGCACCGCCACAATCGTATAGATCAGACCAAAGCAAAGGAACAGGAGCAGCATTCTGCGCAGAGCACCTAGAGACTTGGGCATGAACAGACGCTGGCTCACCTGAGGGTTGGATATGGAAAAGAAGAACCAGGGAATGGTCAGGCCCAGCATGGTCTTGAAGCTGAACAGCCCCGGCCCGGGCACCTGAAGCATCTCAGGTTTGGCTTCGGCAATCTTGTCGAACATGACAAAGAAGCCACCGAGCCGATCGATGACAACCACGGTAACAAGAACGGAGGCCGCAATCATCAAAAGGGCCTGAAGACTATCGGTCCACATGACCGAGCGGATACCGGCGATGTAGGAGAGGACGATCGCCAACAGCGTTGCAATGACCAGCCCGACAGGAAAGGAAATGGCCCCATCGCTCATCCCCGAAAGCAGATATCCGATACCGGCAAGCTGCACCGCAGAGTAGGGGACAAGAAACAGACAGCTGGCAAGGGCGACGATGATCGCAACCCAGCGAGAGCCATAACGCGCGCCCAGCATTTCGGAAGGCGTTACATAGCCATATTTTTTGCCAACAAGCCAAAAACGGGGACCAAAAATTGCAACGAGCGAGACACCTGCGAAATAGACGATCTCGAACCCAAGAGCACCAACACCGCCCTTGTATGTAAGGCCAGCCAGCCCAACCATCATGAAGGCTGAATATGTAGTCGCCGAATAGCTAAGCGCCGAAATAACGCCACCGAAATTACGCCCCCCGATGAAGTAGCCCGACATATCCGATGCGTTGCTTCTGCGAGACAAATAGGCAACGGCACAAGCTATGACGATGTAAATTGCAACACCAGTCCAGATAAGAGTCGTACTCATTGTTCGCCTCCCTTAAAGCCAGCAGTGGCGAAAGCGTTGAGTATGATGATGACTACGGCCGAGCCAATCCAGAACAGGAAGCTGCCGTACCACGCCGAAACATGGCCGATTACAAGATAGGGCACAGCGTACAAAGCTATGATGACGAGGCCAATTAACATGAGCGAGGTTTTACGGGACACAAACGAAACTCCAGTATCGAGCGAACATCTATCGGTCTTTGCTGATGAAACAGCAGCGCAAGAATATGCTATTGAAGATGTAAAAACACAAGAACAGACATTTTGAAACAAAATGCCTTCAGCCAAACTGGATAAATATCATTTTCATTACTAAAAATACGAATGTGAAATGCGATCAAGAATCCGCTTCGGCAGATCGCATATAATCTCTCGAATTATTAAATGATGTCAATGGCCTAAAGGGGACCACCTCCATGCCCCCCTCAAACATCTTACAAAGCAGACGAGTTCAGCGACTTTGGCGCACCAGATCCCGAGCAATAATGGTGCGCTGGATTTCTGAAGAGCCTTCATAGATGCGTAAAACACGCAAATCACGCAAGTAGCGCTCCACGGGGAAATCGCGCGTATAACCATACCCTCCATGGATTTGCAAAGCGCGGTCGGCGATTTTCCATGAAACCTCTGCGCCATAGAGTTTGGCGAAGGCCACTTCGGCAGAAAAACGCTGACCGGTAAACCGTTTTGCCGCTGCCTGTAGACCGAGGGCCCGAGCCGCCGCAAGCTCGGTTGCGCTATCGGCCAGCATCCATTGCAAGCCTTGGAACTCGGCGATTGGAAACCCTCCGACTTCACGCTCTTTGGCATATTGAATTGCAGCTTCCAGCGCAGCATTGGCAATGCCGGTGGCTTGAGCTGCGACCTCAATGCGTCCGTTGTCCAGTGCAATCATGGCGGTCTTGAAGCCGGAACCTTCTTTTCCCATCAACGCAGAATGAGGCACGACGCAATCAAGTGAAACAGGAAAGACATGAGCCCCCTTGAGCCCCATGGTCTCTTCGTGTCGATCGAAGGACACGCCTTCACATCTTTTAGGCTCGACAAGAAAGGCACTGACACCGTGAGCGCCCGCTTCCTTGTCAGTCTTGGCAAAGGTGACCATAAAGTCTGCTTCGCCACCATTTGAGATGAAGCATTTGGAGCCCCGGATGTGATAGCCGTCATCCTGCCGCGTCGCGACCGTACGCATATCAGCAGGGTTGGAACCGGCCATTGGTTCTGTGAGGCCAAAGGCACCAAGCATCGTACCCTCAGCTGCCGAAGGTAAAACGCGCGCTTTCATGTCGTCATCCGCCCCGGCAAGCAAAGCGTCTGTTGCCAAGAAATGCGCAGTGAGCATGGAGGCAGTAGAGCCACATGCCGCAGCAATCGCTTCAACAGCACTGTAAATGGCAGGGCCTGTAAGTCCAAGACCACCCCATTTCTCAGGCAGGTTAAGCCCCATCAGGCCCATTTCTGCCATTTGCGGCAAATGCAACGTAGCGGACACACCGGTAGCATCAATCTCGGCAGCTTTTGGTGCCAGAACTTCACTGGAAAAGCGCCGGATCTGGTCCACGACTGCGCGTTCGTCCTCATCGAGCGAGTCATATATCGCGTCAATCATCAGGTTACTCCCATCTGGATTATTATTGTTTCAGTTGGCTCAATATGGCGTCAGTGTCTGCGCCGAGTGAGGGGGCTGATTTTCTATTACCTCTTGGAACGCCGCCAAAATGAACAGGTTGTTCGGGGATCGCGAGAATCCCGAGACTTTCATGTTCAACCGCAGTAACAAGCTCACGCGCGGCAACCTGTTCAGAGGCCAGCGCCTCATTGATTGTGTTGAGTTTCGCACCGGGAATACCTGCGCCGGAAAGCGTCTCAATCACTTCATCAATAGCTTTGTCTGAAGACCATGCTTCGATGAACTCCGCCAGCGCCGCCTCATTCTCACAGCGCTTTTCATCTGATGTGAAGCGAGGATCCTGGGCAAGTTGCGGCGCGCCGATGACTTCGGCGAAGCTCTTGAACAATCGATCATTGAGCACAGCAACAGCGAAATAGCCATCCATGGCCGGATAAGTCCCGAAAGGGGCCGACAGCGCATGGCGATTGCCAGTGCGTGTCGGCCGTTGCCCTGCCGTGAGGGCCCGACAGGAAGAGAGCGGCAACATGGACAGGAGTGAATCATATAGGGCCAAATCCACCTGTCTTCCCTTGCCGGTTTTCTCCCTTTCGTAAAGCGCAACCATTATGCCAAATGCAGCGAACATTCCCGCAGCGACATCGGCGATAGCATCGCCAACCATCATTGGCTGGCGCTCCGCTTCGCCAGTGATGTCCATAAGGCCACTCATGGCTTGAATAATCATGTCATAGGCTGGCAGATGGCTGTTCGGACCGGTTTGGCCAAAACCGGAAACTGAAACGAAAACGAGGGAAGGGTAGGCAGCTTGCAAAAATTCGGCCCCCAAACCCAAGCGGTCCATCACGCCAGGTCGAAAATTTTCAATCACGACATCGCATTGTCCGGCCAGCTTAATCGCAGCCTTCTTGTCCTGTTCATCCTTCAGGTTCAAAATGATGGACTTCTTGCCCCGGTTCACCGTCTGGAACAAAAGACTTTCATCTCCCCGGAAGGGTCCTACATGGCGATAGTCGTCACCGCTCGCGGCCTCAACCTTGATGACCTCCGCGCCCAGATCCGCCAGCATCGCAGTGCAATAGGGACCAGCCAAAACCCGGGTAAAATCAAGAATGCGAACCCCATCCAGAGGGCGAGTATTTTCTGACGACATGTTACTCAAAAGTCCTTAAACCAAAAAATGAGATACATATTGCAAACGAGGCTAAGAGAATTTTGGTATTCCATCAAATATAGATTTGATATATAAGGTATAAATGCAACCTATACCTATCAGCTTCAGACAGATCGAATTTTTGCTTGCGGTCGCGGACACCGGCGGCACAGCTGCCGCAAGCCGTTTGCTCAATGTGTCGCAACCCTCTGTTTCGCTTGCAATAACACGTTGTGAGGAAATTTGGGGGCAGCCACTTTTTGTACGCATCGTTGGCCATGGTATGGAACTGACGAGCTTTGGTAGGCACAAAATCGCAGAAATTCGAGATTTGCAAAAACAGGCTCATTCTGTCTTGCTGGGCGCAGAAGGCCTCGAATATCTCGATCTTGGACTATTCTCCACTCTTGGGCCCCAATATGGCCCCAATCTCATCAAACTCTTCAAAGACGAGTATCCGGGCACTGAAATTCGGCTTTGGGAAGGGGATTTGGGCGTTCTGCACCAATGGCTGAATGAGGGGCGGATCGATCTAGCTTTGCTTTATGACTTCGGCACACCCGATGAATGCGATATCACGCCACTCCGACGCGTTGACCCCTATGTGCTTTGCGAACAAAACCATAGGCTGGCAAAACATGATACCGTCAGCCTTGATGACATTATCGATGAGCCGATCATCCTGATCAATCTGCCCTACAGCAGAGGCTTTTTTCTCTCGCTGCTCCATAAGGAAGGAAAATCCGTCCATATCGCTTATGAAACATCGTCCATTGAGATGTTGCGCTCCATGGTCGCAAACGGCCACGGCATTGGACTGCTCGCCACAGATATTCCCAACACGATGTCTTACGACGGAAATTATATTCGCAGACTGAAAATACGAGGCGAATTACCGCGCCACCAAATCGCGCTGGCCCGCTCAACGAGAGTGAACCCACGCCCGGTTGTGAAGAACTTCATCTCCTTCGCCGAACAGTATTTTGATGAAAGCAGCAAACAGTCAGTTTGAGCGACGCAAACCGTAGGCGTTCATTTTTCTATAGAGCGTGTTGCGTGAAACACCCAACTGTTCCGCAGAGCGAGAGACATTCCAACGATTATGCATCAGAGCAGATTGGATCAGTTTCTTTTCCCGCTCCGAGATATCGAGACTAGCCGCCAACGTGCCGTTTTCCTGCTGAGTGAGCGAACCATCTGGTTCAAGCTGCTGAGCTTCACAAGAACTGCATGTCGCTGCATGACTTGCCACATTCAGCATCGCGAGATGCTCAAGACTTATCGGCCCACCATCGGCTAGAATGGACGCCGTTTTCAAGGCATGCTTAAGCTGGCGAATATTGCCAGGCCAATGATAGCTAGCGATCACATCGCGCGCTCTGGACGAGAAATGCTCGCTATTTTCAAGCTGATAAGCTGGCAGCAGACTGCTCACCAAATGATCAAGATCCGTGCGTTCGCGCAAAGAAGGCAGGGGCAGGGTGAAGCCACATATCCTGTAATAGAGATCTTCTCTGAACTTGCCCTCTTTGCAAAGCGCTTCCAACGGCTGATGCGTGGCGGCAAGCAAGCGGATATCAAGGTCTATGCCTTCAGAGCTTCCCAGCGGCGTGACACGGCGTTGTTCGAGCACTTGCAGCAAACGTGTCTGCGCAGAAAGCGGCATGTCACCAATTTCGTCCAGCAACAGGGTTCCTCCGTTGGCTGCCAAAATCTGACCCTTGAAACCATTGGCCTGAGCGCCGGTAAAAGCACCGGCCTTATAGCCAAACAACTCGCCTTCTAGCAGATTTTCGGGCAATGCACCGCAGTTGACGGCGATGAATGGAGCCTCACTTCGACTGGATGCACTATGCAAAGCGCGCGCAAAGCTATCCTTGCCAACACCGGTTTCTCCAGTGAGAAGCAAAGGGACATCATGCTCGAATAGCTTAACAGCTTTGCGTGCCAAAGCCCTTAATGCGGGATCATGACCGATCCGGCCAAGGACAGCATCGAACTTATGGTCGTCTTCTGCCTTGGCAGGTTTTGCTGGGCGAAGCGGACGTTGAATGGCAACGCGTGAGCGAGCAACACGATCAGAGCGTGATAGATCCGGTTCGATCATGCGGGCATGCATGTTATGGCTATCCCGTGCATGCTCGGCGTTGATCGCAAGGCTGGCCGGAACGCGCCCAGCATCACAGAGATGGTCTGAGAGCTTGTCTCTATCCATGTCGATGAGGTGGTCGATTTTCTTACCGAGCAAATCGCCACGATCACGAACAAAAAGATGGCTCATGGCCTGTTGATCCAATCCAACGATATGCCCGTTTTGATCAAGCGCGATGAGCCCTTCTTCCAGAAGACCAACACGCTCGGCTTCAGGGTGAAAACGCATGACCCAATGATCGGCAAAGTGATCCTGAAAGTTCCTCTTCGAGACGAGCCGGGCTGACATTTCCAAAAGTGCGCGTGTATGGGCAAGAATGTCTGGATTGTCTTTGCGCCCGATGGAAGAAACATCAAACAGGGCGAGCACCTCACCATCAATGTCAAAGACCGGCGCCCCCGTGCAGGTCAAGGGCGCATGATCGCTATAAAAATGCTGCTCACGATAAATGGTCAGTGAGCGCTTTTCAGCAATGGCCGTCCCGATGCCGTTGGTGCCTTCTCGGGCTTCACTCCAGTCAGCCCCGCGACGCAAACCCGCCTGACGAAAAAGCGGCTCCAACGCAGATTGCACTGCAAATTCTATGATGGTTCCGCTTTTGTCGGTCAGAATGACCGCATGGCCGGACCCAACGATATTTTGGAAGATATGCTGAACCTGAGAACGACAGGCCGAGAATAGGGGGCCCAGATGCTCAATGGAATCCCGCACGCGCTCTCTTCGAATAACCGTTTCGTGGCGACGAGTGTGTTGCTCAAGACCGTGCACATGCAGACACCGGTTCCATGACGCAGCAATG
The DNA here is from genome assembly GCF_963664735.1 of uncultured Cohaesibacter sp. NCBI lineage: Bacteria > Pseudomonadati > Pseudomonadota > Alphaproteobacteria > Hyphomicrobiales > Cohaesibacteraceae > Cohaesibacter > uncultured Cohaesibacter sp. The sequence goes on along the minus strand of NZ_OY761553.1, from coordinate 719,029 downwards.
GCGCTGTGTTCCTGCCCGTCCAACCGGGCAAGTTTGAGATCAAGTTTGGCCAAATTTTCCTCCCCGGCTCATCCTCCTCCATGGCGTTTCTTGAGGTGCCTATTGTTATTTTGCGAGCCAAGCAAACAATAACACGCAAAAATACTTATAACAAATGAGAGCAAAGACTCATTGCCCCATCAAGCGAACAGTCTGTCACACTCAATGACACAGACTGTCACTCCGGTGGGACAGTCCAAAGAACACCCCTCATGGAAAATCAGAGGCTTAGCGAGTTGGCACGTATCTTTCATTGTAATTGACATAACAATGCACATGACGCGACATTTCTGGGAGGAAAATTATGAACGTCATCGATACCAAAACGCGCTCCGCAGCGCTCGACACATCTCATCTGGGAGTGGAATTCCCCTTCAAGTCCCGTTATGGCAACTTTATCAATGGGGAATTTGTAGAGCCAAAATCAGGGCAATATTTCCAGAACCCAACACCGATTACCGGCGAAATCCTGTGCGAATGCGCACGCTCCAATGCTGACGACATCGATGCAGCACTCGATGCAGCACATGCAGCTTTCCCCGCATGGGGCAAGACGTCTCTCACCGAGCGCTCCAACGCCTTGCTGAAAATCGCAGATCTGATGGAAGCAAACACCAATCTTCTTGCGGTGGCAGAAACACTCGACAACGGCAAGCCTATCCGCGAGTCGATTGCTGCTGACGTGGCGCTCGCCGTCGACCATTTCCGTTATTTCGCAGGCTGTATCCGCGCCGAAGAAGGCCATATTTCGGAAATCGACAACAACACCTATGCCTATCACATTCCCGAGCCACTGGGCGTGGTCGGCCAGATCATTCCCTGGAACTTTCCGCTTCTGATGGCCGTCTGGAAACTGGCGCCGGCACTGGCGGCAGGCAACTGCGTGGTGCTCAAACCTGCGGAACAGACCCCGGCCTCGATCATGGTCTTCATGGAACTGGTTGGCCATCTTCTGCCGCCGGGCGTGGTCAATGTGGTCAATGGTTTTGGACTGGAAGCGGGCAAGCCACTGGCGTCTTCCAAGCGGATCGCCAAGATCGCCTTCACCGGCGAGACCACGACAGGTCGTCTGATCATGCAATATGCTGCACAGAACCTTATTCCGGTAACCTTGGAACTGGGCGGCAAGTCTCCGAATATCTTCTTTGAGGACATTATGGATGCCGACGACGCCTTCTTTGACAAATGCCTTGAAGGCTTCTCGATGTTCGCCCTCAATTCCGGCGAAGTCTGCACCTGTCCGTCCCGCGCGCTGGTGCAGGAATCGATCTATGACGATTTCATGGCCCGCGCTCTGGAACGGGTCAAAAAGGTCAAACAGGGCAACCCTCTCGACATGGCAACCATGATCGGCGCTCAGGCATCCGGTGAGCAGAAGGAAAAGATCTCGTCCTATCTGAAGATCGGCGAACAGGAAGGCGCAACCTGCCTGATGGGTGGCACGGTGGCCAATCTGCCCGGCCTTGAGGGTGGCAACTATATCAATCCGACCGTCTTCAAGGGCAACAACAAGATGCGCATCTTCCAGGAGGAAATTTTCGGACCGGTTCTCTCGGTCTGCACCTTCAAGGATGATGACGAAGCGCTTGCCATTGCCAATGACACCGAATTCGGCCTCGGGGCAGGCGTCTGGACCCGTAACGGCAATCGCGCCTTCCGCTTTGGCCGCGAAATTCAGGCCGGTCGCGTCTGGACCAACTGCTACCATGCCTATCCGGCCCATGCGGCCTTTGGCGGCTACAAGCAATCAGGCATCGGCCGTGAAACACATAAAATGATGCTCGAGCATTATCGCCAAACCAAGAATATGCTGGTGAGCTACTCAACCGACGCTCTAGGTTTCTTCTAATCTAAGCGTAGGGCAGGTGCCACGTTTCCCCCGGCGTGGTGCCTGCTCGTAATTCAGAACAACAAACAGTCCCCGATCCGCACAACAGATTGCCTCCAAGCAACGAAATAGCACCAAGCCTCAACGAAGGCTGTCAGCCCAATAGGCATTCTAAAAATTTATGATGCAAGAAGATCTTCAATTCTGCACCGCACAAGGCAGCTCCAAGCCCTTCTCGACTTTTTAAATGGTGGCTGGTTCGCGGATGCAACAACGGCAGACAGGAAATCGCGACATAGAGCTGCCACGCGCCAGCCAACATCTTCTGAAAAGCAATTTCCCAATTGCATCAATTCAAACGATGTACAGCAATTTTTGATACAATGCACTCCCCGGAGTGATCATGCAGCACAACACGGCTCCCGTTTGGACCGTATTTTCTGATCTGCTACAATTTTTTACATATCCAGAGCCAATCATGCGCCGTTGCGGCTGGACCGTATTTTCTGATCTGCTACAATCCCTGCCAGCTTCTACATTCTGGCGCTAAAGTTGCGGCTGGACCGTATTTTCTGATCTGCTACAATTCCCGTTGCTGTCGATTTAGTCGATGACGCGTTGCGGCTGGACCGTATTTTCTGATCTGCTACAATGATCAGTTTGGAGGATATATGAACTAGGCAGTTGCGGCTGGACCGTATTTTCTGATCTGCTACAATAGAAAACATAGGCAAAGGTCAATTTCTTTAGTTGCGGCTGGACCGTATTTTCTGATCTGCTACAATATTTGGGAAATCATCAATGCCTGTGACAGTGTTGCGGCTGGACCGTATTTTCTGATCTGCTACAATATACGTCGAGTTTGAAATCCGTTGGCTTGGGTTGCGGCTGGACCGTATTTTCTGATCTGCTACAATTTATAGACGGAAGGGATTAGCCCACCGCAAGTTGCGGCTGGACCGTATTTTCTGATCTGCTACAATCACGCAGAAGAACAGCGACAAGAAATCCATGTTGCGGCTGGACCGTATTTTCTGATCTGCTACAATAGTAAGAGAGCCCGCCCTCGCCAATGCGCTGTTGCGGCTGGACCGTATTTTCTGATCTGCTACAATACCGCAACAGCAGACGGCAGGCCCAAGACCGTTGCGGCTGGACCGTATTTTCTGATCTGCTACAATTGATCAGCAGACATATGCAAGAGCTGTCAAGTTGCGGCTGGACCGTATTTTCTGATCTGCTACAATCACCAGCAGACACAAAAGCGGTCTCCTGATGTTGCGGCTGGACCGTATTTTCTGATCTGCTACAATGATCTCCTCAACAGTAGCATTCTGCTCTGTGTTGCGGCTGGACCGTATTTTCTGATCTGCTACAATCCGCTGTTCTTTCGCTATCAATGCCGCCTAGTTGCGGCTGGACCGTATTTTCTGATCTGCTACAATGTATTACAGGAGCCGTGCAAGGGGTGTTGCGTTGCGGCTGGACCGTATTTTCTGATCTGCTACAATCTTGCGCTTATACCGCAACTCATCCCTGCAGTTGCGGCTGGACCGTATTTTCTGATCTGCTACAATGCGTCTTATCTGCAAGAACTGTCTTTGTCTGTTGCGGCTGGACCGTATTTTCTGATCTGCTACAATTCCCTTTGCCACCGATCAACAATTAGTTCCGTTGCGGCTGGACCGTATTTTCTGATCTGCTACAATCATAGAGGCCAATCGGACGCGGGCGCTCTTGTTGCGGCTGGACCGTATTTTCTGATCTGCTACAATTTTGCGCTTGATGCTGCGCACCTTGCCGCTGTTGCGGCTGGACCGTATTTTCTGATCTGCTACAATAAAAAAACGAACAAAAAACAGCGAAAAGTCGTTGCGGCTGGACCGTATTTTCTGATCTGCTACAATGGCACCGCAAACGGGTCGGCAAGGCCTGCGGTTGCGGCTGGACCGTATTTTCTGATCTGCTACAATCCATTGCTCTGTTCCCCCAATGGTTCTGTCGTTGCGGCTGGACCGTATTTTCTGATCTGCTACAATAAATAGATCCATTTGCCGCTCAATGGCTCAGTTGCGGCTGGACCGTATTTTCTGATCTGCTACAATATAATCCGCTTTCAATCGTCATCTCGACGCGTTGCGGCTGGACCGTATTTTCTGATCTGCTACAATCGGTCAACAGCATTTTGACACTGGCAGAAGGTTGCGGCTGGACCGTATTTTCTGATCTGCTACAATCCCTTCAATTGCCGCCTCAAAGGCTTCATCGTTGCGGCTGGACCGTATTTTCTGATCTGCTACAATAAACGGTGGAGAGGACTTTGCTAAATTTCTGTTGCGGCTGGACCGTATTTTCTGATCTGCTACAATTCATGGCAGAGTGAATCGCCCTTGTGCTTTGTTGCGGCTGGACCGTATTTTCTGATCTGCTACAATATCGTGTTTTGACGCCAGCAAGCGTGAATAGTTGCGGCTGGACCGTATTTTCTGATCTGCTACAATAAATTTGAATTTGATCGCGGGGCAAATGTCGTTGCGGCTGGACCGTATTTTCTGATCTGCTACAATGTCTACAACCGCCTAGAGACGGCTGTGCGAGTTGCGGCTGGACCGTATTTTCTGATCTGCTACAATCGAAAGGCTACATGGGCGAGCGTCTCGATTGTTGCGGCTGGACCGTATTTTCTGATCTGCTACAATCTCTCTTCGGTCAATTCCTTGAAATTTTTAAGGAATTGACCGGATTTGCCTGCATCAATACGGCTGGATTCTTCAAAAAAGAGCCAACTGCTCAGGATTTTTCTTGCGCTTTTTGCGCGCCTGATCAGAGAATCGGACAATATTTTCATATTGCCGATCCGTGAATTGAAAGATGTAGATGTCTCCCCATTCGGGCAGGGCGCGTTCAATCTGCCGTACATAGCTTTCAAACTGTTCTTTGCCATTACAAAATCTCAGATAATTAGAAAGTTGGCTCATTTCAAAGCCCAAGTCCAGCAGAAACTCGCGAAATTTTGTCGCTGCTTTGCGTTGTTTTTTCGTTTCGACTGGCAAGTCAAACGTTACCAATATCCACATGATCTGATATCCACTCAGATGCGTTGCTCCACTCGTTGCTTTCTGCTCGAACGCCGTCATGATTTCTCTTCCCAATATTCCGCACGCCCAAGACTGGCAAGTTCCAAAGACGAGGGAAGCACGGGTAACTCGAGCGAGGCCTTTCCAGTCTCGAAGCTTGTTGCAACAGAATGCGTCAGGCGCGATACCTGTACAGAAAGAGGTGAACGCCCAGGACCGCTTTCAAGATCGAAGGTCGAAATGCTCGTCAGCGTTTGCTTGGCAGAAGGCGAGACGCCCAGCTCATCTGCAGCCTGAAGATTGATTACGATCTGGTCGACTAAAGGGCGGTAAACTTCCATGATATCGTCTGCAAGAGCAAATGTGTTGGCACGATTGGAATGGAAAATACCCATTGTCGGATGTAAACCCGACGCACAAATCGCCCGAGAAATAATGGCACGCAACACGGTGTAGCCATAATTAAGTTGGGCATTGGCGTCTTCTCCATTCTGGTCGCGAGAGAAATCAGGGCCAAAGAGTTGCTTCCAATAGCGTCGTGCTGCTTGTGCTTCGATATTTTCAGGATCACCGGAACGCACTTTGCGAGCCAGCATCTCGAATGCACTGCCTTCTTTGCCGTTTGCCAGAAGAACTTGTCCCTGCATGCGAATTTTCGCGGCTACGATCTTCTGCCAAAGCTGCTTTTGCAACGGTTTTGGCGCACTGATCTGAGCCCGCAATCGAGCACCCTGCGCATGGTGCCCTTCCAAAGGCCACACGACAGAGACCGGCGCATGATTGGTGCCACACAAGACCACCGGCACATTCCGCTCTGAAAGCCGTATAAACACCTGATTTGACCAGCTCGCGCCATGAGCATGCACAATCAATCCGCCGATATCATCAAGCGCAATTCTGCCCTGCTCCTCACTCGATCTGGACACGATGAGAAACCCGCGATGCACAGACAGATATAACCCGTCAGACGATATGTCGACAATGCGTTCCATCGCAATAATGTGCCACGGTGACCGCAATATATGCAACTTTTATTAGATTTATTGATTAATGCACCTTTATTTGCTTTCGCGATCCTGTGGTCCGGGGTCTCTGACTTTTCCTGCTTCATCAATACGGATTTGGCGGCATTGTGCAATTTTTAGTGCTGATGCCGACTTGACGAAATACTTAAATGGATCCTCTTTGTTGGTGTCTCGTGCTTTCAAGCTTCCAGCTTCTTTATGACCCGCAAAATAAATTCTGCCATCGCCAACGAATTTAACGACGCGGCCAATGGTGTAGCCGTCGGAAGGATGTTCATAGGCTACCATGTCATTCTGTTGCAGGCGCAGCACGCGCCGCGCGGTCGGGTGGTCCTTGTGAAAGGCTGATTGCCGCTCCGGCTGGTGGGCGTCATACATGGAGACCACCTCCGAATGCCACTTTCCGTCCAGCGTTTCCCAAACATCATAGCGATAGTTGGCATCTCCCTTGTAACCTTTATAAACCCGACCGTTCTTGTCACTAATTGGAATGGTTTTTAGCGTTTCGGCTATGCGAACACGCCGAATGCCGCGAAATGTGGCGTGGTTGTCCCTGAATTTTTTCAAGGCTTCCGCCCAAGCTTTCTTGTCTTTGTCACTGACAGCTTGGAGAGCACGGGTCAGTTCCGCTTGCAGTTTTTCATCTCGAATAGAAACTAGATCCTTTGCTTGCAAGGCCATAAAAGGTTTGCGATGAACCGCGACCGGCTTTCCCTCCTTGTCCTTCCCAAGGCCATAAGCCGTATCATTGTGAAGCTTGCCAGCCGTCTGGCCTTTGCCCTTTGCATAAGCCGAGCGGGATACCGTACCATGGTCGGGCTTATGGCTGACAGTGATGGCATTGACTGCCCTTTGCAGATCTTCCCGAAACTCGGGCCATGGGAGATTTTCGCCCACCAGCTTGTTGACATAGACCTCAAGAGCCTGACCATCCATGCGCCCGGCGGCACTAGAAATTCGTTGCAGCAAGCTGCGGGTCGTTACGCCCACCACTGCAGCATCGATGGCGTGGTGGCGATGATCCATACGGTTCTTTGCCTGCGCCATTTCGCCCAGATTGCTATCCGGTAGCAGCGCATTGAGCCCCCAGTTGCGCCGGAACATTTCGGTGAGCCGACCGGGAGATACCAGCACATGCTTGCGTTGTTTAAGCTCGCCATATTGATCTGCTTCTTCAGAAGGATAGAGGCATTCGAGATATTCCCGCGCCATGCGCGAGAGATATTGCGTGTCGGTTAATTGGCGCGCGAGAAAGCCGCCATCTTTTTCGAATTTGTCCATGGCATCGGCAGCGAAACGCCAACGCTTGTTCTGGGGCAGGCGCGACGCGCGGGCCAACACTTCATCAAAATTCCATTCGGTAACTTCAGAGGGCGCACGGTTCCGCTTTTGCCGATTCGCGGATTTGAGGCACAGGATCTTGTTGGCTTGACTGTCGTCAAGGGTTCGCGACCATGGCAGGATATGATCGATATCCACCTCAGCCGAGAAGAGCATTTCGACGCAGATGGGCTTGCCAGAATAGATGCAGACCCGATCCTCCGGATGATCATGGTTCAATTCTTCCCAGAGCTTGAGCAACAGGCGATTGTAGCCATTATTTTGCTGCCCCATCTGTTCCAGCTTTTTGCCACGCTCCTCTGCTGCACGCGTGTTTTTGGCGATGGTTCGGTTTGCATCCTGCTTTTGCTTATCCGACATCTGGAGGTCTCGTGCCAATTCAACCGCCATATAGCGTGGCTTGCCGTGTTGCTTGATCAGGGCATTGACTAGACGTCGCAACTGATTGAGCCCGATATGAACCGTGGGATTGGTAATGCGGCCCTTGTAGATGTCGTATATGTCGTCAGGATCGCCAGATCCTGGGGGGATGTGGCGTTCCAGAATTTCCTGATAAGGCGGCAGAAGAGGCTCTCCATTCTCGGAATCATGGCCGAGATTGGAATGGTCATAGCCACAATTTAGTGCTGCAGTCGCTTCGGTAATAACAAAGCCATCAACAATGGTATTTTTCAATTCATCAAGCATGGAGGACAGCGCGGTTCCCCCCAGTCGTCCATAGCCCTCAGGCAAAGGACAATTCGCGATGGCTTCTGCTTGCTCGCCTTCCATGCCATAAGTCTCCCGCAACCATTGAAACAGAATGGCAGGGTCTTCCTCTTCTTTCAGAGTGACGATGATCTTCCATTGTTCCTCCCGGCTGAAAGATGCCCACTTGGGGCCAAAGCGCTTATTATCTGACAGAAGGGCATAGACCTCGTCCCCCTTCAGCTTTGTACGGCTATCAGTTTCCTTGTTGAAGGTGATGTCTGGTGTCAGCTTTAAGGTTTTGTGGAGTGCCTTGAACGTGACTTCACGTTTGCTGCGCAAATGGTGAATGAGTTTGTCGCGCTGATCCACCGTGAGTTTTTTCTGGCTCAAATCGGGCTGCACCAGCTCAAGCTCGTTGACTTCTTTGTAAAGGCGGAATTCCTGAAACAGCGGATGTGCCTTGGCGAGTCGTTCCTCAAGAGGATTGAAGCTGCATTTCCCTATCCGTGGCTTTTTCAGGGGGCGCTGGTAAAACATGACACGGAAGAGATAGGCACGCCTCTCATCCGTCAGAATGTCCGGATAATGTGCGGCCTGCGCATCCCAGATGGCGTGAAATTCCTTTTCCAGCAAGTCCCGTTCCGGATAGTAGGCATAGCCATCTTCGCCAAAAGCATCTGAATCAGCCCTCAGGCGGACAACATCGCCAGCCTCACGGCGTTTCGCCAGCCATTCGCCATAGGTGCGAGCGTTGCTATCGAACATCTTTCCCTTGAGATCGGCGATACCCGTGGCGATCTTGCCCTGATCATTGTCGCGGCGATCCGTTTTGCGATTGGATTTGAAACCCCGTCGTTGCCCCAGATGGAACAGTGCGCGGCCGATATAAGCCGGTGGCAGTTTTTCATCAAGCGCCATAGCGCGCAGAGCGTAAGGATTGGCGCTTTTCTCTCCCGTCTCTTCTTTGCGGTCGCCTGTTTCGCGCAACAGCGCTGCTTGCGCGTCTTTGTCCGCGGGCATCAGGCCATATTCGACGAGCGTTCGCAAAATTGCCTTGCGCCTGCGCTTATAGCGATCCCTCATGCGAGAGGCTGCGCGCGCCTCGCGCCGAGCCTCAGCGAGCGATGCTTTTGATTGTGGATCGCGGCCATCGGAATAGATGCGCGCGCCCATATCAACAATACGTTCAGGCTCATTGTTACCATCAAGGCCAAGGACGCACCAGCCAATGGAATTGGTGCCAATATCAAATGAAAACAGAATGGGCTGCATAATCATTTCCTCCAATCATTTTAATTCTTGACTGGATGAAAAAATAAATGCAACCTAGAAGTGATTTAGATCAGAAAATACGCGTCTGGCCGTTAACAAGCTAAGACAGCACCAGATAAGGCCGCTCCTCCGGGGGCGGTTTTTCTTTTTTGAAGTGTTTTACACGAAGTATCGCACAACCAAACACATTTTTCCTAGCCTAACGTACCACGACTGCGGCTCAACATCACCGGCATGTCTGTTTTGTGAAAGATGGTCTCAAAAAACTTGCACCAGCGACAAAGGTCCGAAATCAGCCCATCGTGCGAGACACACATTCAGTAGCCATTAAAATTTCGGCGCTAGAGCGCATTTCTCACAGGCCTGCGGAGTAGGCACGCCGTCACAGAAAATGCTGTACTGAGTTATATTGGTGGCAGAGAGGAACGCATCAACGCCCCCAAGCATCGGATGCCTAACCGTTCAGACTGAACTTTCTAAAGAAGGCAAGCCAAAGTTCCTGCAAAACCAAAAAATTATCAAGAATTTACAGGAAGAAATGGCGGAGGGGGAGGGATTCGAACCCCCGGGACCGTGAAGCCCAACGGTTTTCAAGACCGCCGCAATCGACCACTCTGCCACCCCTCCGGCGTCATGTGGTTGGGAGCTCTTTTGCCGCTATTTTATAGCAAATGCAAGCCTTCATACGATTCTAGCAAACATGCTGTTGAAAAACCTCTTACGCAAGTAAACACCTGTGCTCTAATGCGCAATCTGAGCCGAGGGCTTGAGAAATAACGCTCCCAACAGCAAAAATGTTAAGCCCGCATCACAATTTCACCAAGATCGATTCATACTCCCTTTACCAAGTTAAGCGGAAGGCGCTTATTTCACTGGCAAAAGTTCTCATTTTCGTAAATATTGAACGTTTGATGGCTATAGTCAGCGCGAAAAGACACCTTGTGCCATTAACCTTGAGCATTTAGGTTACGACCCAGATACGATTAGTCGGCTACAGAGTGGTGAGTTTTGTCGGCATGCTAGAGATGAACAAGCATATTCCTCAATCAAAGAATCAGACGATGGAACAGCAGATGCCATTTTCCAATATGGGAATGAGTCGGGTAGGGGTTGTTTTCGCCCTCGTCAGCATTGCTGCGATTACGCTTGCAGGATGTTCCAGTTCATCCAAGAAAAGTAGCTATGATCCCAAATACGGGGTTTCTGCAAGCGCTCGTGTCGCGACCAAATCCAGTCAATTCAAAAAGGGCGGCGGAACCTACAAGATCGGCAAGCCATACAAGGTCGCCGGCCGCACATATGTGCCCAAGGATCAGCCGTCTTATAACAAGGTTGGCAAAGCGTCCTGGTACGGCGATGACTTCCACGGGCGGCTCACGGCCAATGGCGAAATCTTTGACATGCATTCGCTGACGGCTGCCCACCCAACGCTTCCCTTGCCATCTTACGTGCGCGTAACGAACATGAAAAATGGCCGGTCAACGCTGGTTCGCGTAAACGACCGAGGACCATATGCGCACAATCGCATCATTGACTTGTCCAAGCGCGTTGCTCAAAAGCTCGGCTTTATCAACGACGGCATTGCGAATGTTCGGGTGCAATATGTGGGAAAAGCGCGACTTGACGGTCATGATACCGCATTTCTTGAGGCATCCTATCGTGAAAAAGGTCAGCCAATCGGTAATGACAAAATTGGTTTGCCATCAAACGGCAATGGCGGGGCAGGCGCTCCTCCGGTCATGATAGCATCAGCTTCCGGTCCGAAATCGAAACCAGAAACACAGCAAACCGATTTTCTGCTGGCAAATTTGCCTCAATTGGGGGCACCAGATGCCACAGCATACGCACCAGCGCAGATTGACCTGACAGCCTCGACAGCGGCAGGCTGGGCACCCGTTGATCTCGTGGGAGACGGATATTTTCCACCTGAAGGCATGGGCAATATAGCAGCGCCGGTTGAGTTGGCCAGTTTTGCCCCGGTTCAGCTCAACTACGCACCTGAAACATCGAAACGTGTTGAAGCTGGCTATGAGGCAATCAATGATCTGCTGAAAGGCGACGACCAGACAGGCCTTTCCAAAGCCCTGAAACGAAAAGCGCAGGCCATGGAAAGTGCGAACCGTGCAAAGAACGAATATCTGGCTTCGCACAGCGCAGAGCTCTCAAACATTGGTCAGTTTGATTCGGAATATGGGTTACGCTTGGCCAAAGAATTCGCAATGCTTGCCGCAGTCGATATCACAGATCAGCCAGACGGCTCGATTTCGCTTTCAATCAGCAAGCTCAAGGACGGGGTCTCTTGGCAAGATATAGCATCTCTTCGCCAAAGGTTGGGCCTGAGTTGAGTTGTAGCTCACAAGATTGAAAATAATATCGATTTTTCAAGGAGAGCGCACAGGCTCTCCTTTTTCTTTGTGGCGACATCAGTTACTATTCGGCCAACAGCCGATACACACAATGGTGATTTACCCTTGCAGTGTTTTCCTAAAACATGATCGTCGCCGTCGCATCTAATTGACATCATGCCTAACGTTGAGAGGGAAAGGATGCTCAACGAAATGCTTAAAAAGTTTTCTTTGTTATTTTTATTGGCGCTCACGCTTGCTTTTGCTGCACCAATCCAAAACGCAAACGCCCAGATTTATCAAACAGCCGCAAAACACGCCTATTTGATAGACTGGAATTCCGGCACGGTATTGTTCTCAAAAGAAGAAGACGAAACTGTTCCCCCCGCGTCCTTGGCAAAACTCATGACGCTTGAAGTTGTCTTTCATGGCTTGAAAACAGGCCAGCTCAAGCTTGATGAAGAATTCTACATATCCGAGCATGCTTGGCGGGATGGCGGAGCCAATTCCGGCGGGTCGACCATGTTCGCAAAGTTGGGATCGATGGTTCCCCTTGATGCTCTGTTGCACGGTATCATCGTTCAGTCTGGCAATGACGCTTGTATCGCTGTGGCCGAAGGAATGGCCGGCAACGAAGCGACATTTGCCCAGCTCATGAACAAGCGCGCCAAAGAGATTGGCTTGCCCCATTCCCATTTTGTCAATTCAACCGGTCTGCCGGCTGACGGTCAGGTCGTCACCGCGAGAGACTTGGCCAAGCTGGCCCGGCACATCATTGATGAATATCCTGAATATTATCACTATTTTGCAATTCCGGAATATACTTGGAACGGCATCACCCAGCACAACCGCAACCCGATTTTGGGCTTCACGGAAGGCGCAGATGGCCTGAAAACCGGACATACGGAGGCTGCAGGTTATTGTCTGGTAGCATCAGCAAAGCGCGGAGATCAACGTCTCATCGCGGTTCTCACTGGAATGAAATCCAAAAAGGAACGTAGAGAAGAAGCGCGCAAAATCATGAACTGGGGTTTCCGCGCCTTTACCTCGAAGCGCATCTACAATGCGGACGAGGAAATAGCCTATGCGAGCGTCTTTGGCGGCGAAAAGTCAGAGGTCATGCTGGTTAGTGAGCGCCCAGTGAGCCTGTTCATGCCCAGAGCGCAGGAAGGCAGACTGAAAGCCCGCGTAGTTTATGATGGCCCGCTCAAGGCTCCATTGGAGGAAGGCGTCGAAGTTGCAACCCTGAAAGTCTGGAACGACGACAAGCTCATCTACGAAGCCCCTCTGATCACTGGCGAAGCTGTCGGGAAAGGCACGACATCGCAGCGAGCCATCAGCTCTTTAAAAGAGCTCGCTCTTGGTTGGTTCTGATCCGACTTGCTGATACAAGCAAAAGTCAAGGCTGGGTGAGGCGAAGCGATTCTCCTTTGTTCCAATCGTAAGAACCACCCATTGCCAGCGCTTTGCTTATCGGGAGAGAGCCGCAGATGCCAAGAGGAAAATTCATAACCTTTGAAGGCGGAGAGGGCGTTGGAAAATCGACGCAAATCCGCCTTCTTGCCGAACGGCTGGAGCAGCGCGGCGTCGATTGCATTCAGACCCGGGAGCCTGGAGGATCAAGCAAGGCCGAAGCCGTACGAGAATTGCTCCTCTCGGGGACGATCGCAAACATGGGCATTCCTCCAAGCGGAGAAGCTGTGTTGTTCGCCGCGGCTCGGGCTGACCATGTGGACACCAAGATCCGCCCCGCTCTGGAACAAGGCCAGTGGGTGCTTTGTGATCGGTTCATGGATTCCACCCGTATATATCAAGGCGAGAGCTCCGAGGTTTCAGAAGAACTTGTAAATGTGCTGGAACGGCTCGCAATTGACGGCATAAGGCCTGACATTACCTTCATTCTCGATCTTCGCGCAGAGATCGGTATATCGCGGGCCAACACGCGACGGGCTGAGGGTGAAGCAGCCGACAGATTTGAGCGAGAAGAACTGGCAATCCACGAGAACCGCAGGAATGCATTTCTAGCGCTTGCCTACAAAGATCCTCAAAGATGCAAAGTGATTGACGCCTCCCAATCAATAGACGAAATTGCTGATGATATTTGGCACATCGTCGAACGGGAATTGTTGCCGAAGGAACAAACTGAAGCTCCCGTACAGGCCTCTGAAGAACAAGACAATAGCCAATCGGACAAAACATAAATGGCACAAGCAGATCAGGAAATCCCGATTTACGATATATTGCCGGATCTTGAGCCGCCTCACAGACAGCGCCTGTTCTTTGGACATACTCAAGAAGAACAGCTATTTCTTTCCTCATGGCTATCCGGGAAAATGCATCACGCCTGGCTGCTGACTGGCCCCAAAGGCATCGGCAAGGCTACCTTTGCCTACCGGGCGGCACGGTTCATTTTCAACGAAGGGGCACAAAGCGGTAGCGGATTTCTGCAAGACATGGCCGCGCCTACAAGCATGGATAGCCCAGACGACAGTCAGGCCGTTCACCTGGTCACCAATCTGGCACACCCGAATTTGTTGGTTATTGACCGGCCTTACGACGAGAAGTCGAAGAAATTCAAAACCGAAATTACGGTTGATGAAGTCAGACGGACCGTTCGCTTTTTTGGCTCGACGGCTGGCGAAAGAACTTGGCGTGTTTGCATTGTTGATCCCGCCGACGATCTCAACAACAACGCAGCCAACGCGCTTTTGAAAATTCTGGAAGAACCTCCGGTTCGCACCATTTTCTTCCTCATTTCACATGCCCCCGGACGTCTTTTGCCAACCATCAGATCGCGTTGTCGACGGCTCGGCTTTTCACCACTTGAAAATCCGTCACTTGGAGAGGCGATCAAACAACTGGCCATTGCCGACAATGAGGACACGATAAAACAACTCTGCGAAAGCTGTGATGGCTCCATCCGCAAGGCTGCCGAACTCCAGTCAGACGAAGGACTTGTGCTCATTCATGCTTTCGAGCGCCTTCTGACACCACCTTATAATCCGGATTATGAAACGCTCAACGCCTTCTCCGAAACAGTTGCTCAGCGCGGCAAGGAAGACCGTTTCGATGGCTTTTCCGATTTGGTTCACCGCTACTTGACCCGTCAATTGCATCAAAGAAGCGGGCAGGAGGGCACAAGGAGCGACGAGCTTTATCCGCTTGCCCGTGTCTGGGATGAGGCACAAGAGCTGATACAGCAAACCCGGATTTTCAACCTTGACAAGAAACAGACAGTGATCGAAGTCATGCGAATGTTGGCAAAAGCGTCACGCGGAGAACAATAATCGCCTATCATTGCGTACTGTCCACTGACATTACACAAAAATCCTTGACGATAAGCGCCCCTTCGCCCACAAACCAACTAACATAAATTCCATGCTCAGATTGCGACCATCGTTGGAAAACCAGCCAACTCGGGGCACCATGAGCTAAAATCCACCCATTCACAGAAGACGACCATCGGCATGACTGACAAATCTCCGTTTTTCATCTCCACAGCTATCTCCTATCCTAATGGCGCTCCACACATCGGACATGCCTATGAAATGATGGCAACGGACTCGATGGCACGCTTCAAACGCCTCGACGGATATCCCGTTTTCTTCCTCACTGGCACCGATGAACACGGCCAGAAAATGCAGCAGACAGCCGAGAAATTCGGTATGACCGCAGCTCAACTGGCAGATCAGAACGCACCAGTCTTTGAAAAGATGGCAAAAGCGCTGAACCTGTCCAACGATGATTTCATCCGCACCACTCAGCCGCGCCACTATGAAGCCTCCAAAGCAATCTGGAAGGCAATGGAAGCAAACGGCGACATCTATCTGGATAGCTACGCTGGTTGGTACTCCGTCCGCGACGAAGCCTATTACGCTGAAAATGAAACCGAAGTGCGCGAAGACGGCGTTCGCTATGGACCGCAAGGCTCTCCCGTTGAATGGACCGAAGAAGAAAGCTACTTTTTCCGCCTTTCCGCCTATCAGGACAAATTGCTTGCCCTCTATGAGGCCAATCCCGATTTCATGGGGCCATCGGAACGCCGTAACGAAGTCATCAGCTTCGTGAAAAGCGGCCTGCGCGACCTGTCCATTTCTCGTACAACATTTGATTGGGGCATTCCGGTTCCCGGCAACGACAAGCACGTCATGTATGTCTGGGTTGATGCTTTGACCAACTATATCACGGCGCTCGGGTATCCGAATGTCGACGCTGAAAAATTCAAGTCCTTCTGGGGCAATGCAACCCACATCATCGGCAAGGACATCATTCGTTTTCATGCCGTCTACTGGCCAGCCTTCCTGATGTCTGCAGGCATCGATGTTCCGGGCCGCGTCTTCGCTCATGGCTTCCTGTTCAACCGCGGCGAGAAAATGTCCAAGTCCGTGGGCAACGTGATCGACCCGTTTGGCCTCATTGAAGAATACGGCCTTGATCAGACCCGTTTCTTCTTCCTGCGTGAAGTCCCGTTTGGTCAGGATGGCAACTATAGCCACGAAGCAATCGTCAACCGCACCAATGCAGACCTTGCCAATGACCTTGGCAACCTTGCCAGCCGGTCTCTTTCGATGATCGCCAAGAACTGCAACAACGCCTTGCCAGCTCCGGGCGACTACAGCGCTGAAGACAAGGCTATGCTTGATCAAACAGACGCCATGCTCGAAAAATGCCGTGAATTCATGGACAAGCAGTTGATTCACAAAGCCCTTGAGACCATATGGGATGTAGTGGGCGAAGCGAACCGCTATTTCGCAAGTCAGGAACCATGGGCTCTGCGCAAGACTGATCCTGAGCGGATGAATACCGTGCTCTATGTCACGGCTGAGATCATTCGTCAGGTCGGCATTCTTGCTCAGCCATATATTCCTCAGTCTGCGGAGAAATTGCTCGATCTCTTTGCTCTTCCTGCAGACAAGCGCGATTTTGCATCTCTTGGCCCGGTTGGACGTCTTGCGGCAGGAACGCCAATTGACAAACCGAGCCCGGTATTCCCGCGCTACGTAGAAAAAACCGAAGAAGACGAGGCATAGACTGGAACATGTTGGTTGATAGCCATTGTCATCTGGATTTTCCTGATTTTCAGGAAGAACTGGACGATGTCGTTCGCCGCGCCAAGCTCGCCGGCGTCGGACATATGGTCACCATATGTACAGAGATAAAGAAGTTCGACGCGATCAAGGCAATTGCCGAGCGATTTGATAATGTATTCTGCTCCGTCGGCACTCATCCCCATAGCGCGGATAAGGAGCTGGACTTTAGCGCAGAAGACATTGCCAAGTTGGCCGAACATCCCAAATGCATCGCGATCGGCGAAGTCGGCCTCGACTATTTCTACGACAGCGCCCCCAGAGAAGCACAGGCCAAAGGCTTCAGAACACACATCAAGGCAGCCCGGATGACCGGTCTGCCTTTATCCATTCATACGCGCGACGCCGAAGACGACACCATCGCCATTCTGAAGGAAGGAATGGAGGAGGGGGCCTTCCCGGCTCTTTTGCATTGCTATTCGTCAAACCGTGAGTTGGCCATGCGGAGTCTGGAAATGGGACTGTATGTCTCCCTCTCCGGCATTTTGACATTCAAGCGCAGTCAAGAGATCCGGGACACAATCAAGGACGTACCACTTGATAGATTGCTGGTCGAGACGGATTCTCCTTATCTGGCCCCCATGCCATATCGAGGCAAACGGAACGAACCTTCCTATGTAGTCAAAACCGCTGAAGTGCTTGCAGAAGTGAAGGGCGTATCATTGGAAGATATTTCCAAGATTACGACAGACAATTTCTTTCGGCTGTTCAGCAAGGCAACGCGATAGAACAGCGGTAAGCAGGATCGTGCAGGAATGACAAAGGACAACGGATTTAAGCTGCGTATTTTGGGCTGTGGGTCCTCACCAGGCGTGCCGAGAGTCGGCAACGACTGGGGCAAATGTGATCCATCCAATCCCAAGAACCGCCGCACCCGTTGTTCTGCTCTTGTCGAAAAATGGCAAGACGAGAAAGTCACTCGCGCCCTGATAGACACCGGCCCGGATTTTCGCGAACAGATGCTCCGGGAAAATATCGACTGGGTCGATGGCGTTCTCTACACCCATCCCCATGCCGATCATACCCATGGCATTGATGACTTGCGCGCCTTCGTCTTCAACCGACGTGAGCGGGTAAAAATATACGCCAACGAGTTGACGCTTAGTCGACTGCACGAAGGATTTGGCTACTGCTTCAAAACACCAAAAGGAAGCAACTATCCGCCAATCTTGGACTCCACGCTCATCGAACATGGCCAGACCGTGACCATAGACGGACCGGCAGGCAGCATCAATGCTTTGCCTTTCGATCAGGTTCATGGTGACATTCATTCTCTTGGCTACCGCATTGGTAACCTCGCATATTCCTCCGATGTCAACGATCTCGAACCGGAAACGGTTTCCATGATGCAGGACCTAGACGTCTGGATTGTCGACGCCTTGCGATATGCGCCACACCCAAGCCATTTTTCCCTTGATGAAGTGCTGGAGTGGGTGGATCGCCTGAAACCCAAAATGACGATCCTGACCCATATGCATATCGATATGGATTATGAAACCCTTGTGCGCACACTGCCGCAGGGCGTCATTCCGGCCCATGACGGCTTGACCATTTCCTTCTAGCATTTTTCCGGCACAGCCAAACGCAGCATAATTGCAGCCATCGAGCGACACCGTCTCGACCGCTCGATCTGTCACATCATGATGGATCGACGAACCGTTTCAAGCGACCATCAAACGGGTCGCCAAACAACGAACTCCAACATAGCACCAGCGCCCAATGCATCTCTTCCATGGACAACTCACATGGAGCTCTGACGCTTATGAGCAATAAAAGACGCTTCTACGCGCTGAAAACTGCCTCAGACAGACTCCAGCAAGCGCAAATGAAGCAGATCCATGGAACTCGAAACAATCATCAGGAGATGCCAGATGACAAAATTCCTCAATTAAACCACATTATACGCAATCTGAAAAAACCAATCCATCTTATTGATTTTATGATATTAAACTTCTTTTCCATACACGAAGCACAAAACCGCACCTAAACAATAAATACTTTTTAGTTCCATAATATAGATTATGCGATTTATAGAATGATAGAAACCGATCAATTGCAGCCCCGCCAACATAGATCCCGCCAACCTAGCACAGATCCTTTTCCCCGCACTCATCGTGGCGCTGCCCCACTGACATTGCGCGTCAACATTACCGCCACGATATGAGCCGCCGCCGATAATTCTACGGCGGCTCCGTCCATTCAGACGATCACTTCTTACCCCATTCTTTGCCGTCAAGATGATAGTTCATCTGGAAGCTTTCCGGCAGCCATAGGTTTGTTTGGGTGCCCGCAATCTGTTCGACAGCCACCTCTGCGATGGCATGCGCCAGCCCGAACCCAATCTTGAAACCACCAGTAGCCGCATAAATGCTCTTTGAACCCGGCAAGAAACCGATCATTGGGTCACGCTTGGTTGCCTTGGGACGAATTCCTGCCCAGCGCTGCAACACTTCGGCTCCTTCAAGCATCGGACACAAATTCAACGCTTTGGCCCAGATTTCATCACAGCGATCATCCGTGCTGTGCTCGTCTTCCCATTCTTCCTCTGTAGTGCTGCCAATGGCACACACACCGTCATCGTGAGGAACCACATATACGGTCCGATCATAGAGCACGGGCAATCCGGCTTTTTGCCCAACCTTGGCAATCAGCGCCTGCCCCTTGACGCCCGAACCAAGGTCATCAACGCCGGTTAGCTTCTCAAGCATTGGAAAGCTCTTATAGCCAGCGGCCAAGACGACAATGCCAGCAGAGAGCGTCTCTCCATTGGCAAGCGTAACTTCTGCGCTGTCGCCCAAATCCTTTGTATCAACGACCTCGGCATCCTCAACGACCTTGCCTCCGCGTTTGATGACCGAAGCCTTGGCAGCCTCACAATAAGCTCTGGGGTTTGCGCGCCCAGAAAAATTGTCAAACGCATAGCCGTATTCGCAAAGGTCGGCATTGAGCCAGCCGCCGAAATCGTCCTTTGGGAAAACCCTGTGGTAATATCCCGTCTCCGAACCATGCCACAGTTTTTCGGCCTCATGGGACCGCACTTCGTGGCGCTCTTTTAGGTTCGCTGTGCCGAGAGGAACGACACGTCCACACCGATCATAGCCGATCGATAGGCCCGTCTCTTCCTCAAGTAAAACTTGAACTTCAGAAAGATTTTTTAAAGCATTGAATTGAAACTCTTTTTTCTCATTCCATCTTTCAGACATATGAGGCAAAAGAGCCCCCAAAAGTCCATAACTCGCGCCCTGCCCGATCTCCTGTTTATCGACCAGCAAAACACGCATACCCTTGCCCAGGCAGGCTCTTGCAATAGAAAGACCAAAAACACCGCCCCCGACAATGAGGCAATCATAATGAGTGGATGACGAAGAATTGAGAGGACTTGGCATAGCTCGTTTTTCTTTTTAAGAAGAAAGCCGATAGATGAAAGACATCATATGCAGGCTTCCAATGTTACGGTTGCCGCACCCTAATCGATCCTATGAGAAATTGATATGGCGAACCCTCCTGAACTTGTTTGGCTGGACAATTTGACCCCTAAATCCACACGCTTTGACGACACTTATTACACGCGGGAAAACGGACTGGAGGAAACGCGCTACGTCTTCATCGATGGAAACAGATTGCCCGAACGATGGCGTGACGGGCAATCACCGGTGATTGGAGAACTCGGATTTGGAACCGGCCTCAATTTTCTTGCCACATGGCAAGCTTGGCTTGAAACCTTCACAGAAAGCAATAGCTCCCCAAAACATGCCGATCCAACCGGGCCATCTCAACAGTTCACATTTATCTCATTCGAAAAATACCCTCTCGAACAAGACAGCCTTGCCAGAGCCCTTACCCCTTGGAAAGCCCTCTCTTCATTTGCTGAGAAACTGGTTGAAGAATGGAAGCCCAATGGGAACGGTTGGCTTGAAATAAATTTCGGCCCCGTGACATTGAAACTATTCATCGGAGATGCCGCTGAAGGGATCGCATCAATCCCCTCGCCCGTCGACGCCTGGTTCCTTGATGGCTTCAACCCCAAGACCAACCCCGAGCTATGGTCTGAAGATTTGATGGAAGCCGTCTTTGCAGCATCCGCTCCAAACGCAACTCTTGCCAGTTACACAGCAGCGGGTTGGGTACGCCGTAACCTTCAGTCAGCAGGTTTCTCCATTGCAAAGCGCAAAGGCTTTGGGCATAAACGGGACATGATCACCGGTTCAAGGTGAGTCATCTCATACGCCATCAAGCGTCCCTCCTTAAATAAGTCTTGAGTTTCAAAATGACAATTCAACCCTCTCGTGACATTGCAACACTTGTCGAAATCATGACCCGCCTTCGTGACAAGGAGACAGGCTGCCCTTGGGACATTGAACAGGATTTCGCATCTATTATTCCCTACACCATTGAAGAGGCATATGAAGTGCAAGACGCCATTGAGCGCAACGACCTCTATGACATGCGGGATGAACTGGGCGACCTCCTGCTGCAAGTTGTCTTTCATGCGCAAATGGCCAATGAAATGACGGACCATCCTGCACGGTTCGACTTTGGAGACGTTGTCCTGGCGAGCACCAGAAAAATGCTTAGGCGTCACCCTCATGTTTTCGGAGATAGCGAAGCCAGAACCAAAGGCATGGTGCGCGAAGCATGGGAAGCAATTAAGGCCGAAGAAAAGGCCGAACGCGCTAAAGCGCGCGAAAAACTTGGTATGCACGAAAAGGAAAAAACCTATCTGGATGCCGTTCCACACGGCATGCCTTCTATGAAGGCCGCCGTTAAGCTGCAAAAGCAGGCCAGCAAGGTTGGTTTTGACTGGAACGATACCCTTCTTGTGCTCGACAAGATCGCTGAGGAAGTAGAAGAAGTTCGGGCTGAATTAATCGATCATGAACTGGACGAAAAGGCAATTCGCAACGAGATCGGAGATCTTCTGTTTGCAGTAGCAAACCTCGCCCGACATCTGGATGTCGATCCGGATGAAGCCCTATCCTACACAAATGCGAAATTCCGCACTCGCTTCGCACATATCGAGAGCGAACTCGCTGCCCGTGGTGACAGCCTTGACGATGCAAGCCTGGATGAGATGGAAGATCTCTGGCAGGAAGCCAAAAGCGAGCGCGACTAAACAGTCGGTCAGTCGGTCAGTCCCTCGCATGCTGTTCATGCATCAGCGAGGGACCTCTATTATTTGAGAAAATCAGTCTACAAGAAAGCGGTTGCGTAATTCCGCCTGCACTTTGTCTTGAGCGCGCACATGCAGCTCAATCCCGTCTTCCCCATCGGTACGGTCAAGCACATCGCAATGACGGTATAGCCAAGCCAGCCCTTCGCCATCGGAAAATCCGAGATGAAGTGTCAGTATATTGTCTTTCTCGGCGAGCTTTTCCTCAATCTCCGCAAGAAGGATATCGGTTCCCTCCCCAGAGATCGCAGAAACGGCAACCGGCTGCAATTGCCCAGTAGCGCGGGACGGCTGCTGGCTAGAGGCCCGTTCCATAACAGTCTGACGCTCTTCTGCCGGAAGCAGATCGATTTTATTCCAAACTTCGATAATACGCGGGTCTTCATTCACTTCGATACCCAAATCATGCAACACATTGGCGACATCTTCCGCCTGCGCATTGGTATCTTCGTGCACGATATCGCGAACGTGAAGAATTACGTCGGCCTCAAGCACCTCTTCCAATGTAGCACGAAATGCAGCAATCAGATGGGTCGGCAGATCGGAAATAAAGCCCACGGTATCGGAGAGGATAACCGGTCGCCCATGGGGCAACTGCATGGTGCGCAGTGTTGGATCCAACGTCGCGAAAAGCAAGTCCTTGGCGAAGATCTCGGAATCAGTGAGAAGATTGAACAAGGTTGACTTACCCGCGTTGGTATAACCAACAAGAGCAACGATCGGATGCGGCACCTTCTGACGATTGGACCGATGCAAGCCGCGCGTTCGGCGCACCTGTTCCAGATCTTTTTCCAGACGGTTGATCTTGTCCTGCAAGGCTCTTCGGTCCGCTTCGATCTGGGTTTCACCGGGACCACCCATAAAGCCGATACCACCGCGCTGACGCTCCAAGTGGGTCCAGCTGCGTACCAATCGACCCTTCTGATAGTTCAGATGTGCCAATTCGACCTGAAGCCGCCCCTCTTTGGTCTGCGCGCGCCGACCGAAGATCTCCAGAATAAGCCCGGTTCTATCAAGAACCTTGCTATCCCATTCCTTCTCGAGATTACGCTGCTGAATTGGCGAGAGCGGGTGGTCGATGATGATCAGGTCGACTTTTTCCCGATCAATGATCGCCCAAATATCTTCGAGCTTCCCCTTGCCTATCAAAGTAGATGGCCGGATTGCATTAAGGGGAACCTTCAGGACGTCAACGACATCCAGCTCAATAGCCGCAGCAAGACCTGCGGCCTCTTCAAGACGGGCTTCGTCTGTACGCCGAATGATGCGACCTTCAGAAGCAGCCTTGTTTTGCAAATGTTGTGACAGGATAGGAACCAGTACCAAGGCGCGTGTAACCACGGCACCGCGATCTATCATTTTTCGCGGACCTTTTGCACTATCCTGTTCTTCGAATTCACCAGC
Source organism: uncultured Cohaesibacter sp. (assembly GCF_963664735.1). Taxonomy (NCBI): domain Bacteria; kingdom Pseudomonadati; phylum Pseudomonadota; class Alphaproteobacteria; order Hyphomicrobiales; family Cohaesibacteraceae; genus Cohaesibacter; species uncultured Cohaesibacter sp. The sequence continues at coordinate 695,751 of NZ_OY761553.1, read as the reverse complement.
GTCTGACAATCAGCCTTCAGCCTTTTCGCCAGTCTCACCGCCTTCGAACAACGTCAACGGGCCATTTGGCATAATCGTTGAGATCGCGTGCTTATAAACCAGCTGCGAATGTCCATCGCGACGCAGAAGGACGCAAAAATTGTCAAACCAAGTGACAACACCTTGCAACTTAACACCATTGACCAAAAAGATCGTCAAAGGCGTCTTGGTTTTCCTAACATGATTGAGAAAGGTATCTTGGAGGTTCTGGGCGCGTTCAGCCATGTGTCCTGCCTTATTTTCTTTAAATTCAATACTCGGTCTACATGAAACCTCGTCTGAACCATCACTATGACGTAGTCCGATAGATTTAACCAGCCTAGCAAACGTACTTTTATCAAAGCGACGCCGTTGAGCCGGAATTTTCCACACATCTTGGGGGAAAGATCGAATGATTGTTTGGCCGCCCCCCACAAACTGCCATCACAATCTTTTCATTCAAATTAAAGAGTATCAGCGATAACGATTCTCGACTTCCTAGTTTAACTAAAACAATTCAATTGCCAAGTCGCAATCTCAACCATTTTATGCAACGAGCTCAGAAACCAACCATTATGTTGCATTTTTCAATAATCTATCGATACCAGAATTTGAAATTGAGAGCGCTTAGAAGCACAACAATTTCGATACGCCCGACAAGCATCGTCCCTGCCAGCGCATATTTAACGACTGGTGCCATTTCAAAATAGCTTGGCCAATCAGCAGTTTGCGACCAACTGGTGCTATATAGTGGCCCAATATTCGCAAAACACGATATTGTCGCGATAAGACCACCTTCAAGAAATCCGGTGTTTGTCGTAACGATGCCGGTAACGAGGGCGATCAAAATTATGGACAGAACAAGGGATGACCAAACGCCAATCATGAAAGTAAGATTGGGTGCGGTTCTGCCCAGACGATCCTTGCGAATTTTGTTTGGATGAAGCAAGCGGCTGACTTCATTGACAAGCTGCATGAACAAAACCACCACGCGGTATATCTTCAAACCACCCGATGTTGAAAAAGAGGTGGCGCCTGTCAAGGCAAAGCAGAGAACCAGCAATCCCGGAAAAACGGTAACATCAGCATGTCGCAATTCAAACCCCGTGGTAGATACCAGCGAAATGGCTGCAAAAAATCCCTGACGTAAAGCCGCCCCCGGAGACAGAACGCTCGCACTACCGGCCAACTGGAACAAAGTGATGGAATAGATCAGGCCCGCAACCAGCATGAATGCAAAGAGAATATAACTTTCTCTATGTTCAACGACGAACTGCAGCTTGTTGCGCACGGCCATTCTGTGCCAGACAACACTCGATGACCCGGCAATCATGCCCATGGCAATGATGAACTCAGCTGCACGATTGTTGTAATATTCTCCGATCGCTCCATCAACTGGCATGAACCCGCCCGTTGAAATCGTCGAAAAGGCCAGACATGTAGCGTCAAATGCTGGCAGGCCAACAACCACCAGCAACAGAACCATTGTCAAGGTCACCAGCCCGTAGGCTGAACCGACCTGTCGGAAAACGTTGGCAGTCCAGCCAATCTCGTCTCCAAGGCTCTGCTCCATAAATTTGCTGTAATTATCGCGGACGACGCCGACGCCACTCGGAGCCAGAATCAGCAGGAAGCTGAGCAACGTCATAAACCCGCCGAACCACTGCAAAATTGCGCGCCAGAAGATAATGGCCTTTGGCACCCCTTCCAATGTTGAAAAGACCGTCGCCCCAGTCGTGCTTATGCCGGAGGCTGCCTCGAAAAAGGCATCAACCCAATTAAGCTGCCCCGACAGCACAATCGGAAAGGCACCAACGAAGGGCAAGCCAAACCACGCGATAACGCACAAAAGAAAGGTCTGCTGGTTGAGCATTTCCCTTTCCTGTCCACGCAACGCGAAATAGGTTCCCCCCGAGACAAAGCCGGTTAGACCGGAGGTCAGAAGAAACCCTTCCGCCAATTCCCTATTGCCCGCGCTAAGCGCAACCAAAGCGGTGGGCAACATGAGCCCTCCCAGCGCGCCAAGCAAAATCGATAGGTAATAGAGAATTGCGGTCATCCGCGCATAGCCTCACTTCGGGATCAAAAGAACTCAAAGCTGACGCGGAACAACAGTTCCACCTGCTTCACACGATCCGCCAGAGCGAAAAGGATGACCCGGTCACCGGCCTGAATGGTCGTTTGGCCATCTGGCATCAGCACCTTGTTACCACGATAGATTGCTCCAACACGAACCCCTTCAGGGAATTCCACGCTCTTAAGCGGCCGACCAACCAGAGGTGAGGTTTCCAGCGCTTCGGCTTCAATACCCTCAGCGGCGCCATCTTCCACGGCATGAACCCCGCGAATACGCCCCCTGCGCACATGTTGCAGGATCTTTGAAATTGTAACCGAACGAGGATTGACGTTGGAGTCGATTCCAAGGTCATGAACAAGACCAGAATAGTGAGAATCATTAAGCAGCGCCATCGTGCGGGCACATCCCAGGCGCTTGGCCATGGCGCAGCTCAGGATATTCACCTGATCATTGTTCGTTAGCGCGATCATCGTATCCGCTTCGCGAATATCGGCTTCTTTGAGAATATCCTGATCAAGCGCACTGCCTTGCAAAACAATCGTATCGTTGAAGTCATTGGCAATCTTGATGGCGCGATCCCTATTGAGCTCAATTACTTTCGCTCTGGTGCGCTTGCGTCTTGCCTCGATCGCCAAGGCAACATAGCGCCCGATGTTGCCACCACCAGCAATCACCACTTTGTTGGCCTGATCTTCATCATGGCCAAAAATGCTAAGTGTACGCCAAACCTGAGCCCGCTCGACCACAACATAGGCCAGATCACCGGCCTGCAAATGGTCTTCAGCATGCGGAACAAAAAGCTGGCCTTCACGCCGGATGCCAACAACAACGGCCTTAAGGTCCGGGAACAGTTCGGTCAGCTGGCGAAGGGGTGTATCTACGACCGGACACTCTTCTTCGCATTCGATAGCAATCATCAAAACTTCGCCATCGGCAAACCGCACCGTATCTTCAGCACCGGGCATCGCCATTCTTGAAAGAACCATTTCACCAACTTCAACTTCAGGCGAAATGATCACATCGATGGGAAGATGCTCGCGAGAAAACAGGTCTGCATAGTGCTTCTCAAGATAAGACTGGGCGCGTACGCGTGCGACCTTGGTTGGCACTTTGAAAATGGAGTGAGCCACCTGACAGGCAACCATGTTGACTTCATCATAAAGCGTAACCGCGATGATCATGTCTGCTTCTTTGGCTCCGGCGCGAGCCAGAACGTCAGGGTGAGCCCCATGACCAACATAGCCGCGCACATCCAACGTATCCCTGATTGCAGCAACAAGCTGCGGAGAACTATCAATAACGGTCACGTCATTTTGTTCAGATGACAGATGTTTGGCGATACCATAACCGACCTGTCCTGCACCGCAAATCACCACTTTCATAACTGATCGCTTTCATACTTAAGCAAGTTGCTCTGCAAATAACCGCAAGAATAACTGATGATCAACCAATTTAATCCTTCAGACAGTTGCTCGCTTGCGCTGAATTCAAAAGACTTCAGAAGGAAAATCATCCGCGCTTTATGACATATTTTCGGCTTTTGCCCAATGAAAGAAACGCATACCCCTGTTCAAATGGAAAGGCAATAGAGCCCCCCCATTTGCCAGACGTCCTGCGACGAGGGCTAGACAACACCAAGGCTCTTTAATTTGCGATGCAATGCAGACCGCTCCATACCCACAAATTCCGCAGTTCTTGAGACATTTCCGCCGAATCTGGCGATTTGCGCCTTGAGATATTCCCGCTCGAAAACTTCTCTCGCTTTCTTCAGGGGAAGGGACATGATTTGTTCCCCAGCTTCCCCTCCACCGGGAATGCTTGGCACGGTTTCACCAACTTCACTTGGCAAAAGATCGGCAGTAATCACGGCGTTGTCATCACCCTTGGTGAGAATCAACAGGCGCTCAATATTGTTGCGCAGCTGCCTGATGTTGCCCGGCCAATTGTGGGCCTGCAAGATCGCCATGGCATCCGCACCAATTTTGCGGGCAGGCAAGCCTGCTGTCGTGGACAATTGCTCCATGAAATGCAAGACGAGTTCCGGAATATCCTCCCGCCGTTCGGCAAGCGGGGGAACAGCAAGAGGCACGACACTCAAGCGATGGAACAAATCCTCGCGAAAGGCGCCCTCAGTAATCAACCCTTCCATATTGCGCGAAGTGGACGAAATCACGCGCACGTCGACCTGCACGGGCTTGTCTCCACCCACACGGATGAATTTGCCGGTTGTCAGAACCCGTGTGAGCTTGCTCTGCAACTCACCGGGCAGATCGGCGATTTCCTCCAGATACAGAGTGCCACCATGAGCCTCTTCAAAAGCCCCCACTTTTCTCTGCGTGGTGCCATCAGCTTCTGTGCCAAAAAGCTGCAACTCCAGATCATCAATCGCGAATTGTATGGAGGAAAAAACCACGAACGGCGATTCTGCTCTGTGTGACTGCTGATGAATACAGCGCGCGACGAGTTCCTTGCCTGATCCGGATTGACCAGAAATCAAAATGCGGCTGTTGGTGGGAGCAACGCGCTGGATCATCTGCCGCAAATTGTTCATTGTGCTGGAGGACCCGACCAGTTTGGTTTCCCCTCCGCTTCGCGACTGCAGATCCTTGACCTTGCGCTTCAGGTTGGAAGCCTCAAGCGCTCTTTCAGCAACCAGAATCAATCTATCCGCCTTGAATGGCTTCTCGATAAAATCATAAGCTCCGCGCTTGATCGCTGCCACAGCAGTTTCAACGCCGCCATGGCCGGAAATCATCACCACCGGCAACTCCGGATGCTTCTGCTTGATAACGGCCAACAACGCGAGCCCGTCCAACCGAGACCCTTGCAGCCAGATATCAAGAAAAATCAGAGACGGGCGCCGCTGTTCGATAAGCTCCAACGCCTCATCGCTGTGGGATGCAATGCGTGTATCAAAGCCTTCATCTTCAAGAAGGCCCGCAACAAGTTCACGAATGTCGACCTCATCATCAACGACAAGAATATCAGCAGCCATGTTCAGCCCTCCGTTCCATTGTTGGTTTCGTTTGATAGCGCCAAGCCAGAATTATGATCATGTTCGACATCAGCATCATCTTCTGTGGCGTCTTTTTCTGTCCCTTCTTTCGGGATGCGAATTTCGATACAGGCACCGCGCTCGAAATCGTACACCTCACTGGCATCGCGAAGCTGGATTCCGCCCCCATGCTCGCGCAAAATCTTTCTAACAATAGCCAAACCGAGACCACTGCCCTTCTCCCTCGTTGTCATGTAGGGCTCCAGCAGCTTTTGTCTGTTGTTTGCAGGAAAACCAATGCCATTATCAATAATTCGAACGCAGTAATTGACGCCCTCTTCTTCAGCCTTAACAATGACCTGGCCGTCAATCTCATTGCGGTCTTCGCGTCCTGCAATTGCCTCAGTAGCATTTTTGATAATATTCGCCATCGCCTGAGAAATAAGACGATGATCAAATGATACCGGCATTTTCTCCGGAATTTCGGTCGTAAATGCAATGTCGTGGTTAGCCACTTCAATAAGGAAGACTGATTGCTTTATCACTTCTGAAAGATCGCCATGCTCGAACACAGGTTTCGGCATCCGGGCGAAGGAGGAAAATTCATCCACCATACGGCCGATATCGCCAACCTGACGGACGATGGTATTGACGCATTGTTCAAAGACCTTCTGATCGTCTTCAGCAATTTTCTTGCCGTAACGCCGTCTCAACCGCTCCGCAGAGAGCTGAATTGGTGTGAGCGGATTTTTGATCTCGTGAGCGATACGCCGCGCAACATCTGCCCAAGCCGCCGAACGCTGAGCACTGACCAATTCGGTGATATCATCCAGCGTGACCACATAAGAATGGCTTTCATCTTCATTGCTTCGTTCCAGCGTCACACGCACGCGAAGAGCATATTCAATGCCGTTGCGCACAAGCGTAATCTGCCCCTCTTTGTGCGCCTCAGCGAGGTTGTCAGCATCTTCCACCAGAGAAGCCACCTCGGGCAAGACTCTGTCCAAATCCTCGCCCAGCAAATCCTTTTCTTTGAGACCGAGAATTTTGAGCACCGAGGGGTTGGCGAGAGTGATTTCGCCAGTTTCATCAACACCAATAATGCCAGCACTAACCCCTTGCAGCATCGCCTCTGTAAAGCGCCGTCTCGCATCAATAGCGTCACGCGCCAGAATGAGTTCATCACGCTGTGACCTCAGCTCCGTGGTCATGGTGTTGAAAGTTTCATTGAGGTTTGCGAAATCCGTAGACCCCTTTTCAACCGGCAATCTGACATAAAGATCTCCATGCCGAACGCGTTCTGCGGCACCGATAAGCCTACGGATCGGTGCGACGAGCCGATTTGAAAAGCCGATTGAAAACCACGTCGTTGACAATAGAATGATCAAGCCTGCTCCAATATAGAGCATGGCAAACGCGGCCTGAATATTCGATCGGCTATCAAAAAACGCCCTATATTCCTGCGCATTTTCAGACGTCATGCGCAAGAAGTTGGAAACGACAGGATCAATCACGCGCAGGACAAACAGGTAGGCATCATTGAATTCTTCCAATCGCATGATGCCAGCAACGAGGTTGGAGTCACCCAACGCAATAAACACCGGCTGGCTATGAGCCTGTTCGAGCAACTCTGGCCCGGGCATTTTGGGAATAGGTTGATCAAGACGGCTAGGCGAAGCCATCAACTGTTCGCCCGCACTGTTGACAACAAACGCGGCAGGAATGCCCCGAATGCGGGTTTGGCGTGAAAAGATGGCACGAAACCGATCTGAATCGAGCAAAAAATACGGTTCAGCTTCGTTCAAGGACTGCGCGATCCCCAACAGCTCATTGCGCAAGACGCGAGCATGCTCTTTTGTGTAAGCACTGGCAACCGTTTGAGAACTGTTGATAATCGCCTGTGTACGAGAAGAAAACCAACGATCAAGGCCCCTGTCGAGCGTAATGGAGGCAAAAATTGCAACAAGGATCGTTGGCACCGTAGCAACCAGAGCGAAAAGCCCCATGACACGAATATGAAGCCGCGCTCCGGCTCGACCTCTTTGACGGGCGCGCAAAACAGCGCAAGCCTCAAGAAAAATAACCAACGCCAAAATGAAAAGCAGAACGCCGTTTATGATCATTGCCAGGCGTATGACACCTTCTGTGGGCTCGATGGACGTTAAACCCAGCAGAATGACAAAGGAGGTTACACCGGACACTACCGACAGAACGACGCTTATAAGTCCGAGATAGCGCAAGCGGCTCCGCTTATCGGAATTCTCGGGCAGATTGCCTGAGGCGATTTCTTTTCGACCGAACGGATTAAAACCACTGTTTCTATTGTCAGAATGTTCGGAGTCAGAAGCATAAGACACGAGCAACAAATCCTTGCAAAGAACGACCCAATAGAGGGAATCGTCCCTTCTATTCAACGAAATTGTTGCTTAAATGTGACAGCTCTTACAAAATCTGTCTATGTAAAAGGTCGCAGCTGTGTCCAAAAAGGCACATATGCACCAATTACGCTCACAAATGCGCCTTTTCCAATTGCATCAAGACTCAGCAATCACGCTCCTCTGACAACCTGAATATCCAGATCTTTGATCTTCTTGCGCAAGGTGTTTCTGTTCAGACCAAGCAACTCGGCAGTCTTGATCTGATTACCCTTGGTGGCCGCAAGTGAGGCGCAGATGAGCGGATATTCAATTTCTCTGAGCAAACGATGATAAAGTCCGGGAGGAGGAAGACTGTCGCCAAATTCCTTGAACAACTGCTCAAGATAGGATTCCATCGCCCCGGCCAGATTCTGAACCTTCTGCTCAGGCTGAACATCCATCGTCAGACTGATCTGATTGAGCTCATTCTCGATCTGGTTTGCCGTGATTGTATCCTGCGGATAGAGCGCAGCCAAACGACGGACCAGGTTTTCCAACTCGCGGACGTTGCCCGGCCAGCGATAACGCAACATCACATCCAGCGCTTCCGGCTGGATTTGCTTGACGGGCAAACCTTCCCGCTCTCCAAGAGCAAAGAAATGGCGCACAAGATCCTTGATATCTTCTGCACGCTCACGCAATGGCGGCAGGCGCATCGGCACAACATTCAGGCGGAAAAACAGGTCCTCACGGAACAAGCCCTGATGAATAAGCGACTGCAAGTCCTTGTTGGTCGCAGCGACGATACGAACATTCGTCTTGATCGGCGTGCGGCCACCAACTGTAGTATATTCCCCCTGCTGCAAAACGCGCAGCAACCGCGTTTGCGCTTCCATCGGCATATCGCCGATTTCATCAAGGAACAAGGTTCCGCCCTCTGCCATCTCGAACTTGCCGGCTGAACGCCCATGAGCCCCCGTAAAGGAGCCCTTTTCATGCCCGAACAACTCGGACTCAATCAGATCTTTCGGGATAGCCGCCATGTTGATGGCAACGAATGGCCCCTTGCGGCGCTTGCCATAATCATGCAAAGCGCGTGCAACCAGTTCCTTGCCCGTGCCGCTTTCGCCTGTGATCATGACGGTCAGATCGTTTTGCATAAGCCGCGCCAGCATGCGGTAGATATCCTGCATAGCGGCAGAACGCCCGATCAGCGGAATATCGGTGCCATCATCATCTGATGGCTGCAAACTTGGTCTTGGCTCAGACAATGCCCTGCCCGCGATATTGATCAATTCTTTCAGATCAAACGGCTTGGGCAGATACTCGTATGCACCACGCTCGGACGCCTTGATGGCCGTCATGAAAGTATTCTGCGCACTCATGACGATGACGGGAAGATGAGGCCTTGCTTTCTTGATGCGAGGCAGAACATCAAAGATGTTTTCATCCGGCATCACCACATCGGTGATGACCAAATCCCCCTCACCCTGAGAAATCCAACTCCACAACGTTGTCGCGTTAGAAGTAAGACGCACAGTGTATCCGGCACGAGACAGCGCCTGATTCAGCACCGTGCGGATTGCGGTATCATCATCTGCAAGCAGGATCGTCCCTTTTGGCATGGTGGTCCAAGCTCCTATATCTGATTTTCGTCACTGGTAGGCATCATGACTCTGAAAATGGTCTGCCTGCCGGAACCGTCAAATTCGATAACGCCGCCATGATCTCCGATTAACTTGGCAACCAGCGCAAGCCCGAGCCCGGATCCGTTGGTTTTGGAGGTCACGAAAGGATCGAATAAACAGTCCTCAAGTTCTTTGGGAATGCCCGGTCCATTGTCTTTCACGCAGATCTCCAGCGGCAGAGAAGTCTTATCGCTAGAGCCGGGGACCTGAATGCGAATGCCGGGTCTGAAAGCGGTCGTCAGTACAATCTCAGGATCTGGCACCTCGATCACGGCTTCAGACGCATTCTTGACCAGATTCAGGAAGACCTGAACCAACTGATCCTGATTGGCATGCACCAGAGGCAAGGACGGATCATATTCTTCCACGATCCGGATTTTGTCTCCGAATTCTGCATGCGCGAGTTGCTTGACCCGATCCAGAACGACGTGAATGTTGACCGCTTCATGCTCGACAGGGCGCTGATCGGAGAAAACTTCCATACGATCGATCAAGCGCACGATACGGTCGGTTTCTTGCGTAATAAGCTGTGTCAGCGCTCTATCTTCATCGGAGACAGAGCTCTCAAGCAACTGCGCAGCGCCCCGAATGCCAGAAAGAGGATTTTTGACCTCATGGCCAAGCATGGAAGCCAAACCGGTAACAGAACGCGCAGCATCGCGATGGGTCAACTGCCGATCCATCTTGTCAGCGATAGATCGCTCCTGAAGCATCAAGGTAACGGCACCATTCATATCGGGCACCGGAGCGGCATAAACATCAACGACCTTTTCAACACCAATGCGGGGGTTGGAAATATCCACTCTATATTCATTGACCGGCGCCAACCGATCTCTTGCCTGATCCACCAGTGCCAACACAGGGCTACCGAATGGCAACAGGTCAGAAATTTTCTGTTTGCGCAAATGGGACGCGCTCGATTGAAAGAAAAACTGCGCCATTTCATTGGCGGCAGCAACAAATCCATCCGCATCGACCATAACGACAGGGTGAGGCAAAGCGCTCATCATCGCTTGATATGGGTTGACCCCGCCGCCTTTTGAATTTTCCATCATGCTACATGCCTCTCCGCAGCGGCCCCGAAAAAGTCATCCAACGCAATCCGTACGTTGGCAGGGTCTTCTGCGGTTAAAATTATTTTTCTAAGAGTTGATAGTTCGGATGATACCGTCCCGCATGACGCTAAAACACTATCCATATACCAGCCGAGATGCTTGCGCGCGCACCGCACCCCAATGGCATCAGGATAATGTTCGATCATGGAATCATAGTGATCGAGAATGATATCAAGCAGATCGGAACCCTCTGGTTCTTCTTTAATGTCCCCTGTTGAGAGATAGTACGCAATATGGCCGGGCAACCAGGGACGGCCATAGGCTCCGCGGCCAATCATGATACCGTCCGCCCCAGACTGCTCCAGGCATGAAACAGCATCATCTTCGCTAAGGATGTCTCCATTTGCGACGAGCGGAATGGAAACCGCATCGGCAACACTACGGATCGCTCTCCAATCAGCGCTGCCCTTATAAAACTGATTACGGGTACGGCCGTGCACAGTAACCATTGCAACACCACTTTGCTCTGCCCTTGCGGCAAGCTCCGCAGCATTGTGGCTGTCGTCATCCCAACCAAGACGCATCTTGACTGTGACGGGCACAGAAACGGCACCAATCACAGCGTCGATCAGCTCAACGGCTTTGTCGAGATCGCGCATAAGAGCAGAACCTGAATAACCCGAGATAACCCTTTTTGCCGGACACCCCATATTGATATCAATGAGGTTCGCCCCGGCTCCTTCAGACAGCCTCGCAGCTTCGGCCATCCAGTCTGCACGATTACCAGCCAGTTGGACCGCATGCACATCCATGCCCTGCCCTTCGGCTCTCAGCCGCATTTCTTCCTGACCAACAGCAAAGGCCTTACTCGCCACCATTTCCGAAATGACCAGCCCCGCACCGAACCGCTTGGCAAGCGCACGGAACGGCAAGTCCGTAATGCCAGACATTGGCGCGAGAAACACACCGTTGGGCAAACTCACAGACCCGATGGTCAGGCTCTTACCAGCCCCATATGATGGAAGTGATGGCATTCAGAGATCAGCTTTCAAAACTCACAATAATAGACAGTATATCTGTGCCTAATAAATGTGCAAGCAAATTCGCTGATCAATTTTTGATCATTAACACCCTAAGTGAACAAGAGCCTTAAAGAAGGCTTGACCACACGTTGATTTTAATGAAAAGCCTAGCGACAAACGAGTGCAGACCCTATTATTGCAACAATCCATCAAATATTGCAAAGAGAAACAGCCATTCCCACTCGAACTAAACCGCAGATTTATTGAAGCCATCGAATCGCAGCCCGAAACGATCCAACTGATCAGGAAGCCAAGTCAGCATGACATACGCAGTCATCATCGTAGCCGCAGGATCAGGCAGCCGAGCCAAACGCACCACCGACACCGTGGCCAAACAATATGTTTCACTGGCTGGAAAAACTGTCTTGTGCCACACACTGGAGTGTTTTCTTAAGAACAATCAGGTTGGCCAAATCCAGGTCGTTATCAGAGCTGAAGACGCAAACCTCTACCGCGAAGCAATCTCCCCAATCTACCGCGGCTCTTTAGACCGCGAGGCAAAAGACCGATTGTTGCCACCGGCATCAGGCGGAGCGACGCGACAGATTTCCGTTTACAATGGCCTCAAGGCCCTAAAGAGCCATGACCCAACGCACGTCCTGATCCACGATGCCGCTCGCCCCTTTGTCTCTCAAGACATCCTGCATCGCTGCTTTGAAGCTTTAAAAAAGCAAAAGGCTTGCCTTGTCGCCACTCCGGTCACCGATACCATCAAAAAAGTGGATGACACGGGCGCCATAACAGAAACAATAGATCGCAGCACGCTTTGGGCAGCACAAACACCGCAAGCTTTTGACTACCCCTTTATTCTTGCAGCACACAAACAGGCAAGCAAACGAAGAGACCTTAATTTCACCGATGACGCCTCGGTGGCCGAGTGGGTTGGAGAGACCGTGCATATTGTCGAAGGCAACTCAGCAAACAAAAAGCTCACAAGCAAGGAAGACCTTACCATGGCCGAAACCATGATCAGTCAAACCAACAACCTTCTACTCACAGACACAAGAGTTGGAACTGGATATGATGTGCACGCTTTTGAGGAAGGGTCGGCGGTTATCATCGGCGGAGTTTCCATCCCCCACACCCACAAACTCAAAGGACATTCAGACGCGGATGTAGGCCTCCACGCCATCACCGACGCGATGCTGGGCGCCATCGCAGACGGAGATATTGGGACACACTTTCCACCTTCCGATCCACAATGGAAAGGCGCTGCCTCTGACATATTCCTGAAAGACGCCGCACAAAGAGTCAAAAATCGTGGCGGCAAAATATCCAGTATCGACATGACCATTATCTGCGAAGCCCCCAAAATTGGCCCGCATCGCCCCGCGATACGACAAGCAATCGCATCAATTTGCAGCATCTCGATCGACCGTGTCAGCGTGAAAGCCACCACCTCAGAACAGCTTGGTTTTACTGGTCGAAAAGAAGGCATCGCTGCCCTGGCCACTGTCGCCGTCAGGCTGCCTGAGCAGGACGACTGACAGCACACAGATCGCAAAGAAACACTTTTGTTCATACCAACATTCATACCAAAAACGAAGCAAGCCTCTCTTTCACCATCCATTTAAAAACACGGGCAAGCTCTTTTGAAAGGATCCACGATGTATGTGACAACCGATACCATTGAGCTGGCCAATCAGGTTTTAGAGATTGCCAGTGAAAAGGGCTACAAAATCGCAACCGCTGAATCCTGCACTTCAGGCTTGATTGCAGCAACGCTCACAGAAATCCCCGGAGCATCCACGTCCTTTGACCGAGGCTACGTCACCTACTCAAACGAGGCAAAAAGCGAGATGATCGACGTACCATCGAACATGATTGCGGAATATGGCGCGGTGAGTGAGGAAGTCGCAAGATCAATGGCAGATGGAGCCCTTGCCCGATCGGGAGCAGATTTTGCTGTTTCCGTGACCGGTATAGCAGGCCCAGGCGGAGGCTCTGAGGAAAAGCCGGTAGGATTGATTCACTTTGCCGTTTCCTCAAAACAATTTGAGCAAATGCACAACAAGAAAATCTTCGCTGCCATGGATCGAGAAAATGTCCGCGCAGCAACCGTCGAACACGCAATGATCATGCTAATTGAGGCGATGACGCAAAAGCCATTTCATTTAGATTGAAACAACTTGGTTTCATTTGAAACAAAATGAAAAAGCCGCAACCATATCAGTTGCGACTAAACCATTTTGCACCCATGTCATCAGAGTAAGGCCAGCTAAATCAGATAAGGAACCGGATCAACAGGATCACCCTTTATCCGAAGCTCGAAATGGAGCTGAGGGCTGGTAACATTTCCAGACGCGCCTGATTGCGCAATAATCTGCCCGCGCCGCACCTGCTGACCTTTGGTGACAAGCAATTTCTCATTGTGTGCGTAGGCAGTTACCCAACCATTGGGGTGCCGAACCATGATGAAATTGCCATACATCTTGAGGTCATCGCCTGCATAGATGACAGTACCACTCTCCGCAACGCGAACATTCGCCCCGATCGGAACAGAAAGGTTGATGCCCTGATTCCGCACACCGCTGCTATCCCGACCGAAACTGGAAATAATTCTTCCTCTTACGGGCCAGCGGAATTTGGTATCATCCGCACTATTTGTTGAATTGGACGAAACCGAAACCACAGGCGTAGCCTGAACAGATGCTGGTTGCGCAGCCACATTTTCATCTGGCAACCCTACAGCATCCGACAAAGAAGCAACTTTCTGCGCCTTTTTCTCCGGCACGCGAGCGAGAGCCGACTGGGATCTATTGGCAGAGGCCGTTTGAGCAATTTCCTTCACCCAACGAGGCTTCACTTTTGGCATCGCCGCAATGGCGGGACTTTGATAGCTCGGCACGGCATTTCCACTCACACCCGAAGCGGAAGAATTGATAGACCCCGTGTTCGTATAGTCGATCCCGACATTCTGGGCCACCGCGTAGCTCGACTTCTGAGGAATATGCAATCGCTGCCCCATACGCAGAGGCGCGTTAACAGACATATTATTTGCCTGAGCCAGCTGAGAGACCGAAACACCATAGCGGCTAGCAATACCACCCAATGTTTCACCCGGATTCACCATATGACGGTTTTGGGAATTGGCCTGCTGCTGCAGTTTCACAATCTGCTGTCCATAGGCAGATTGGCCACGCATTCTGAGCGGATTGCCCCGAGGAACACGCATAACAAATGGCAAGGAAACCGATTGATCGCTGATTGACGCCAGCTGCATCGGCTGAGCTGCTTGATTAACCGGCGTCTGACTATTCGCAAAATTCTGATATCCACTCTGGTGGAACACAGGAATCAAGACACTTTGACCCGGAGCAACAAAACTCTGATCTGCCAGCCCATTAACTTCAGCAATCGCCTTTGCTGGAACACCGTAGCGACGCGAAAGAGTCTGCAAATCCTCCCCCTGATCAACAGTCACCATTGTTCCTCCAACGCTCGTCCACTGACCACTCGTCCGTGCGCCCGTTTGCGCGACACGAGCCGTTGGCTGTTGTACTTGAGGCTGCGAAGCATAACTACCCTGATACTGGCCCTGCGTCGGAATCGGACTTGGCGGCACAATGGACGCCGTAGACGTATAGTCTACCCCCTTGGATTTCGGAGCTGTTTTCGGCAGTGAAAAGAGCCTGGCAATACTGAAACGAGATGGCTGCTCATTGACACGAGGCACATCAACCTGACTCGAAACCGGCACGGAAACCGCACTCGGAACCGTCACGTAGGAAGGTCGATTATAAGCGACCTGCGCCTTCTGTTTGGGAGCCGTACGTGGCAAGGAGTCAAATCGGGAAATAACAACAGGCGGACGATTGAGGACAGATGCATCAACTGGCGCACTTGCCGCATAAAGATCGGGTGCCGCGCGGACAGGCACATCAACATAAACAGGAGCCCCGGAAGCCTGAACATTACTCGGCAGAGCCTCAGGCATCGCATAACTCTGCACAGGAACTCTGGAAGAAGACCGGTTCACAGAAGAGGTCGTAAGAGTTACCGGAGCACTCGTCTGGGCCACAACAGGCACCGTTTCCGGTGCGCTATATCGAGGCGCAGCTGAATAACCGGGATCCTGATAAACAGGCGTTGTCTGAACCGAAGAAACCTGAACCGGCTCAACCGCGGCTGGCATCGGCTGATAGACCGGCGCGACAGCTGGCTGAGAACGAACCGAACTGGTAAAGATCTCTTTTTGATTGGAAGTATATCCCGTACCGGGGGTTCCAAAACGCTTGACTTCCCCACTGCAGCCAGCAAGGGTAGCAACCATTGCCAACAAAGAAGTCGTCGTCAGAAGTTTACGCAATACTAAATTGTCCATACCAACACCGGTTAAACGCACAACAGCCCAAATGTTGATACCAATTAAATATCATTATCCTTTCCAAACCTTTAAACCCATCGATAAAATCAGCTCATTAAGCAAGAATTCATATTTCCAAATGGGAGAGTACACAGTGAAAAGCAAGGGCCGCCAAACAGAACGTTCAGCAGCCCTCCAAATTTTTTAGCGAACCCGAAATGAATTCTTAAAATATTGAATTTAAAGAGAAATTCAAATCACTTTTTCATCAGGGTTTCAAGCGTCTCATTGTCTGTCATATCGAGATGAAGAGGCGTAACGGATATCTTGTTATGCATGACAGCATGCAGGTCCGTACCCTCTTCAGGATTTGAACGACGGTCTTCAAAACCAAGCCAAAAATAGGACAAACCACGCGTATCAACACGCGGCACGACACTCAAATGTGCCTGATCCCTTTTGCCCTGTCTGGTATAGACCACCTCTTCAACTTCGTCGGCTGAACAAGCCGGAAAGTTGACATTCAAAAGGGTTTGACGCGGCAACTCATGACCAAGCAAGTCTTCTACAATCTGGGCTCCATGCACTTCAGAAGCGCTCCAATCGAATGGATCACAGCTGGACCAATTGTAAGACTGGCTAAGAGCAAGAGAACGAATCCCGAGCAAAACACCTTCCATCGCTCCGGCAACAGTGCCCGAATAGGTAACGTCTTCGGCCATATTCTGCCCACGATTCACACCGGAAAGAACAAGATCCGGACGACCATCAAGAATGTGGTCAACGCCCATGATCACACAATCAGTTGGGGTGCCGTGCACTGCAAATCGCTTTTCACCAAGCTTACGCATACGCAGAGGATCATGCAGCGTAAGAGAATGGGACATCCCGGATTGTTCCGTTTCCGGAGCAACAATCCACACATCATCTGAGAGGGCACGAGCGATCTTCTCAAGCACCACAAGGCCAGGTGCATTAATGCCATCGTCATTGGTTAGAAGAATTCGCATATTAGTCCCTCATCAAAAAAGTTTGTTTCCTGCGCACGAAGCAACCGTGCGCAGGGAAATCAATCGCCAAATATCGAAATTGAAACAATTCGATATCAGCCTCTGAAGAACAGAGGCCTAAACTGAAATCTTCTCGAGACCACCCATATATGGACGCAAGACTTCAGGAATCACAATCGATCCGTCCTCAGTCTGATAATTCTCCATGACAGCAATCAGACAGCGCCCGACCGCAACACCAGAACCATTCAGAGTATGCACAAATTTCACGGATTTATCAGCAGTATCGCGATAACGTGCGCTCATACGGCGAGCCTGAAAATCCCCACACGTGGAAACGGACGAAATCTCACGATAGGTATTCTGCCCCGGCAGCCAAGCTTCAATATCGAAGGTTCTGCGAGCAGAAAAGCCCATGTCGCCCACGCACAATGTGACAACACGATAGGAAATACCGAGTTTTTGCAACACTGCTTCAGCACAGCCCAGCATACGTTCCTGCTCCGCAACCGAACTATCTTCGTCGGTAACCGAAACCATCTCCACCTTTGTAAATTGGTGCTGACGCAGCATGCCGCGGGTATCTCGGCCGGCAGACCCAGCCTCGGAACGATAGCAGTGAGATAGCGCGGTGACACGAATCGGCAGTTTTTCACCATCAATAATGCTTTCACGCACCATGTTGGTGAGCGGCACTTCCGAGGTCGGAATGAGCCAGCGATCATCATCCGTGTGGAAGGCATCTTCCGCAAATTTCGGAAGCTGACCGGTGCCGAACATCACTTCAGAGCGCACTAGCGTTGGCACGGAAACTTCTTCATAGCCATGCTCATCCAGATGCAAATCAAGCATGAACTGCCCGATGGCACGCTCCAGACGGGCCAACTTGCCCTTCAAAACAACGAAACGCGAACCGGAAAGCTTTGCTGCGGTTTCAAAATCCATCATGCCGAGCGCTTCACCCAACTCATAATGCTCTTTTGCCTCAAATCCGAAATCAGGCTTTTCGCCCCAGGTATGATGAACGACATTATCATTCTCATCCTTTCCGGGAGGCACATCATCAAGCGGAATATTCGGAAGGCTGGACAAGGCTTCGTAAAGCGCATCTTGCAGCTCGCGCGTTTTGGCTTCGCCATTCTGAATGGCGCTCTTCAGCTCGCTTACTTCGGCCATAAGTGCCTGAGCTTTGGCTTCATCGCCTGACCCTTTGGCCTTGCCGATTTCCTTCGAAGCCGCATTGCGGCGCTGCTGAGCATCTTGCAGCTTTTGAACTTCTGCAACCCGTTCCTCGTCAAGAGCGATCAGTCGGGATGACGATGCTTCTGCTCCGCGTGCAATTTGAGCCTTATCGAATGCCTCAGCATTCTCGCGAATCCATTTTATGTCAAACATGTCAGTAGTCCCGAATCTAGCTTTGTTGGGAGGGGTTAAAAAATTAAGACGGGCGAAAAATAGGCAAGCCCCAAGCATGAAGCAAGCATAATGCCACTTAGTCACTGGAAAGAATCCATAAAACCCACAAACAATGCCCTGAATGCTTCCAATTTGCTTTCAACGGCTTGTCAGATTTTATGTTCATCAATCACAATCAGGCTTCTGCTTCGTCTCTTTCTGCTCGCTTCTTCTCAACCGATTTCACGGAAAGAATGGAAAGTTCGTAAAGCAAGAGCGTAGGAAGCGCCAACCCCATCTGACTGATCGGATCTGGAGGGGTCAAAATAGCAGCCATGATGAACGCAACAACCACAGCATATTTACGCTTTGATTTCAAAAATGCGGAGTCGATAAGCCCTGCCCGCGCCAGCAATGTCAGAACGACGGGCAACTGGAACACGAGCCCGAACGCAAAGATCAGCGTCATGATCAGCCCGAGATACTCGCTAACCTTTGGCAAGTGGCGAATCTCAACCGGCCCTACCCCCACCTGTTCCATCGAAAGGAAGAACTGCATGGCAAGCGGCATGACAACGAAAAAGACAAGACAGGCACCAAGCGCAAACAGAATAGGTGTCGCAATCAGAAATGGTCGGAATGCCTCACGTTCATGCTTATAGAGCCCCGGCGCCATGAACATGTAAATCTGGCTGGCGATAACGGGAAAAGCGATAAACAGAGCACCGAACAGCGCAATTTTCAGCTGCGTGAAGAAATATTCCTGCGGCGCCGTGAAAATCATTTCCACTTGATGGGAGTCCCCCACCGCGCGCTCGTATGGAATAACGAGAATATTGAAAATATCGCTGGCAAAGTAAAAACAGAAAAGAAAAGCGATTGCGATGGCAATCACGGTTTTGAGCAGCCGACTGCGAAGCTCGATCAAATGCTCGATCAAAGGAGCCTTGCTCTCTTCAATCTCCTCTTTTTCACTGTCGCTCATCAGTCAGCCTTCTCTTTCACACTGCTTTCTTCATCTGCTGCGGGCGATGAAGTTGTTGACGATGCAGCTTCTTCGGTCACTTCAGCTACGGAAGTATCTTCGACAGGAACTTTTTCATCGCTATCAGCGTCATCAAGCGCATCCGAGATAGAACTGGATGAGGAGGCTGGCTTGTCATTCAAAGACGAGTTGATTTCGTCCGAGCTTTCTTTCAGACTCTTGGAAACATCATCCGTCACGTCGCTCAAATCACCCAACTGCTTGGTAACAGCATTCTTGACCGCATTTTTGGGATTGAGATTTCGAACGTCGTTCAGAGTGTCGGCCACACCATCAAGCTCGGCTTCACGCAGAGCCTGATTGAACTGACTTTGAAAATCGCCAGCCATACGTCGAACATTGCCGACGGTTTTGCCAACAGTTCTGAGCAATCCCGGCAGTTCCTTAGGCCCTACCACAAGAATCGTGATGATAACCACCACGAGAATTTCGCTCCAACCGATATCAAACATCGAAACGCACCGGCCTCGCTTGACTACAGGAAAAACAAATAGACAATAGTGAACCGATCAATCAGTTCACTTTGTCCTTCTGCTCGCTATCGACAGAAACCTGTTCGGATGGTTTGTTCTCCAAAGACTGCTGAGCCTCTTTTTCTTCTTCCTTAAGGCCTTTTTTGAAGCTGGTGATACCTTTTGCGACATCGCCCATCAAATCAGAAATTTTGCCACGACCGAAAAGAAGAACAACGACAACTGCGATAATTGCGACCTGCCAGATACCAATCTGCATACTGAAACCCCTTAATTTTTCGCTTTGTGCAACAAAGAGTCCCTCCGCGCACGCTCGAACACTGGAAAGCCTTTTGCCAGTTTTAGACTTACTTTGTCAAAGAAATAAGCAATCTAGGTCAATTTGGCAAATATGAGTACATCCTTTTTACGAAACGATACACCGATATTCTCTTCTGGCGCGAAAAAATGGCCCGAACTTGATCGGGCGAAAAATGGCTCGGAGCAATTTTTCATTGAAACTTCATATAGATTGACTTCCCCAAGAAACATGCGTCGCTTAACACGGGCAGGCAAAGCTGAGACATATCCCTCCTCAATAGCCTTGTGCAATTGGACGCCCTGTTGTCGAATACACACTTTGACTTCTTGACCTTCTGAAAAGCCTTTGGCAGCAAATGACCCAATCGGTGTTTGCACCAAATCACCGCTTAAAGTCCCATCCACTTCATTCAGATCTGAGAAGAAACGGGCTGCCCAGTGATCCACTGGCGCGAAATACATCTGCTCAGGTGTATCATACTGTACAATACGGCCATCTCTTAACAGCAGAATGCGGTCGCTGACACGCAGCGCCTCCTCAGGATCGTGAGTAACGATCACGCATGTCGCCCCCATTTCTCGCAGAACAGCGATCGTCTCATCGCGCACACGATCACGCAAGCGATTGTCCAAACCGGAAAATGGCTCATCCATCAAGAGAATGCTGGGGCGCGGAGCAATTGCCCTTGCCAGAGCCACGCGCTGCTGCTGTCCACCAGACAGCATGTGCGGGAAATGGGCCTCAAATCCGGCCAGACCGACACGCTCAAGCGCTGCTTTGGCCTCGGTTTCTGCAACTTTTTGTGGCAGGTCATTAAGGCCGAACATCACATTCTTTAAAATGGAGAGATGTGGAAAGAGCGCGTAGTCCTGAAACATCAGCCCTACATTCCGCGCTTCAGGAACCACAAACTTCCCGGCCCCGGCGACAATCTGATCATTGATGCGCAACACGCCGGAAGTAGGAACCTCAATGCCAGCTGCAATGCGCAACAGGGTAGTCTTTCCTGCCCCCGAAGCACCAAGAAGAGAGACTATCTCTCCCGGTTTGATTGCAAAAGAAATATCGTTCAGAACGGATTGACCATCGAATGAACAGCCGATGGTATCGAAATCTAGCCCTGCGGCAATCGCCGCTCGCGCGGTGCCTCTTGCCCCCCAGGAAACCTGCCCATCATGTTTGTTCATTAAAAACTCTCCGCTAAACACCATCAACAAGGGTTATAGCCTTCAAGACAAACAAAACACAACTCTTACATTCATATTTAAGCTAGCAAATGGAACCGAGGCTTTACTGAAGATATGAAAGAAGAGGAAGAGGAAGAGGAAGAAGAAGAAGACAATACCAACGAAACCTGGTCACTCGTCTTCTTCAAGCGCAACCATCTCCAAATCCAATTCGTAATTGTCTTCAATAGGATCCTCGTCATCTGCCAAATCTTCATTATCATCGGGCGACGGCATGGAAAACGCTGGCGGAAGCGCCGAATCCAGCATTCCGGTCCCTTTGAGTTCTTCCAGACCGGGCAGATCTTGTATCGAAGAAAGGTCAAAATGAATGAGGAACTTTTCGCTTGTTCCGTAGGTGACAGGACGGCCGGGAACACGGCGCCGCCCTCTAACGCGAATCCACTCGGTCTGCATTAAAACATCAAGCGTGCCTCGCGCTACCGAAACACCACGAATCTGCTCGATCTCTGCCCGCGTGACAGGCTGGTGATAGGCAATGATGGCAAGAGTTTCCAAAGCCGCACGGGACAGCCTTCTTGGCTCAATGGCCTCGGCCTGCATCATGAACGACAGGTCCTTGGCCGTTCGAAACAGCCATTTTCCATTGACCTCGATGAGGTTTACACCTCGGTCTCTATAATCTTCTTTCAAAAGGGCCAAAATGGCAGCGACATTCACCCGGTCTGGTAATCTTGCGGAGATCTCCTGCTCGGAGATCGGCTCGGCGCTCGCAAACAACAATGCCTCAACCATACGCTTGAGTTGAAAACGAGCTTCTTTCGCAAGAGCTTCAAACTCGACATTCACTTCAGCATCACGGCTTTCATCGCCCTCGGCCTCCGGGTTGTGATCCTGTTTGCTCATGAAGCATCCCCCTGTTTGCCACGCATATAGATAGTCCCGAATGCCTCGGTTTGCCGGATCTCCAAACGCCCCTCCCGTACCAGCTCGAGAGACGCAGCGAAAGAACTGGCCAACGCCGTCGTCCTTACGTCGGTCAGCTTGAGATATTCTCGCAGGATCTTTTCGACTGGCGTCCAATCCCTGATACCGCCGACAAGCCGAACCAGAACTTCCCGTGCCTCAGGAAGAGACCAGACCTCTCGTTTGCGCACATGAACCAGCGAAACAGCTTGCCTTTGACGGAGCGAAGCATAGCCGGTCAACAGATCATACAATGAGGCTGAAAACATCGGCCGCCGAATGAGCGACATATCCTCAGGCTGGCCACGCAGAAAAAAGTCCTGACCGAGCTTTTGCCGTTCCATCAACTGCCCAGCCGCCTTGCGCATGGCTTCAAGCTTCTGCAAACGAAAAGCCAGCATCGCAGCAAGTTCCTCACCGCTTGGTTCATCCTCAGAAGGCATATCAGGAATGAGCAACCGCGATTTGAGATAGGCAAGCCAGGCCGCCATCACGAGATAGTCCGCCGCCAGTTCCAATCGCAATTTTCGCGCCTGCTCGATAAACAGAAGATACTGTTCGGCAAGCGCCAGAATGGAAATCTTGGTCAGATCCAATTTTTGCTTTCTGGCTAACGCAAGCAGAAAATCGAGGGGTCCTTCAAATCCTTCAACATCGACGATGAGAGCAGGCTCCCCAACACCGGCTTTCGGAACGAGATTGACTTCACCAAACTCACTCCAATCGGAATTGGAAGCGTCTGGAGCAGCCAAGGTCTTTTGCTCAATACTCGCAGAAGCCTTGGTTTGGGCCTCATCAAAAGGAAGCTTGGCAGCAACCGTGCCCTCACTCTGTTGCGGAGCATGGCTATCTGCCGCAGGCGTGGCGTCGCCGGACAACTCTTGATCCCCCTTGCCTTCCCCTTGCGATACCATGCTGAATTAAACCCATCCGCTGAACATTCTAATCAGCCCAAATAGACTGCCATCAAATCATCGATAGGTAAGACTATCTTTCTTCAGACCACAAACCAAGCGCACAAAACAGAAAATCCGGCTCAAGAGCCGGATTTCCAAACACTGAATTTGTAGCAGAAGCCTATTGCCGAGCGACCAAACAATCACCACCAGCATTTTTGATGCTGTTACAGAAATTAATGGCACCAGCCTGATCAGGGAATGATCCGACACGCACACGATAATACGTACCGCGAGCACCCAGATCCGCTCTCTTGATGTCAGGTTCGTAACCGGCCAATACGCTGCTTAGCTGCGCCTGTATGTTGCGATAGCTAGCCTGTGCCTGCTCAGGTGTTCTCTGAGAAGTAACCTGAACAGTATACCCTCCGCCAGAGGAAGGAGCCGCAACTGCTTGCTGTGTCGGAATAGCTGCCGGAGGAGCCAAAACCAAAGGAGCTTGACTGGTCGACTGCGGAACGACTGGAACAGCCACTGGCTGCGTCACCTGAGGCGCACTGCTCTGTGCTGCGGCCTGAAGCGCTTCCAACTCGGCAGGCTTGGATTTTGGCAACGGCATGTTTGCATCAACCACCGGCTGAGCCGCAGCCCCATTGAGCGAACTACCATTCACATCCGTATTGTAGGTCTGTGTCATGGCCTGCTCCGATGGTGTTAGGTCCATCATCTGCTGATCAAGATTCGTGGCCTGAGCCGGTTGCTGTTCTGGCGCAGCGGTTGGTTCAGAAGATGTCACGAATGTGCCATCAGGACGGACAACGACGGTGCGAACCCTCTTGGGCGCAACAGCTCCGCTTTCAGTCCCGGCATCTGTCGCAGACTGCGAAACCGAAGCCTCACCACCGGAAAGAGGAATAACCCGAGGCGACTGACCATCGGCTGTCATATCCAACGGCTTTTCAGTTGCCGGCATCAGATTGGAAGGACCTTCATCACTGGCAGAGCCATCAATGCGGTCATAAACCGTCTGATCCTGATTGGGCACAACAATCCCGCCGGGATCTTCGGGGGTTTCTTTAACCGGATCCGCATTGGCTTCAATGACGGGCGTTTCAGTGCTGTCATTGCCGCTCTGACCGAATCCCCATGCAAGCAAACCGCCAACAACGATCACCAGACCTGCAGCAGTAGCAACATAGAGCCCCTTGCGGGATTTGCGCTTTGGTTGCGGAGCTGCCATGGCAGCAGCCGTCTCAAGCGTTGTATAGTCCTCGTCTTGATAGTTCGGAAGACTTTCAGCATCGGCCTGAGCTACATTCGGATCAGCATAGGTTCCATAGGATTCTGTATTGTCGTCATATGGGTCAACCGGCGTATCCGCATATCCACCCTGACCTGCAGCATATCCCTGATCATAGCTTTGAGGAGCGGCATCACGATAAGAGGGTCCGGAACCATAGGATGCGTAATCGTCAATTTGACCAGCAACATTCACATTTGGCGCCCGCGGTCTATCAACCGAAGGGGCTGCATATGAGCGATAAGGTTGAGAACTGGCGGGCAAATTTGGATCATTGAAAGCCGCATAAGGATCTTCCGGGGTAACACGCGGGGCACTTCCGGGCATTCCCTGTTCATCATCATAGGCGCCGGATGGCTCTCTGCGAGACTCAGGATAATAATCACCCGGTAGATCAGCACCAGACGGTGCTTGATGAGACACTTCAGGAGCATATCGCGACGACTGAGGAGCCGCACCATAAGGCACATCACGTCCTCCTACAGCGGGAGCGTTTGCTCTGTAGCCACTCATAGGATCGGAGACAGGCTCTTCCTGATGTCGTTGATTGCTCCAACTAGAAGGCATGACAGCCTCTCGCACAGCGCCCGAGGCAACATCTGCAGCACCAGTGCCGGGTCGATAGTCCCGCATTGGTCGACTTCAGGTTCACGATCAGCTCCGAGAGATGATCGATAATCAGGTTTGGCCGCAGCGTAAGACCCCTTGTCATAGCTTGGCTGCTTTGGCGGCTGAGCATAACGGAGATCATCTGCAACCACATCCGGAGCCTGACTTTCTGAATCAGCAGCTTGATAAGCATCTTCTTCTTCGCGCATATCGACCTTAGGTGCAGCACGGCGACTAAGTTGGCCATAGCTGCCACTTGTCGGCAAACCGTCATCACGATCGGTCGGCTCCTGAGGATATGGATCGATACGTTCATCTCGCCTGCCCCCAGCCGTCGAGGCCGAAGAAGCAGCAGGACCAAGATCATCAAACAATGAACTCCAATCATCCAACCCGGAACTGCGTGTCGCATCATTCCCAACTGAGGGCTCGGGAGCAGATCTGCGAGCTTCCGTTTCGAACGGTTCCGCACGCACTTCAGGCTCACGATACACGGGAGCTTCAGGGACATAGCCCCTTGGATCCTGCGTTTCTCGCGAAGCGGCCGGAACGGTTGGTTGTGCCTGCACACCCGGTCTGTTCTGTGACAGGGGATGAGGCCTAACCATCGAATCATCTTGAGGAACATCCACTTGAGGTGCCTGCCGCGTCGCAGGAGACGCAGGCGCAAGGTCACCAACATCCTGTTGATGTCCACGCAACTCTCTAATTAATTCCTCTTCAAGGGACCGCAAATCATCAGCAGAAACAGAAGCACCACTCTGCTGGCCTGTTTCATGACCAAAACCGCCACTGACGATTCGATCAAGTTCAGCCAAGGGATCTTCCATAACCGGACCCGCATTTGCTTTGTCACGAGTCTGACGATCAGGATCGGACCAGCTTGATGCGGGTGATTGTGGCTTCTTGTCATTAGGATCAGACATGACGATTTGCCTTTTCATTCATACACTTAACTCGTATTGCCTGGCAAAGCTTTGTCTTGAGAAATGACCGGTAACCGAACTAACGCATTTCTTCAGGTGCCGTTACACCAAGCAGACTGAGGCCAGAACCGATTACCGTGGCCACAGCCTGAACAAGAGCCAAGCGCGCTAGAGTCATTTTCTCATCTTTAACGTTAATAAAACGTAATTGCGGCATTTCCTTGCCCTTGTTCCACACAGCATGGAAATATCCCGCAAGATCATACAGGTAAAACGCAACTCTGTGAGGCTCTTGTGTTTCCGCTGCACCCTCAACTATACGTGGATATTCAGACAATTTTCTGATTAACGCCAGTTCAAGCTCGTCATTTATAGCACTTAGATCTGCCTTTGCTAGATCTTCTGGCCCGACAGAAAGATGAGGAACTTCACTTGCAGCCTGTCGGAAAATGGAAGCTGTCCGAGCATGGGCATATTGCACGTAGAAAACCGGATTATCTTTGCTCTGCTCTGTAACTTTGGCAAAATCAAAGTCAATCGTTACCTCAGACTTGCGATACATCATCATAAAACGCACAGCGTCGACACCAACTTCTTCAACCACGTCGCGCAGCGTAATAAAATTACCCGCACGTTTGGACATCTTGAGTTGTTCGCCATTCCGCATCAGGTTGACCAGCTGGCAGATCTTGACCTCAAGACCGCCCTGCCCTTGTGTGATCGCGGCCACTGCGGATTTCAACCGCTTCACATAACCGCCATGGTCAGCCCCCAGAATATCGACCTGCTTGGAGTAACCGCGCTTGAACTTGTCGAAATGGTAGGCAATGTCATTGGCAAAATAGGTATTGCTGCCGTCGGACTTCTTCAGAGGCCGATCGATATCGTCGCCAAATTCTGTAGAGCGGAACAGGGTCTGTTCACGGTCTTCCCAGTCATCAGGAAGCTGGCCTTTGGGCGGCGGCAATGTGCCGACATAGACATGTCCTTTGTCGGTCAGCCATTCGATGGCTTCCTTCACACGGTCCTTTTCACCGTGAATAAGGCTTCTCTCTGAGAAGAAAACATCATGCTTGACATTCAGCGCTGCCAGATCACCACGGATCATGTCCATCATCGCATTAACTGCAAAGAGACGGACCATAGGCAGCCATTCTTCTTCGCTGGCCAGTTTGAGCTTGTCACCATGTTCCTTGGCCAGAGCTTCTCCGACAGGCACCAGATAGTCTCCAGGATAAAGGCCATCAGGAATGGTTCCGATATCATCGCCGAGAGCTTCACAATAGCGCAAGAATGCAGAACGCGCCAAAACATCCACCTGCGTGCCTGCGTCATTGATATAATATTCGCGGCACACGTCAAAACCGGCGAAATCAAGCAAATTGGCGATACAGTCGCCCAGCACTGCACCACGCGTATGCCCCACATGCATCGGGCCTGTCGGGTTTGCAGAAACATATTCGACGTTGATTTTCTCACCGCCCCCCAGATTGCAACGACCATAGGCGGCGCCGGTTGCAACGATTGTTGACACAAGACCGCGCCAAAAATCATCAGCCAGCGTCATATTGATAAAGCCCGGCCCGGCAACATCAACCTTGGCGACATCCTTGTCCTTGACAAGACTGCCCGCAATACGTTCCGCCACATCCCGCGGCTTCATTCCAACCTGCTTAGACAGAACCATGGCTGCGTTGGTTGCCAGATCACCATGGGCAGAATCGCGCGGAGGCTCGACAATCACGCGAGACAGATCCAGCTCCGAACCATCTCGCGTAGCCAATGCACACTGCTTGATTGCTTCTTTGACCCGGTCGGTAAAAATAGTAAAGACGTTCATCTTCAGTCCTGTCTGATCTTGGGCCAGCAACCAAGCTATCATCTTGAAAAAGAGACGCGGTCTCAAAAAAACTGGCACCATTTGCGAGCTGCAGCTCGAAAGGCGGTAAGAAGTGGGATCGTTCGAAAACAAGTTCATTTTGGCATAGGGCCAAGCTTAGAATCCAGCTTTCGAAAAATCCAAGTGTTTGGAGATACGCTCTAACCCAAATCGGGAGTAACGTCAAACAGACGTTGATGCTCCTGAATAGCAAAACGGTCTGTCATACCAGCCACATAGTCTGCCACTCGTCGCGCAACCAGCTTCTCTGGCGCACCATCAAGATCAAATTGCCAATTCAGTGGCATCATATCCGGCGCTTCAAAGTGATACACAAACAGATCCCTGAGCACCAGCTCAGCGTTGCGCATGATCTGCATAACGCTATGTTCTCGATAAACATTATCGAACAGAAAACGTCTGATTCCTGAAACAGCCTCAAACATTTCTTCCGAAAAACACACGATGGTATGGGGTGCATTGCGCACATCATCAACCGATTGAGGCGCAAGACGGGACAAATTACCCATGGATGTCTTGATCACATCTTCCACCAGCCGCGTGATAAGCCGACGCACAATTTCATGAGCCGTTCTCTCTTCCGAAAGCCCGGGATAGACGCTTTCCACTTCCCGCAGGATATCGCAGACCAATGGCACGTCACGAAGCTGATCAAGAGAGATCAGCATGGCCCTGAGACCATCATCAATGTCATGGGAATTATAGGCGATATCATCAGCAATCGCCGCCGCCTGCGCTTCTATGCTGGCATAGGACCAGAGCATCAGATCCTGCTGTTCGGCATAGACGCGAATGGCGTAAGGCAGCCCACTTTCATAATGGCCAATGCCGTTCCCGTCCTTGTCCGTCAACGGTCCATTATGCTTGACCAGCCCTTCAAGGGTTTCCCAGCTGAGGTTCAGGCCGTCATGCTCGGCATAACATTGCTCAAGCGCCGTAACCGCTCGCAAAGACTGCGCATTATGATCAAACCCGCCATAGGGCTTCATGACACCGTCAAGCGCCCGTTCACCGGCATGACCGAAAGGCGTGTGCCCCAGATCATGGGACAATGCCAGCGCCTCGGCCAGATCCTCGTCAACAGACAGAGCGCGAGCGATCGACCGCGCGATTTGAGAGACCTCAAGCGTATGGGTCAAGCGCGTACGGAACATGTCCCCTTCATGATAGAGAAACACCTGCGTCTTGGCCTGCAAACGGCGAAATGCGGAAGAATGAATGATACGGTCGCGATCCCGCTGAAATGGCGTTCGGGTCGGGCTGGCAGCTTCGAAAAACAAGCGCCCTTTGCTCTCATCCGGTTGAACTGCGTAACGTGCGCGCGGCTGCGCACCAAATCCAATCGCAGGTATCATTATTCTTCCATTCCAAACTCAAGATATTTGCGAAACCCAACCAAAATGGTTGACTTGGCCTATTTTGATCTTAACTATCAAAGCAAAGAGTAGCCTTTATGAAGGCTTCAAGTCAGATTGACATATTTCATGCGAACAAACAGGACCAAAAGTCCCCGACAAGCATTTAAGCCTCAAAAAACATGACTCAGTACTTGTTCGGATGGAAAATGAGACAGGATCATCCAAATGTCAAACCCGATAACCGTGACAGATAGCGCCATCAAGCGAATCGCCACCATCCTTTCCAAGGAAAAAGAAGGATCAATGCTCCGCATATCCGTGAGTGGCGGTGGCTGCTCAGGATTCCAGTATAACTATGATATCGTGACAAAAAGCGAAGACGACGACCTGATCATCAACAAGGACGGGGCAATCGTCCTTTTCGATCCTATGTCTTTGCAATATATGGATGGTGCTGAAGTTGATTTCATCAGCGACCTGATGGGGCAGTCGTTCCAGATCAAGAACCCGATGGCCAGCGCGTCTTGTGGCTGTGGCACCAGTTTTTCGATCTAGGAGCAAGATCCCATTCCAATAATGAGGATGTGAGCAGCAAGCTCACATCTCTGTCCAGATTATGAGGCCACCATGCGCATTGCCACTTGGAACATAAACGGCATCAAAGCCCGACACCCAAACCTGCTGCGCTGGTTGGAAGAAGAAAAGCCTGATATCGCTTGCCTGCAAGAGATCAAGTCCGTCGACGAAGCCTTCCCTCGGACAGACATAGAATCGCTTGGCTACAATGTAGAGACCCACGGCCAGAAGAGCTTCAACGGCGTAGCCTTGCTCTCGCGCCTCCCATTCGAAGAAGTCAATCGCGGCCTACCCGGAGATGACAGTGACGAACAGGCGCGCTTCATCGAAGGCGTATTTTCAACCGACAAGGGCCCACTGCGCGTGGTGAGCCTCTATCTGCCGAACGGCAATCCGGTTGACACCGAAAAATACCCCTACAAGCTTGGATGGATGCGCAGGCTGATCGGCTGGTCAAAGCAACGCCTCTCCCTTGAAGAAGCATTTGTCCTTTGCGGCGATTATAATGCTATTCCTTCCGCCGATGACGTACATGATCACGATGCATGGTGGGGCGATGCGCTTTATCGAACCGAGACACTTGACCTGTTCAGAGAATTGAAGGCTGTCGGACTGACTGATGCTTTTCGCGCCTGCAACGCAACGCCGCATCAATATTCATTCTGGGATTATCAAGCAGGAGCATGGCCACGCAATATGGGCATTCGCATTGACCACCACCTGCTTTCACCAGAAGCAGCTGACATGCTCAAGACTTGCGAAATCCAGAAGGAAACCCGCGACTGGGAAAAACCTTCAGATCACGTCCCGGTCATGCTGACGCTCAAATGCAATCAGCCTTGATGCTCCGCTCTGCGCATAGCCTTCAGGATACGCCCTATCAAATTGAGGTAAAACGAGACTGAACAACACTGCCAGGAACACCGCCAGGCAGCCTCAGTCTCCACCACTCTCGACCCATTCATTGGCCAGAGACACGGCCTTTTGGCGTGTGGCTTCATCAGCCAAGGCAAAAGCAGCTTCCTGCCGATCCAACACGGCGGCATTGGTCGAATCCAGAATACGGGCAATGGTCAACCATTTGAGGCCATTCACCGGCTGGCTAGGAAGAATCGTGCCTTCCAAAAGCAGATTACCCAACTCGACCTGAGCACCAATATGGCCCTTGCGCGCAGCTTTATTCAGCCAACGAGCCGCCATCTTAGGCTCGATCTTCCCGTCGGATTTATCAAGATACGACATGGCCAAATGATATTGGGCATCAGGATCCCGGAAATATGACGCCGCATATTGCAGAAAATCGCGGGCCTTTTTCGGGTTGGGAGCAAGCTTGCCATTAATGCCCGTGCGGAAAAAGGCGCTCAGCTTGACAATCGCGTTGGAAACATAGCGCGCCTCGACTGAGCCGGGCTGCGCATCGCCATAGCGTTTCACGATCCCGTTGAAAAGCTCAAAGGCAAGAACGGGGTCTCTTACAACACCGTCGCCCTCTTCATACATGCTGCCCAATTTCCACTGAGAGGCCATATGACCATTGTGAGCGGCATATGTGAGCGCCTGCACGGCCGTTGCCTTGTTGCCAAACTTGTAAGCTTGTGCACCAAAACGGAAAGCCTCATCGGGCGTTGCCTGACCTTCTTCGATGGTCCGTGGATCAAAGGCATAAGAAGGCACACTACCCAGAAAATTCGACAAACCAACAATGGCCAATGCTTGCACCAGCCTAATCGCAAAACCTGTTTGACGCTTCATGACACACCATTCACCTGCTCGGCTTGAGATAAAATCTCTCACCTTGCAGAACCCATCTCCAATTCGACCGACCCAACGCTCCCAATAGCCGGTACGGCATTCCATCAAGCCCGATCCAATAAGGAGAGCTCGTTGATCGATTATATGTTGCTTACAAAGGCGCAAAAAATGTCAGTTCTATGACGAGCGCCTGTTAACTTTTTGCAATCGATCATTCGGTGAAATCCAACCTGCCACCATATTGTGGCTGAACACGGGCATAAGGCGTTAAGCATCATGGTTAACAAATCATTTTTCACCAGCAAGTTGCTTTTATGCAACGTCCGGGCCCGAAATCATGACGTAGATCACAGTAATAGGTAATTTTAACCATAACTACTTTTTCCAAGATCCAGCTCATCGGCGATTAAACTATTTAAGATAAATTGAAACTAATCGACACCGAGGGAGGAAAATATGTCAAAATCAGCAAAGAAGGCAGCGCTAGACTCTCTTGATCTGGCGATGGAAGCGCAGGACAAACTGGAAAAACTGGAGAAGATTATGGCTCAGGGAACAATCGACCCCTCTCTTGATCCATCAGAAGAAAAGACTGCACCTCCCGAAGAGGCTACCCCTTCCGTCTTTGAAAGGCGTCACGATCCGAACGAGATCAGACGTGTTTTCGAGCAGGGCGTATTTCCCTACAAGACAAAGATGAAGCGGCTGACATATGAAAAGCAAAAGAGCCATTTGCAAGTCGAGCTGCTGAAAGCACAGAATTGGATCGAGGAAACCGGCCAGAAAATCGTCATCATTTTCGAAGGGCGCGATGCTGCAGGCAAAGGCGGAACCATCAAGCGCTTCATGGAGCACCTCAACCCACGCATGGCCCGCGTGGTTGCCCTTAACAAGCCCTCAGAGAGAGAACGCAGCCAGTGGTATTATCAGCGCTATATCGAGCATCTGCCCTCTGCTGGCGAAATGGTGCTGTTTGACCGCTCCTGGTATAACCGCGCTGGCGTGGAACGTGTCATGGGCTTCTGCTCCCCAAGCGAATATCTGGAATTCATGCGCCAGACACCAGAATTTGAACGCATGATCTGCCGCTCAGGAATACAACTGTTCAAATACTGGTTCTCGGTAACACAGGATGAACAACGCCGTCGCTTTTCGGCCAGAGAAACAGACCCCCTGAAACAATGGAAACTCTCACCGGTCGATAAGGCATCCCTTGATAAGTGGGACGACTATACCGAGGCCAAGGAAGCGATGTTCTTCTATACCGATACCGCAGACGCGCCTTGGACCATCGTCAAGTCAAACGACAAGAAGCGGGCTCGCCTCAACTGCATGCAGCATTTCCTTGCCTCCCTGCCCTATCCCAACAAGGACAGACATGTTGTGCACGGGCCGGACCCTCTGATTGTCGGAAGCTCGGGACAGGTGATCGGTAACGACGTCCACATTCTGGGCAAGAGCCTCAATCCCAACGATTGAACCAACAGATCTTGATCAAAAAATAAGGCCGCTCAACGCGGCCTTTCGTTTTTCCCGGCTTTGGAACCTCACCCGTAAATCAGATCGGCCCGCTGCTCGAAGGCTGCAGAAAACTTTTTGAATGCCTTATCAAACATGGCCCCCATAAGCCCCGATAGCATCCGGTTCTTGAACTCATAGTCTATGTAAAAGACAACGTAACAAGCACCCGGCTCACCTTCTACAGGCTCAAAGGCCCAGCGATTTTCCATATGCTTGAAAGGCCCATCCAGATATTCTGCGATGATCCGGTTCTGATCAGGCGAAAGCGTAACCTTTGAGGTGAAGCTCTCGTGGATCATCTTATAGGCTACCACCATGTCCGCGACCAGAATACTGCCCTGATCAGTATCCTTGCGTCCCCTTATATGGAGAGACTTGCAAAGTGGAACAAACTGAGGATATTGCTCGACATCTGCCACCAACCTGAACATCTCGTCGGCAGAATGCTTCACTTTGTGGCGAGACTGGAATTTTGGCATATGAGAGCGTTCCTCACTCAGTGACCGAGTTTGGCACGGCGAGCTGCCTTGAGCTTGTCAAAATCTTCTCCGGCATGATGAGACGAACGCGTAAGAGGATTGGCAGACACCATCAGGAAGCCCTTGGTATAGGCGATGGTTTCATAGCCCTTGAATTCCTGCGGCGTAACAAATTTGATCACCGGATGGTGCTTTTTGCTTGGCTGCAGATACTGACCGATGGTCAGAAAATCAACGTCAGCAACGCGCAGATCATCCATGAGCTGGAGCACTTCATTGCGCTCTTCACCAAGACCAACCATGATACCGGATTTGGTGAACATGGTAGGATCTAGCTCCTTCACGCGCTGCAAGAGACGGATGGAGTGAAAATAGCGAGCGCCCGGACGCACTTTGAGATAGTTTGATGGCACGGTTTCCAGATTGTGATTGAACACATCAGGCTTGGCCGCAACAACAACCTCCAATGCGCCGTCCTTGCGCAAAAAGTCAGGTGTCAGAACCTCAATGGTGGTTTCTGGTGAAGCTGCACGGATCGCATGAATGACATCAGCGAAGTGCTGGGCCCCACCGTCTTTCAGGTCATCACGATCAACAGACGTGATAACCACATGCTTGAGCCCCATCTGGGCCACAGCACGGCCGGTATTTTCCGGCTCATCAGGATCCAGAGCACCCGGCATGCCCGTTGCAACATTGCAGAAAGCGCAGGCGCGCGTACAAATTTCGCCCATGATCATGAAACTGGCATGCTTGTGAGACCAGCATTCGCCCATATTGGGGCAACCGGCTTCTTCACAAACCGTCACGAGCTTGTTGCCGCGCACGATGTCGAGCGTTTCTTTATAGGCTTTGGAGCCCGGAGCCTTTACGCGGATCCAGTCAGGTTTCCTCTGAATCGGATTGTCTGGCCGATGGGCTTTCTCAGGATGGCGGGGTTTGGCAGCGACCTTGTTTGCATTTTCAGCCAAGTTTGAAACGGTATCAATAATGGTAACCATTCAGGTTCCTCGTCATCCCTAATAGTTCTGGTTGATCAGCAATATCCAACCAGTGCATGCCGGTCAAGCCGGTCAAGATCGAACTTTCTGATACACAAACAGCACCAGAATTGCACCGAGAGTTGCGATGATGGTGGTATCGAGAAATCCATTATGGACAAAGCGGATACCAAATCTGTCGGCAATGAAGCCACCAACAAAAGCGCCAATAAGACCAACAATCAGGTTTGTAAGCAGACCATGGTCCGAATTGGTTACTTTTTCAGCGATAAACCCGGCGATAATGCCAACGATAATCCAACCGATAAAACCCATTTGATTTCCCCTGTAACCAGCGTTTAAGAAGAGCAAATACAGCCCTTTATCTTACATAGCGCTCAGGGAGCATCAATCAAGCTCCCCAAGGCGGAACAGATCAATTAAGATCCGTCCCGCAACGCTCACCACGAGTCTCAAACAGGTTTTATCGTTGATACGTCAGATGATCACGTCTGGATCACGCGACCGAAAGCATCACGAACCGATTCCGGCATCATTTCCGACAGGGTCGGATGCGGGAAGATGGTTTCCATCAGCTCTTCTTCGGTGGTCTCAAGACCCATGGCAACTATGAAGCCCTGAATAAGCTCGGTTACTTCAGCACCAATCATGTGCGCACCAAGCAACTGTCCGGTCTTCTTGTCAAAGATGGTCTTGATCATGCCTTCCGGTTCACCAAGAGCAATGGCCTTGCCGTTGGCAATGAATGGGAAGCGACCAACGCGAACGTCGAGCCCCTTTGCCTTGCAGGCCTGTTCGGTAAGACCGACAGAGGATACCTGCGGATGGCAATAGGTACAGCCAGGGATCTTGCTCTTGTCCATCGGATGCGGATGCAGTCCTGCAATTTTCTCGACGCAGATCGTGCCTTCATGTTCGGCCTTGTGCGCAAGCATTGGAGGACCGGCAACGTCGCCAATGGCATAGATGCCTTCAACATTGGTGCGGCCATAGTCGTCAATCACGATGCAGCCACGGTCTGTTTTGATACCAAGCTTTTCAAGGCCAAGATTTTCGATATTGCCCTGTACACCAACAGCAGAAATGATCCGGTCGGCTTTGATAATTTCGGTCTTGCCACCTTTTTTCTCGACGGTCGCTTCGACGTTGTTTCCGCCCTTCTTGACGCTGGTCACCTTGGCTTCGGTCAGGATCTTGATACCCTGCTTTTCAAGAGACTTGCGTGCCATGCCGGAAATTTCATCGTCTTCGACAGGAAGGATCTTGGGCATCATTTCAACAACAGTGACATCTGCGCCCATTGTGTTGAAGAAGCTGGCAAACTCGATACCAATCGCACCGGAGCCAACAACCAGAAGGCTCTTTGGCATGATGTCCGGTTTCAAGGCATTGAAATAGGTCCAGATCAGTTTGCCGTCCGGCTCAAGTCCGGGCAGAACGCGCGGACGCGCACCGGTTGCCAGAATGATATGCTTGGCCTTGTAGGTCCCTGCATCATCGCCAGTAACGGTCAAAGAGCCCTTGCCTTCCAGAACGGCTTCACCCTTGATCACGGTGACCTTGTTCTTTTTCATCAGGAAGCCAACGCCGGTATTGAGCTGCTTGGAAACGCCACGGGAGCGTTCGACAACCTTCTGCAGGTCAAAGCTGACATTGTCTGCCGAAAGACCATAGTCCTTGGCGTTTTTCATGAAATGAAAGATTTCAGCCGAGCGAAGCAGAGCCTTGGTCGGAATACAGCCCCAGTTAAGGCAGATACCACCCAGCTCGTTCTTCTCGACAATCGCCGTTTTGAGACCAAGCTGCGAAGAGCGAATGGCAGTCACATAACCACCAGGTCCAGAACCGACTACGATTACGTCAAATTCAGTCTGTGCCATTTTGAAAATTCCTCTAATTCACCCATTGAACCCATCCCGAGGCATGCAGTGGTTCGCGGCTCCACAAAAAGAGAAGAGCAGGCAAAGACGCTTTTCGCTAGGGAATACCGACCACACCCCATGACGTGGCCGGCGAGTTCAAGAGGCCGTCGGGATTAGACCAACATGCTCATCGGGTTTTCGATGTAACCCTTGAATGCCTTGAGCAATTCTGCACCCAAAGCACCATCCACAGTGCGGTGGTCCGTCGACAGGGTAACGGTCATCATGGTTGCAACCTTGATTTCGTCACCAACAACAATCGGACGTTTCTCACCAGCACCAACAGCCAGAATGGTCGAGTGCGGCGGGTTCACCACAGCAGAGAAGCTCTTGACGCCCATCATGCCCATGTTGGACACAGCGGTCGTGCCGCCCTGATATTCTTCAGGCTTCAGCTTGCGCTCTTTGGCGCGCTTGCCCATATCTTTCATCTCGTTGGAGATGGTGGACAGAGCTTTTTCTTCTGCCTTGCGAATAATCGGGGTGATCAGGCCACCTTCGATGGAAACAGCAACACCAACATCAACATGCTTGTGCTTGACCATGTTCTCCGACGTCCAGGAGACGTTAGCATCCGGAACATCACGCAAAGCCAGAGCCAAAGCCTTGATCACCATGTCGTTAACCGACAGCTTGTAAACAGGCTTGTCGTCCTTGCGCGGAGCAGAGTTGTTGAGCTGACCACGCAGAGCGAGCAATGCGTCCAGTTCACAGTCAACCGACACATAGAAGTGCGGAATGGTCTGCTTGGCTTCGGTAAGACGTTTTGCAATGGTCTTGCGCATACCATCATGAGGAACAAGCTCGTAGGACCCTTCAGCAAAGTTTTTGAGCACCTGTTCATCAGTCTGACCCGCAGGAACCGCAGCAGCGGTAGCCGGAGCGGCAGCAGCTTTCGGAGCTTCAGCGGCAGCAGGAGCACCAGCCTTAGCCGTGCCAGCTTCGAGCGCAGCATCAACGTCGCGCTTGACAATACGGCCACGAGGGCCCGTACCGCTGATCTTGGCCAAATCCAGATCGTTCATCTTTGCCAGACGACGCGCCAAAGGCGAAGAGAAGATGCGGTTGCCATCAGCTGCCGTTGGAGCAGGACCAGCAGCAACATTTGCTTCAGGAGCAGCAGCCGCAGCGGCTTCTTCCTTGGCTGGCGCAGCATCAGCAGCAGGCGCGGCTGCAGCATCCCCAGCGGAGAAGCCTTCAAGTGCAGATGCGTCTTCACCATCTTCGAGCAACAATGCAATCGGAGCGTTCACAGCAACATCGGCCGTACCAGCTTCGACAAGAATCTTGCCGATGGTGCCTTCGTCAACAGCTTCCACTTCCATGGTTGCCTTGTCGGTTTCGATCTCGGCAATGACATCGCCAGAGGTGATCTCGTCGCCTTCCTTCACCAGCCATTTGGCCAGCGTACCGCTCTCCATGGTCGGAGAAAGGGCCGGCATCGTAATTGTTACGGGCATAATCTCTCTCCTTTAAGCGGTGTAGGTAACGGCTTTAACCGCTGCAATAACTTCAGCAACGTTTGGCAAAGCCAGTTTTTCAAGATTGGCAGCATACGGCATCGGAACATCCTTGCCACAAACGCGAGCAACCGGAGCGTCGAGATAATCGAACGCCTGATCCATCACGCGGAAAGCTACTTCCGAAGCGGTAGAAGCCTGAGGCCAACCTTCTTCAACCACTACACAGCGACCAGTCTTGATGACGGAGCGAATGATGGTTTCGGTGTCCAGAGGACGGATGGTGCGAAGGTCGATGACTTCAGCCTCGATGCCTTCCTTGGCCAGCTCTTCAGCAGCATTCAGCGAATGCAGCATGCCCATGCCGAAGGACACAATGGTCACGTCCTTGCCCTTGCGAGCAACCTTGGCTTTACCCAGAGGAACCGTGAAATCTTCAAGATCAGGCACATCAAAGCTGTGACCATAAAGAATCTCGTTCTCAAGGAAAACAACAGGGTTGTTGGTGCGGATAGCAGACTTGATCAGCCCCTTGTAATCGGAGGCGCTGTAAGGATGAACCACAATCAAACCAGGAACCTGGCTGTACCATGCGGTGTAATCCTGTGAGTGCTGAGCAGCCACGCGAGCAGCAGCACCGTTTGGACCACGAAATACGATCGGGTTATGGATCTGGCCGCCGGACATATAAAGGGTCTTTGCAGAAGAGTTGATGATGTGGTCAATCGCCTGCATGGCGAAGTTGAACGTCATGAATTCAACGATAGGACGCAGACCAGCCATAGCAGCACCGGCAGCAAGACCCGTGAAGCCATGCTCGGTAATCGGGGTGTCGATCACGCGGCGCTCACCGAATTCATCCAGCATGCCCTGCGAAATCTTGTAAGCACCCTGATACTGAGCAACTTCCTCACCGATCAGGAATACGTCTTCATCACGGCGCATTTCCTCGGCCATACCGTCACGCAATGCTTCGCGGACAGTCTGGGTTTTCATTGCAGTACCTTCAGGAATTTCGGGCTCTTCGTCAACGTCAGGAACGGTAACAGGAGCAGCAGCCTTTGGTTCCGCAGGCACTGAAGCCGCAGCCGCAGGCGCTTCCTCGGCAGCAGGGGCTGCATCGGCAGAAACGCTATCCAGAGCAGAAGCGTCTTCACCTTCTTCAAGGATCAAAGCAATCAGTTCGTTGACCTTGACACCTTGCGTGCCTTCAGCAACGACAATTTTGCCCAGAGTACCTTCGTCGACAGATTCGACTTCCATGGTGGCTTTGTCGGTTTCGATTTCGGCAATCACATCACCGATTTCGATTTTATCACCTTCGTGCTTGACCCACTTGGCCAAGTTGCCTTCTTCCATGGTTGGGGAAAGGGCCGGCATCAAAACTTTAATTGGCATGATATAGTTCCCTTCTCCTTAAAGAGGCATGTAAATGTCGGTCCAGAGTTCGGATTCATCCGGCTCAGGATTGGACTGCGCGAAATCTGCTGCGTTGGAAACAACTGCGCGGATGTCTTTGTCGATAGCCTTCAACTCGTCTTCAGTTGCAAAGCCACCATCAATCAGACGCTGACGAACCTGTTCGATAGGATCATGTTCGTTGCGCATTTTCTGCACTTCTTCTTTGGAGCGATATTTCGCCGGGTCGGACATGGAGTGTCCGCGATAGCGATAAGTGATCATCTCAAGGATGTAAGGCCCTTTGCCTTCGCGTGCCCATTCGATAGCGCGTTCAGCAGCAGCCATAACAGCGCGAACATCCATGCCATCTACCTGTTCACCAGGAATACCGAAGGACATGCCACGCTGGGAAAGATCTGTGTTGGAAGAGGAGCGCTCGACCGAGGTTCCCATACCGTATTTATTGTTCTCGATCACATAAATCGCAGGCAGGTGCCAAAGCTTGGCCATATTGAAGCTTTCATAAACCTGACCCTGGTTGGATGCGCCGTCGCCCATATAAATGAAGGAGACATTGTCATTACCTCGATACTGGTTTGCAAAAGCAAGGCCAGTGCCGATGGATACCTGAGCACCAACGATACCGTGGCCGCCGAAAAAGTTCTTTTCGCGGCTGAACATATGCATCGAGCCGCCTTTACCTTTTGAGTATCCGTCCTTGCGGCCCGTCAATTCGGCCATAACCCCTTTGGGGTCCATGTCGCAAGCCAGCATATGACCATGGTCGCGATAGGATGTAACAACCTGATCGCCTTCCTTGGCAGCCATCTGCATGCCGACGACCACGGCTTCCTGTCCGATATAAAGGTGACAGAAGCCGCCGATCAAGCCCATGCCATAAAGCTGGCCGGCTTTTTCCTCAAACCGACGAATCAAGAGCATTTCACGATATGCGTGAAGTTCCTGATCCTTATCAAATTCTACAATTGTGCGATTAACCGGGGTACGGGGTGACCCCTTCGCCGCCTTCTTAGCGGTGCCAGAAGTGGATGCTGCCATGTTGCTGCTCCCTAAAGCGTTTCCATGTTCTGTAAGATAATTTAGGGAATTCTAATCTGCAATCAAAGATAAATAAGGTAATCCACTGAAAAATAGTATCTAACTCATTGAATTTAAAATAATAAACCAGCTTAACTTGATTTCGGTTAAAAAAAATACGTCAACCGAATTTGAGTTAATTATTGAAAATTACGATTTCGTTTGGATTGGCAACATCGAGGTAGGCGCGGGCGCGCTCATCCATCATGTCAGGATCAAGGGTATCGTTACGGAGAAGAGCAATTCGATGCTCGGCAGCTTCTCTCTGATAGCGCAAATCCAGCAGGTCTGCTTCAAGCATATCAGCCTGACCCTTCATGTCCGCCAGAGCATAAACGCCATAGCTTCCATGCAGTGTATGATACACAAAATAGGAGAGAACCAACAAGAAGAAAAGAGGAAGCGACAAATGGCGCAACACAGAATTTTTTCTCTGGCGAGTTGCCATACCGTACACCCTACAAACTCGGTTATCAGGCAGTACGCAAAACCAAAATCCGCCTGATATGCAGACAATGTAGACCGACTAGCGTTAACAAACGCTTTCCAAATGCCACATCAACATAAAATCTGCGCATTTTTTTGGTTTACAAAAAGTAAATCAATTCAACAGGTTAACAAAGCATTTAAATACGTAGTCCGTTTTCGATGACTTCTCTCATGTAAATCCCGGAAATCTGCCAGAAACAATTTCCAAAGCTTTCAAACGCATTAAAGCTTGATTATGAGAAAGTGAAAGGTCAAAACTTGAACTAGCAATTACGGCCATAAAAATGACTGGTGTCTATAGTGACCCCGCCCTCGAATGGCCGACAACATCGAACCTATCAGGGCTCCCAAATGCACATCCATAGCAGACGCCTGCCAGTCTTTTCTGACCTGCGCGATTTTATCAAATACTGCGAATCACAAGGCGAGCTCATACGCATTTCAGAACCCATTAGCATGAAGCTTCAGGCAACCGAGTTACAACGCCGGGTGATGATGAAAAACGGCCCTGCCCTGCTTATTGAGCACCCACTGAAGTCTGACGGCACACCAAGCAGCATGCCCGCACTCATTAACCTGTTCGGCACAGTCAAGAGAGTCGCATGGTCATTGGGGTGCAACGAGGATGAGCTTGTAGCCTTCGGAGAGTTTCTGGCCTATCTGCGCCAGCCACAACCGCCGGAGCGTTCAGAAATTCTGCCAGCAATCGGACCTTTGCTGAAAGCCGCCACAAGCCTTCGTGGCAAAGTCCAGAGCCGCGCCGATTGCCAACAGGTTATTCATACCGACGATGAAATTGACCTCGGCGCACTGCCCATTCAGACCTGTTGGCCAGAAGAACCCGCCCCGCTCATCACATGGCCCATTGTCATAACCAAGCCTGAAGCCAGTGACGAGATCAAGGCTTACAATTGGGGCGTCTATCGCATCCAGCAGGTCGACCACAAAACGCTCATCATGCGCTGGCTGGAAAACCGAGGCGGGGCAGCCCATTTCAGGCAATGGAAAGCGCAAGGCAA
This sequence comes from uncultured Cohaesibacter sp., assembly GCF_963664735.1. Taxonomy (NCBI): domain Bacteria; kingdom Pseudomonadati; phylum Pseudomonadota; class Alphaproteobacteria; order Hyphomicrobiales; family Cohaesibacteraceae; genus Cohaesibacter; species uncultured Cohaesibacter sp. Next base: position 654,089 of record NZ_OY761553.1, on the reverse strand, counting down.
GGACATGCCAATCGCCATAGCAATCGGCTCCGACCCGGCAACCATCATGGGAGCCGTCACGCCTGTGCCGGAAACCTTGAGCGAAGCACAGTTCTCTAGCCTTTATCGCGGCAAGCCAACACAATTGGTCAAGGCAAAAACCCAGCCGCTGCTCGTGCCTGCCAACGCCGAAATCATCATTGAGGGTACAGTCTCAGCAACAGAAACCTTGCCCGAAGGCCCATATGGAGATCACACAGGTTACTATAATGCCGTGGAGCAATTCCCCAAAGTGACGGTGACAGCCATCACTCACCGCAAGGACCCGATCTATCTCTCGACCTATACCGGCCGTGCACCCGACGAACCATCCGTCATTTCCGAAGCCATGAATGATGTCTTCATGCCTCTTGTCCGTCAGGCTTTCCCAGAGGTTGTCGATGTCTGGCTCCCTCCGGAGACTGCCTCCTACCGCGTGGCAATCATATCGATCAACAAGCAATATGCCGGTCAAGCCCGTCGCGTCATGATGGGCATGTGGTCCATGTTGCCGCAATTCAACATGACCAAGCTGATTATCATCGTAGATTCCCATATCAACGCCCGCAGCTGGAAAGATGTCATGTGGGCCGTCGCCACCAAGACCGATCCGGGCCGCGATCTTTTGCGCATCGACAACACGCCGATCGACTATCTCGATTTTGCCTCACCATTGGAAGGTCTTGGCGGAAAAATGGGCATCGACGCGACCGACAAAATTGGTTCGGAAACAAGCCGCGAATGGGGCCGAGAGCTGAAAATGGATCAAGACACCATTAATGAAGTAGACAAGCTCGTCGAAAGCCTTGGCCTTTAGCCTCAGAATGTAGGAGCACCTGACCATGCAGGATGTTAAACGGATCGGAATTGTCGTTACTGGAGCCTCGGGTTCTCTTTTGGGTCTTTACGCCTTGAAACAACTAAATGCCCTAAAAGAGAACGGGGATCTGCTGGAAACCCATCTAATTGTCACATCTGGCGGCATGACGACAGCAAAGCTCGAACTGGCAAAACATCAGATTGAGGAACTGAACGATAGTGCCGATCATATCCATGACGACCACAATCTTTCTGCATCCATCGCCTCCGGCTCCAATCCGCTGGACGGTCTTCTCTTTGCCCCCTGCTCCATCCGTAGTCTGGCGGCCATAGCCTATTGCCAGACAGACAGACTCTCAATCCGCGCGGCTGATGTCATGCTCAAGGAACGTCGCAAGCTGGTATTGGCAGTCAGAGAAACGCCTCTGCATCTGGGGCACATTCAAGCCATGGAGCGCGTCACCCAAATGGGCGGCATCATTGCGCCCCCTGTGCCAGCTTTCTACCTGAAACCCGAAAGCCTCACAGACATGATCGAGCAAAGCGCTGCCCGATTGCTCTCACAGGTCGACCTTGATGTTCACTCGCTCATGAAGCGCTGGAACCCAGAGCATCAAGCCTAGTCAATTGCAACCAATAAGCACTGAACATCACAGACAAAAGGACTGACAGAGCAGCCCCGGTTAAGTACAATCACAACGATCCAAACCCATGAACCGGGGGAAGAATATGCTGCTTTTGCACCTGTTTGGCATAACACTCATTGGGTTTTGGCGCCTGATTGTCGGCATCATTCTGGGAACCATCTGCTATATCTACTGCTTTCTCTACCAAGAGCAGATCTACACCAAGGTCCATGAATTTTCCCACCTATTCGTCAGTTGGCTTGATCACCAGCCCTTCATAGTCGCTTACGCCAAATGGTTCGAGCTTCTCAAAATAGACGACAAGCTGTCCTTTGCCCTTTACGTGTTGTTTGGTCGGCTTGTCTGGATGGTGCTCGAAGCTTTTGTTCGAAAAGTCTCCGCTCAGGCAATTTCACCTTTCAGCAATAAAGACCGACAAAACCAATAACCTCCCTCTCCCAACACAAGGCCCGCACACCCAATGCGACCGGCATCAGTTTTGCGATATTTTATTTCATTTGTAATGAAATAATTTAGTTTCATTGCATATGAAATATAAATACATATCGAGATACAAGCCCAATTTTCAAACCTTATTGATAATCACCTGCACATCAGCAGGCTTTGCGTAATAAGGATAGGAAGTGACCAGAATATCGACGTCAGTTGCAGCATAGTCAGCAACATTATTTGGATTGATCCCGCCAGCAGCTGCTATTTTGGGAGCCAAGCCCTTGCCGGCCAGTTCATCTTTCAGGTGTAGAATTTTCGCCGGCTCGAATTTCTCCAACTGCAAGACATCCGCTCCAGCCGAAGCTACAATGACTGCATCCTCAATGTCTTTTACTTCAACGACAACATTTCGCTCAGGATTGGCGCGCTTGAGCTTCAGAATTTGATCGGCAAGAGAGAGCGACGGTTCAGCTAATGCCCGGTGTTCTGGAAACAGAAGTATCGTATCTGATAACCCTGTCCGGTGAAGCGCAGCGCCGCCAGCGATAATCGCCTTGGCAGAAAGCGCCCGTGTTCCAGGAACAGACTTTCTCGTGCAAGCAATGACAGCATCAGGAAAGCTCTTTTTGGCAGTATCAACCAGGGTGCTTGTTGCGGTCGCCACCCCAGACGCCCATTCGACAAGCACCTGCGAAACTTTCCACCCAAGAAGGATGGTTTCTCCATCACCAACAGCTTCAAGAATAGGCGCTCCGGCAGAAAGCCGCTCGCCAGTCCTGCAACAACATTCAACCTCGCAACCAATCAATTGCAAAAGCCGCGCGGCTTCCTCGACCGCACAGACAGTCATGTCATACCTTGCAAAGAACCCCATCTTCGATGCGCACGAACCAAGATTGAGCGGCCGACTGGTCATATCTCCATAGGGGGCATCTTCCTTCAAATAGCTCATCAAAATTGCATCATCCAATACAATCATCGTTTCGATCTCCAATGCAGCACAGCTCATGTGTACCGCCCAATTGTCAAACAAGCCCGATCATCAACCAAATAAAGCAAATAATATGCCACTTATTTTGTTCTCTTAAAATTATCACACCAGTTCGATCAGAAATTGCTCTTGTCAACCATGTCATTTCAGGGTAGAAGGGCCGCGGTCGGCAGTTCACCCAGGCGTCACTACTTCTTGCAAGTGCTAAACCTGCCCTTTTCACGGACCAACACTTATCCCGTGCCATGTCGCAAGAGTGACCACGACTTAACGTTTTCGGCACATGTCGAGGATAAGTCATGTCAAAATCTACGCTCAGATTTCAGGTGGAAGATATTTCCGCGCTCGCTAAGGTGCTCAAAAAAGCAACCGAGCAAAAGGACGTTTCACCCAGCCACGTAGAATGGTTGAACATTCTGGCTCACGCGGCCGGTTACAAGAATTTTCAGCATTTCAAGGCAAGTTCAAAAGCCGAGCAGCGCTTGGCAGCCCCAAAACTTTTATTGCAAACCGTAGACCATCTGCTGATCGAGAAGACCTTGCGCCACTTTGATTCTCGATCCCGGCTTGTGCGTTGGCCCAGCCATTTCTCGCAAAGAGAGCTTTGTCTTTGGTGGCTGTGGTCTTGCTTCCCGGCGAAGGAACCTCTTGCGGAATCCGAAGTCAAAACGCTTTTGATGCACCTGATCAGTTTCGAAGATCACGCGATATTGCGACGTACTCTCGTTGATCTTGATTTTGTAACGCGCAACACAGACGGCTCAGCTTACAAGCGCAATGAAATGCCGCCAACGGCAACAGCCAAGACCTTTATCTCTCTTGTAAAGCTGCGCGTCTCCGAGAACCAATAGCTAAGCCTCCGGCCATCAAAGCTATTCTGAAACACTCCAATTCTGCTTAATCATGCAAAATGGCCTCACTTGCCATGTTTTGCCGAACGACCATCTTTGCAAGAAAGAAATTCGTCATGTCAAACAAGAGTTTGCCAATCAATGAATCGTGCCAATATGTAACCACACCCCAAGGACAGTTTGAGTTTACAACGAGCGGGAATGAGACATTACCTGCTTATCTATGCATTCATGGCGGAATGGGAGGTTTTGACCAGAGTGCCTTGCTCGCGAAAGCCGCCCTCACCCCAGAGCTACCCCATAGATCAATCTCCATTTCCCGCCCCGGCTATCTTGGTTCAGCGTTAAATTGCGGGAAAGCGCCACCGCAGCAGGCAGATTTGTTCGCTTATCTTCTGGATCAACAAAAAATCGATCAAGCAACAGTTGTTGCAATTTCAGCAGGTGGGCCGTCGGCACTTGAGTTCGCAGTGCGCCATCAGGATAGATGCAAAGCACTCATCCTGATCTCCTGCTGCACCAAGACGTTGCCAGTAAAACGCACAATTTACATGCGCCTTGCGTTTTTAAAGCTGATGGCCCAGTCCAAATGGCTATCAAGCAAGCTGGAGGCAAGAGTCCGAAAAGACCCTCTTAGCTTGGCTCGAAGATCGATCTCGGACCGTAATCTGCTACGACGCACAGTCAACGACAGCGAATCCTGGGCGTTGATGCAAGCTCTGCAACAAAGCACCATGCATAATATTGCAAACAGAATAGCAGGCACGGTAAACGACACGCGTTTTTGTTCGAAGCAACGTGGCACCGATATTTCAGCCATTCGATGCCCAACATTGATCGTGCATGGCTCCAAAGATTCCGTTGTTCCAGTTGATCACGCTACTGCGGCTCAACAATCAATCTATGGCTCAGAATTACTTTTATTAGAAAATGCCGAGCATGTTGCTCTCTTCACTCATCTTCACGAGATACGTCAAAAAGTGTTTGAATTTATGAACAATATACAGCCGACAGCAAGTTTGATGGATGAACTTTAAACCACGCGAAAAACCCATCGGTAAGAACAAACAAAAACCGGCGCACCCAAAGGATGCGCCGGCAAATCTCTTTCGATCGAACATGAAGTTCAGATCAAACCGCAATTAAGCTTTCAGGATAGAACGACCTGCGAATTTAGCCATAGGGCCAAGCTCTTCTTCGATGCGGATCAGCTGGTTGTATTTTGCCAGACGGTCGGAACGAGACAGGGAACCAGTTTTGATCTGGCCGCAGTTTGTAGCAACAGCAAGGTCAGCAATGGTAGCGTCTTCAGTTTCGCCAGAACGGTGAGACATAACAGCTGTGTAAGAAGCTTTATGAGCCATTTCAACAGCTTCCAGGGTCTCGGTCAGGGAACCAATCTGGTTCACTTTAACGAGGATGGAGTTGCCAACGCCCATTTTGATGCCGTCTGCAAGACGTTTGGAGTTGGTTACGAACAGGTCGTCGCCAACCAGCTGGCATTTACCACCGATTTTCTCGGTGAGGAGCTTCCAGCCATCCCAGTCGTCTTCTGCCATACCGTCTTCGATGGAAATGATTGGATAGTTGTCAACCAGATCTTCGAGGTAATCAGCCATGCCAGCAGCGTCAAGAACGGTGCCTTCGCCTTTGAGGTTGTACTTGCCATCTTCGTAGAATTCAGAAGAAGCACAGTCCAGAGCGAGGTATACGTCTTCACCAGGTTTGAAACCAGCGTCCTTGATGGACTGCATGATGAAGTCGAGAGCAGCTTTTGTGGACTCAAGGTTAGGTGCGAAACCGCCTTCGTCGCCAACAGCAGTGTTGTGACCAGCTTTGGACAGGTTTTTCTTCAGAGCGTGGAATACTTCAGCGCCCATACGAACAGCTTCCTTGATGCTATCTGCACCAACTGGCATGATCATGAATTCCTGAACGTCGATTGGGTTGTCAGCGTGCTCGCCACCGTTGATGATGTTCATCATTGGAACTGGCAGGGTGCAAGCGTTCATGCCGCCAACGTAGCGGTAGAGCGGCAGGCCAGCAGCAGCTGCAGCAGCCTTGGCAATAGCCATGGAGGTGCCCAGAATAGCGTTTGCGCCAAGACGACCTTTGTTTTCGGTGCCGTCGAGGTCAATCATAACCTGGTCAAGCTGGATCTGGTTTTCTGCGTCCAGACCTACCAGAGCGTCAAAGATTTCATCGTTGACAGCTTCGACAGCTTTGAGGACACCCTTGCCGCCGTAACGTGCTTCGCCATCGCGCAGCTCGTGCGCTTCGTGAACACCGGTAGAAGCACCTGATGGGACAGCTGCACGGCCCATAGAGCCGTCTTCAAGAACGACGTCGACTTCGACGGTAGGGTTACCGCGGCTGTCAAGGATCTCGCGACCCACGATGTCAATAATTGCGGTCATGATAGTACCTCAATTTGCATGGATTGGTTAAAGTCATATGCTCGCTTTCTATCCAAATTCGGAACAGAATCATAGAGCATGAAATAGTTTTTATGCACAAATGAACCCTAGGGGAGCATTTTGTCAGTCCGATTACAGCCATTTGCATCAATGCGCTTTGATCTGTGTAAAATTAGGCTTTAGTCTTAGGCTATAATGCGAAATATCTACCATTCTCGAATCGTAGTTGTGCATTTTAGGGATTATGTAATCATACTAGAGCGATCAGTACGCTCCCCCTTTCCCCAAAATCCGCCTTTAGACCAAACATCCTTGTCCAGAGGCACAGCCAAAAGCTACTTTCCCAACTTTCTTTTGGACAAGTTTTGAAATTGGATTCTAAAATCTGTTTCACGGCGGAATGATCTTGGTAAATGTTGCAAACACACCGAGACAAAGAGCGAGCGAAAGGTAGATCGTGACTCAATTGATTATCACTAATGGCGATCAGGCAGCCGATCTGCTCAGGGAAGCAGGAATCGGAGACACCATCTTGCCTTGGCGAGACGTTTTGCACGAAGGGCCGATACCTGACGCCGATGATACCATTTTCGCGAAAATTCGGGCGCAAACATTGGCTGATGGTCAAATCATTACAGAAGCCAAGGTGATTGAAGATTTCAAGAATCGTCAGGAAATTCTCAACAATCACCAGCAGTATGACACTATTGAACTGTGGTTTGAACACGACCTATATGACCAACTGCAGATTTTGCAGATTCTGGATACTCTGGGCCGCCTCAACCGGATCAACAATGTCACGCTTGTTCAATCTCCAGCCTATCTCAGCATGCAGCCCGTCGAAAAAATCGGAAAATTGCAGGGATTGGCCTTACCGGTGCTTGATCGCATGTTCGCCTTCGCCTCACGAACCTGGAAAGCCTATATTTCAGGTGGGCCTACGGCGATCAACGAAATCAGGCAAGATGCCATTCCGGGTTTTCCCTTCATGGGACAGGCGCTTACGCGTTTGTTGCAAGAGCTTCCCGGACTTGACGGTTTATCCCGCACGGAAAGGCAGTGCCTCTATCGCCTCAATCGCGGTGTGAACCGCCCCGGCATGCTTTTCGCCCAGGTGCTCAACATGGAAGAGGCAGCTTTTCTTGGCGACTGGGGCTTCTTTAAAATACTCTCAAACCTGCAATTCTGCAGCCGCCCTGCCCTGACCGGGCTACCGCAGAATTTCAAACCGGGTATCTTTCAAGACGACGCGCAGCGCAAAGAGTTCATCACCTCGCAATTACACATCACCGACTTTGGCAAAAGCCTGCTTGAGCATAAAGCAGACTTCATCGCCGAAAACGGTTTGCATCGTTGGTGGGGAGGAACGGAACTGACCACAGCAGACCATTGGCGCTGGCAAGATGACGATGAAATTCTGTCCCATCACCAAGCGTCATAGATCCAGCAAGAGATAGTTCCAAAGAAAAAGGTGCCAGAACAGGGTTCCGACACCTCATCTCACCACCGTTTAATTGCGATTACCCTCGAGTAACGAAAACGAGACCGACGAGCGAAGCAAAAGTCAGGAAAAGCGCGGGCAAAATAATCGCGGCATATCCCCAGGAAGCAAACGCAAAACCCCAAGCAACCAATAACAGGATTATGCCAAACAGCAGGATGTTGCTCAATCTGGTTTCCGACGCTTTAACTTCACTCATAGCTTCCCTCCAAGTCACACTTCTTGGACCATCCGGTCCCGTCTCTTTATGTCTGCGCCCGTATATAAGAATTAATACGTACATGTCCAGATATGCAAAAGACGTGAGGCAATTTGACACAGATCAAATCCCAAAGGCCGCAAGGCATCGAAATAATATTCGATAGCGAAACCAGACAAAGAAAAAGCCGGAGCAAATGGCTCCGGCCTTCTTTATCAATTTCTCAGAACCAACTATGGCTGCCAATCACGCCTTCGCAATTGCGTCAAACTTCTGCAACTTGGCCAGAAGGCTTTCCAACTCATTGATCGGAACCATGTTGGGCCCATCGCTAGGCGCTTTGTCTGGATCTTCGTGTGTTTCAATAAAGACACCGGCAACCCCGACAGCAACGGCGGCTCTGGCAAGAACGGGCACAAACTCGCGCTGTCCGCCAGATGTTTCGCCCTGCCCGCCCGGCTGCTGCACAGAGTGGGTCGCATCGAAAATGACCGGCGCACCGGTTTGCGCCATAATGGGCAATCCACGCATATCGGTAACAAGGGTATTGTAGCCAAAACTTGTTCCGCGATCAGTGAGCATCACATTGGCGTTGCCGCTTTCTACGATCTTTGCTGCCACATTTTTCATGTCCCACGGAGCAAGAAACTGACCCTTTTTGACATTAATGACGGCGCCGGTTTTAGCAGCGGCAACGAGCAGATCAGTCTGTCGACAAAGGAAAGCCGGAATCTGAAGAATATCAGCGACTTCTGCAACAGCAGCACATTGATCCGGCTCATGAATGTCTGTCACAACAGGCAGACCGTAAGTCTCTTTGATCTCCGCAAAAATCGGCAAGGCCTTCTCAAGCCCAATGCCTCGCTGAGATTTGAGGCTCGTCCGGTTTGCCTTGTCGAAAGAAGATTTATAAACGATTCCGATATTGAGATGGTCGGAAATTTCCTTGAGGGCAGCGGCCATTTCAAGCGCATGATCGCGGCTCTCCATCTGGCAAGGGCCAGCCATGACAGCAAGTGGTAGATGGTTTCCGAATGACACGGAACCGGCAGATACTACGCTATTTGCAACGGTCATCGATATATCTCACTCTTGTTGAATTTGATCAATTGCCAAGATCGCAAAGGACCAGCCCGACGCCGACGGCGTCTTCTGCTTGAATAACAAGCTGTTCATTGTGAACAGAATAAGGAATTTTAGCCTTATCGAGCACAATCTTTGCCCGCTTCAGATCCGCAGAGATACGCAAACCGGCAATACCGCCTTCGCCCGGCATGGCATAGGGTAAGTCGAGGCCATATAGAACCTTGGTTGCGGAAGGTGTCAGCACCTGCAAATCCCCACCATCAACGTCCATTACAAGCCCGGCGCTCGTTGAGCGCATCTCGCGTTGTCCAGCAAAACCACCCAAAAACTCATGATGATCCGACGGGTTATCTGCAACAAACAGCACCGAAACCAGACCATCTGCGCCATTTTGGTGGGTCTGATAGTTTTCTTTCCAAAACAGCTCAGGGCTATGTTTGTGCTGGCAAACAAAAAAGCCAGTTTCAACCATCAGAGGATCCTGAACAAAGCCGAGCGCGAAGCCAACCTCGACCGCACTGCCATCAGGCATCAGGGCCTTGCGGCCAAAATCAAACGGAGCAAAGGTGCGCAACCCTAGCGCCTTGAACTCTTCAAGATCCGCAGCTCTATCGCTTGAGCGAAGCACGAGCATGGAGGCACCTTGACGTTTCTCCAGAAACGCCAAATTGAAACGAGGAAAAGAAAAGCCACCCTCTTCCAAAGGCGGCATCAGAGCTTCGACGTCAACGGCCAGCAACTCCAGAAACGCGCCGTGAAGCTGAACAAGCGCATTCTTGGTGCCAAAGGGATGATGCGCAGTAGGCGTCACTGTAAATCCAAGCGCAGTATATAGCGCCCGCGCCGCATCCAGATCCTTGACTGCCAATACCATATGGTCAACACCGCGCACCATGGCAGGCCCTCCGGAATTCTTGCAATATCAATGGAAACAAAAGAGGCGTGATCACATTCAATCACGCCTCACTGTAAAGCTTAGACCATTCGGCTTTGTTCGACCGCAGCCGCAATAAAGGACTTGAACAGCGGATGCGGAGCAAACGGGCGAGACTTCAGTTCAGGATGATACTGAACGCCGATGAACCATGGATGATCATCGATCTCGACAGTTTCAGGCAACACGCCATCAGGAGACAGGCCGGCGAAATTAAGACCGCAGGCTTCCAGCTGTTCCTTATAGTCGATATTGACTTCATAGCGATGGCGATGGCGTTCATGGATAACCCGATCACCGTAGATCTCGGCAATCTTGGATCCTTCAGTCAAATGCGCTTCGTAAGAACCAAGACGCATGGTACCGCCGAGATCTCCATCCTGAGACCGAACCTCTTTGGCGTTACCCTTGCTCCATTCTGTCATCAGACCAACAAGATGATGGCCCTCAGAGGAGAATTCAGAAGACGTCGCGTCCTTGATTCCAGCCAGGTTGCGCGCAGCTTCAATAACTGCCATTTGCATGCCAAAACAAATGCCGAAATACGGAATCTTGTTTTCACGCGCATATTTCGCAGCGGCAATCTTGCCTTCAGAACCACGTTCACCGAACCCGCCGGGAACCAGAATACCGTGCACACCTTCAAGCCGAGAAGTTGGATCACTGCCCTCTTCAAAGATGTCGGATTCAATCCAGTCGATCTTCACCTTCACCTTGTTGGCAATGCCACCGTGGGTGAGCGCTTCCATCAAGGATTTGTATGCATCGAGCAGAGAGGTATATTTGCCCACGACAGCAATCGTGACTTCACCCTCTGGGTTGTTGATGCGATCAAGGATATTTTTCCAGGTTTCGAAATTCGGTTTTGGCGCACCATCGATGCCAAATGCTGCGAGCACTTCGCGGTCCAGTCCCTGCTCGTGATAAGACAGCGGAACTTCGTAGATATTCTTGACGTCAAGAGCCTGAATAACAGCTTCAGGGCGAACGTTACAGAAAAGCGACAGCTTGCGACGTTCGGATTCAGGAACCGGACGATCACAACGCACCATCAGAATATTCGGCTGAATACCGATTGAGCGCAGCTCCTTGACCGAGTGCTGTGTCGGTTTGGTTTTCAGTTCACCCGCGCTCGGAATATAAGGTAGAAGGGTTAGGTGGATGTAGACAGCCTGCCCACGAGGCAATTCATTGCCCAACTGACGAATAGCCTCGAAGAATGGCGTGGCCTCGATGTCGCCCACCGTGCCGCCGATTTCGCACAAAACGAAATCATAGTCCTCGTTGCCATCCAGAATGAAAGCCTTGATCTCATCAGTCACATGAGGAATGACTTGCACCGTCCCGCCAAGATAATCGCCGCGGCGTTCCTTCGTAATGATGTTCTGATAGATCTGTCCGGTCGTAATGTTGTCCTTCTTGTTAGAAGGACGACCGGTAAACCGTTCATAATGCCCCAGATCCAGGTCCGTTTCGGCACCATCGTCGGTAACGAAACACTCCCCATGCTGATAGGGAGACATCGTGCCGGGATCGACATTGAGATAAGGGTCGAGTTTACGCAGCCGAACTGTATAGCCACGTGCTTGTAGAGCCGCCCCAAGAGCCGCAGACGCAAGCCCTTTGCCGAGCGAGGACACCACACCACCAGTAATGAAAATATATCGCGCCATGGAACTTTAAGTTACTTCCCTTTGCACCGATTCGCCAAGCAAATCGTCTAGGTTCCAACAACTAAAGCGCGGCTCAGAGTTAAAAAACCCGAGCGTTGCTCATCCATTTTTTTGAATAGCCATGTCCATTAAGTTGAACTTATTCTTCCGCTATTCTTTTGGTTTAGGTTCCGCCCCTAATATTTCATGATTGACGCATTTGCGCCATACATAAAAAGAAACCGGCCCTCGCATAATCGGCAAGGGCCGGTTGGAAATGGTCAATTGTGCCGTTTTACCGGCGAAAGCCCGATCAGGCTCATTGAGAAGTTGGCACCTGAGGGCCACTAGGCTTGTTGCCGGTCGTGCTTTCCTTGATCTTGTTCAGCTCGTCCAGAATACCACCTTTGGAATCACCTTCAGTATCGTCAGTCGGAGCGGCTTGATTTTGCTCAACGACAGGAACCTGATCCAGAACGTCAGACGGTTTGGATTTCATCCCGGCCAGAATGGTCAGCCCCAAAGAGGTAATGAAAAAGCCAGCAGCAAGAATGGCAGTTGTTCTGGTCAGCAGGTTTGCTGCGCTGCGACCGGACATGAAGCCGCCGCCGCCTCCCCCGCCGATTCCGAGTGCGCCGCCTTCAGAGCGCTGCAACAGCACTACGACAACAAGCGCGCCAACTAGCAGCAGGTGAATGACAATTAATACTGATTCCATCGTCTGGGCCGTCTCTTAAACAGTCAATCGGGCCAGCAAAGCGAGCGGCCCGACGCATAAGGTTCACATAATCTGGGTGGTCTTCTACAACAAGACTTGACGCAATTCCAGTGCCAACAACACTTTTTCCTTGGCTCTTGCCATCATTTGGGCACAAGAGACGCAAAGAACAAGCCCCGAAGCGCGAAGCAGAAGCAACTCCGGGGCTGATAAGATCACCAAATATGGTGATTTTGTTTATTTGTAAGCAGCAAGAATACCGAGGAAATCGGCTGCCTTGAGGCTTGCGCCACCAACCAGTGCACCATCGACGTTAGCGACTGCCATCAATTCCTTGGCATTACCCGGCTTCACGGAACCACCATACAGAAGACGCATATTTGCACCTTCTTCGCCAAATGCCTTGACCAGCTCGTCACGCATGAACTTATGCACTTCAGCAACGTCATCAGCAGTTGGGGTCAAGCCAGTGCCGATTGCCCAAACTGGTTCGTAGGCAATAACGGTGTTGGCTGCTGTTGCGCCTTCCGGAATAGAGCCTTCCAGCTGGAACCCGACAACTTTGAGGGTTTCGCCAGATTTGCGTTCAGCTTCGGTTTCACCGACGCAGATGATGGCAACAAGGCCCTGTGCCCATGCGGCTTTAGCCTTGGAATTGACGATTTCGTTGGATTCGCCATGGTCAGCGCGGCGTTCAGAGTGGCCAACGATTGCAGCTGTTGCGCCAGCGTCTTTCAACATCTCAGCGGAAGTATCGCCAGTGTGAGCGCCGGAAACGTTAAAGTGGCAATCCTGTGCGCCGATCGCAACGGCGCTAGCAGCAGCCTTCTCAGCGAAAGAAGCGACAAGAGTAAACGGAGGGCAGATCATGGTGTCTGCCTTTGCAGCCAGATCCGCGTCATAGCCTGCGATGAGTGCTTCCAATTCAGCGACAGAGGCTTTCAGCCCGTTCATTTTCCAGTTACCGGCAACAAGCGGTTTGATGCTCATTAGTCTGCTCCTTCCAAATTCTTTTCAGATATCGGCAATAGAATGTGTTCCGTTAAATATGTCAATGCTCAACAACAAGCTGTTGGCCGTTCACATCCAACTTTAGCATAATATGTCATATAGACCTCATTTATAAATTGCACGACACGGTGGCGAATGTTGATCAGTTACCCCCTATTTTTCACGTGCAGGGAAGATCTTCAGCGCTCAAGAGCAATCTTTTTGCGAACAAATACCCTTCGATCCCCATTTCTGCCTCCTTTTATAGTCTGTTTGGGTTGCAGCGGCGGATTGAGCTTTCTATGATCCGGCAAACATTTTGGAAAGACAGGACAGATTTGATATGACGATGCATCGAAGCATCCGTCATCAATCGCTCTGTGTGAAAGAAGGACACACCATCCCATGATGGAATTTATGCGTTCGATGGCTTCAGGGTTTGTAGCCAAAATCCTGATGCTGCTTTTGGTTTTGAGTTTTGCTATCTGGGGCATTGCCGACGTGTTCGGGCATTTTGGCAAAAGTGCCGTTGCTACAGTTGGAAAGACCGAGATTGATGCCCGAAACTTTCAGACTGAATTGATGCTCGAGATCAATAGTCTTTCGAGCCGCCTCGGCCAGCGTCTCACCGCAGCTCAAACTCAAGCCTTCGGTCTTCCCAATCAGGTGCTTGGACGCATGATCAACGAAGCGACCCTGAACGATTTGGCAAGCAACTTCAACATGGGTCTCTCCTCTGAAGAACTGGCCAAGGGCATTGCTGAAGAGCCGGCTTTCCAGACTGCAGGCAAATTCAATCGCAACCAGATGGCACTCGTGTTGCGCAACGCCGGCACATCGGAAGATCGCTACGTGATGAATAGAGAGCAGTTGGAAATCCGTCGCCAGTTGGCGCAAGGCCTCACAGGCAATACGGCTATCTCCAACGTGGCACTTAAGGTATTCAATGACTTCAGCTTTGAAAAACGCGATGTGAGCTATATTGCCTTGAAAGAAGCTGATCTGGGCGAAATTGAAGATCCAACTGAAGATCAGCTCAACAGCTTTTTTGAAAAGAACAAGGTGGCCTTCCGCGCTCCCGAGTATCGCTCATTCGTGATGCTCAAACTTGAGCCAGGCGACATCATGGATCCTTCCGCTGTTTCTGACGCCGATGCCAAGACATATTACGACTCGGTTTCCGACCGGTTCATCCAGCCCGAAAAGCGCCAGATGCAACAAATTCTGTTCGGGTCCAAGGAAGATGCAGAAGCCGCACATGAGAAAATCGTGAACGGCGCCAGCTTTGAAGACATCATGGCCGAGCGCAATCTTACCGAATCTGACGTGGACTTCGGCCTTCTGCCTAAATCCGAAATCACAGATCCGGCAGCAGCAGAAGCCATCTATTCGCTTGATGAAGGCGCAGTGTCCGACGTCGTTGAAGGCCAGTTTGGCTTCCTGCTTCTGCGCAACGCCAAAACGGTTCCGACACAGGCCTCTCCGTTTGAGGAAGTCAAGGACCAGTTGAAAGCAGAAATCGCAGGTGACCGCGCCAATGGCGAGGTGCTGGATATGTTCGACAAGGTCGAAGATATGCGCGCAGCCGGCTCAACTCTGGAAGAAGTATCCAAGAATCTGAAGCTTCCGCTTCGCACGGTGGCAACCATCACAAAAGGCGGCGATCTGAAAGACGGCAACAAAGTAACCGACCTGCCAGAACAGGAAACACTGCTGACCTCTGTCTTTGATACCGACGTAGACTATGAAGCAGACCCTGTAGACATCGGCAATACCGGTTATGCCTGGTTCCGGGTAACCGACATCGAGGAAAGCCGTGATCGCACGCTGGATGAAGTGCGCGACGATGTGGTTGCTGCATGGAAGAAAGATGAACGCACGAACCGTAATGCAGAACTCTCCGGCGAGATTCTGAAGGAAATGGAATCCGGAAAAAGCATGCAGGCCGTCGCAGACGAGCGCGGTTTGACGGTGGAGACCGCAACGGATATCACCCGTCAGGTGCATGGCACTCTGCCAGCCTCTGCCGTTGAACAAGCTTTCGCAGGCCCGCTGCATCATATGTCGACCGCCGTTGATGGTGAAACCCAGTATGTTCTGGAAGTAGTCAAGGTAACGGATCCTGATTTCGATCCGGATGCATTGCAACTGGAATCCATCAAGGCGCGCTTGAACGACAATGCAAGCACCGACTTGCTGTCTCAGTTGAGCGCAGCGATCCTTCAGAAAATTGGCTATACCGTGAATGACGCCATGCTTAATCAGGTCGTCAGCAGTTCACGATAAATATTTTAAATATCAATTCGGGGTGCCTTCATAAAGAAGCAGAAAACTGCTCGATAGACACCCCGGATCGCAATCTAATACCGTCGACCCAGCCATTCTCCGACCGGGCCGTAAGTAGACAGTCGGGAGCAATCCAATGGAAGAAATGAAACCCTTTCTTGCCAAAGTCGCGGAAGGGAAAACGCTCAGTCGTGAAGAAGCTGTAGAAGCCTTTGACCTGTTGATGAGCGGACGCGCAACAGCCACTCAGATTGGAGCCTTTTTGATGGCTCTGCGTATGCGCGGTGAAACCGTCGAAGAAATTACCGGCGCAGTGTCCCAAATGCGGGATAAAATGGTGCCGGTCATAGCGCCTGCAGATGTTGTCGATATCGTGGGCACGGGCGGCACGGGAACCAGAAAATACAACATTTCCACCTGTTCGGCCATAATCATGGCTGCTGGCGGTGTGCCCGTTGCAAAGCATGGCAACAAGGCGCTGACTTCCAAGTCCGGCTCTGGTGACGTTCTGACAAGTCTGGGCGTCAATCTTGCGCAGAGCCCGGAGGGCGTCGCTCAATGCATTAAAGAAGCTGGCATTGGCTTCATGTTTGCACCAAACCATCACTCATCCATGCGGTTCGTCGGTCCTTCTCGCGTTGAAATGGGCACGCGCACCATGTTCAACATGCTTGGCCCACTCACCAACCCGGCTGGAGCAAAACGCCAGATCATTGGCGTTTTTGCGCCTGAATGGCTGCGTCCTGTCGCTGAGGTCCTCAAGAATCTGGGGTCAGAATATATCTGGGTCGTTTATGGCGCTGGTGGTCTGGATGAAATTTCGACACTGGGTGAAACCAAGGTCGTTGAACTCAAGAATGGCGAAATCACCGAATTCACCCTTAAGCCAGAAACCTATGGCCTCAAGAGAGTGACCATTGAAGACGTTCGCGGTGGCACGGGCGATGAAAATGCCAAGGCATTGACAGCCCTTCTTGAAGGTGAAAAAGGCCCATATCGTGATATCGTTCTGATGAACGCTGCAGCAGGTCTGCTTCTTGGCGGCAAAGTTGAAAGCTACGAAAAAGGCATTGAGCTTGCAGCCGAATTGATCGATAGCGGTAAAGCACTCGCGACCTTGAAAAAGCTGATTGAAGTCTCCAATCATACCGCAGCCTAAAGCATTGGGATCCGCCTATGGCAGACATTCTACAAAAAATCGAAGCTTACAAACGCGAGGAAATCGCAGCAGCCAAGCTTCACACGACCGTTGCCGATCTCAAGGCAAAAATCGCAGAGCAGGCACCTGTTCGTGGTTTTTATAATGCTCTTAAGTCCAAGGTGGATCATGGCCATTACGGCCTCATTGCTGAAGTTAAAAAGGCGAGCCCGTCAAAGGGCCTCATCCGGGCGGATTTTAATCCGCCCAAATTGGCCAAGGCCTATGAAGACGGCGGCGCGGCCTGTCTCTCCGTATTGACAGACAATCCGTCCTTTCAGGGCCATCCTGATTTTCTGGTCGCTGCGCGCAACGCGGTTTCTCTGCCAGTTCTGCGCAAAGACTTCCTGTTCGAGCCCTATCAGGTCTTCGAAGCCCGAGCCTGGGGGGCGGACTGCATTCTGATTATCATGGCCGCCATTTCCGATGACGCAGCAAAGGAGCTGGAAGAAACCGCCCTTGGGCTGGGTCTTGATGTACTAGTTGAAGTTCACAACAAGGAAGAGTTGGAACGCGCTCTGGAACATCTCACCTCTCCGTTGCTCGGCGTCAACAATCGCAATCTGAAAACCTTCGAAATCACACTGCAGACCTCGCTGGATCTGGCTCCGCTGGTGCCTGACGACAAGCTTCTGGTTGGAGAAAGCGGTATCTTCACACCGCAGGATCTGGCGATGTTGGCTGCTCAGGCCAATATTCATGCCTTCCTGATCGGGGAAGCCCTGATGAGACAGGATGATGTCGCCGCAGCAACGCGCGATCTGCTCACTCGATAAAGTCAGCAGAAGCGACCAGTAACGTCCTGATTGAAGAGGCATCATATGAGCGACGCTAAACTCACACATTTGGATGAAACTGGTGCCGCCAATATGGTCGATGTGTCCGCCAAGACGCCAACAGTGCGCATTGCAGTCGCTCAGGCAAAGGTGCGGATGAAACGCGAGACGCTGGATCTGATCCTTTCCGGCAACACCAAAAAGGGCGATGTACTGGCAACGGCCCGCATCGCCGGCATCATGGCTGCAAAGCGCACCCACGAGCTGATTCCCCTTTGCCATCCCCTTGCCCTTTCCAAGGTGTCTCTCGACATCGTTTCAGATGAGGCCCTGCCCGGCCTTGTCATCACCGCAACAGCCAAACTGACCGGCCAGACTGGCGTCGAAATGGAAGCACTGACTGCAGCTTCGATTGCCAGTCTCACCATTTACGACATGGCAAAAGCAGTCGACAAAGGCATGGTGATTAGTGATCTTCGCCTCTTGGAAAAGCAGGGCGGCAAGTCCGGGCACTGGCAAGCAGACATCACAGACTAACAGGAGCAACGAGCATGGCCCTTTTGAGTGTTCAAGATGCATTGAGACAACTTCTCTCGGATGTATCCGTCACGGAAGTAGAGACTGTTTCCTTGCACCACGCAACAGGGCGGATACTGGCCGCTGATCTTGTCGCCAAGCGGGATCAGCCCCCATTCAGAGCGTCTGCAATGGACGGCTATGCGATCAAATCCGACAATGTGAAAGACTTGCCAACAAAGCTACAGATCATCGGCGAAGTGCCTGCTGGCTACCATTTCCCGGATGCTCTTCACAACTGGGAAGCCGTGCGCATCTTTACCGGAGCTCCGGTCCCTGAAGGCGCAGATACCGTCGTCATGCAGGAAAAGACTGAACGTGACGGAGCCTTTGTCACAATCCTCAAGGAAACGGACAAGGGCGCGAACATTCGCGACATGGGTCAGGATTTCAAAAACGGAGATATCTTGCTCCGCAAAGGAACGGAACTGACATATCGCCATCTGGCCCTCGCTGCAGCAATGAACCACGCAGTTCTGCCCGTTTACAAACGCCCTGTCATTGCGATCCTGAGTACCGGTGATGAATTGGTTCTGCCCGGAGAAAGTCCGACCGAAAGCCAGATCATCGCTGCCAACAATTTTGCCATTGCATCCTTTGCCCAGACCATTGGCGCAGACATCATGGATCTTGGCATCGCACGGGACGACTTGTCGGAAATCTCCACGACAATTGAAAAAGCCGTTGCGGCTCAAGTTGATTGCCTGGTCACAATCGGCGGAGTTTCGGTTGGCGATCATGATCTGGTTCAAGACGCCCTGAAGAAGGCCGGAATGGATCTCAAATTCTGGCGTATCGCCATGCGTCCGGGCAAACCACTTCTGGCGGGCAAACTGGGATCAACACATGTACTGGGATTGCCAGGCAATCCCGTTTCATCCATGACATGCGCCCTGCTCTTCCTCCAGCCGATCATACGGAAGATGCTCGGCAAAGAGGGACACTTCAATACGGGTCAGGCTATTCTGGCAAACGCACTGCCGCAGAATGACTATCGCCAGAGCTATATGCGTGCACGCACCCATATCGACGAATCTGGACGCACTGTTGCTTCTCTCTTTTCCGATCAGGACAGTTCCAAAATGGCCAGCTTCGCTGAAGCTGATTGTGTCATTGTCCGCCCGCCAGATGCTCCGGCCGCTAAAATTGGCGAACTTTGCACCATCATAAAATTGTAATAACAGGGCCGGTATTCTCAAAGAACACCGGCCCAAATTTCAAAATCGAATTGATTGAATGTAGTCTAACTCAGGCCATATCCCGATCAGTCCACAAATGCGCGCTCAACCACATAGCTTGCAGGGCGTGCATTGGACCCTTCCACCAGTTTGAACTTTTCAAGCAGATCTTTGGTGTCATTCAGCATGGCCATGGAACCACAAATCATGGCCCGATCCACTTCCGGATCAATCGGCGGCACACCCAAATCTTCGAACAACTTGCCCGATTCCATCAGGTCGGTGATACGACCCATCCGCGGAAAGTCCTGGCGCGTAACCGATGTGTAATGAATAAGCCGCCCTTTGGCGAATTCTCCAACCAACGGATCATTGTTGCAAAGCTCTACCAGCTCTTCGCCATATTTCAATTCGTCAATCTCGCGGCAAGTATGCGTGAGAATAACCTGATCGAATTTCTCGTATGTTTCAGGATCACGAATGAGAGACGCAAATGGGGCAATGCCCGTACCGGTCGAAAACATGTAAACCCGTTTACCCGGAATCAGAGCATCATTGACGAGCGTCCCGGTTGGCTTTTTACGCATGAGAACGGTATCGCCGACCTTGATCTTCTGTAAATGCTCGGTCAAGGGACCATCTGGCACTTTAATAGAGTAGAATTCAACCTCTTCATCCCATGAAGGGCTGGCAACAGAATAGGCTCTGAAAACCGGACGTTCTGCATTGGGAAGCCCAATCATCACAAACTCGCCAGAGCGGAAGCGGAAACTCGCCGGACGCGTTATCCTGAATTTGAACAAGCGATCCGTATAATGCTTCACTTCCGTAACAGTTTCAGCAAACACATTTGCCGGAATTGGAAAGGCCGACTTACTGGCGGCACTGGCGCTAGCGTGAGAAACCTCATCGGGCTGCGTCATTGCTTACTCCTTCAATCACTATTCAATGTTCGCCGCCAAAGACGAAGTCATTGAGTTTCCCTTCGTCCATTACCGTGACTTTCTCATCCGAAACATCACGAAGAGGGACAATCAATGAGCGTTGTCTTGCTTTTCAAGGAAACGACAATCTCATCAGGGCAGTCTAAGATGTTGCGGCTATCTAACTACGATTTGCAAGCCGCGTCACCACTCCGAATGTAAAAATTCTCCGCATCTGCATCATTTGTTACAGGTTTCTCACATGGAGACGAAACATGTCGACAAAACAGAACGCAAGCTGCAGCAGCTAAGGTCTGAAGAGTGTTAAAAGCATGACCACGAAATATCAAGGATAATCCCTAAAACAGTTGGTTGATGTTAGAGACCAAATAGTCAGTGAGTTTCTTCCATATTGTCCAGTCAGATGCAGCCTGTTGGGAATTTCCACCGAAAACCACACCAACAGAAAAACTATTTATGATTGTTGCAAGCAAACAACACAATTTTTGATAACTCCTCAAAACAAAGCAAGATCAAAAACGGAAGCAAAATTTACCAGCTTCGCCGAGATTAAATTTAATACCTACATTTCAATAACTTAATATAATTTCTCCGAGCTGCAACGGTTAGCAAACAAGCAATTTCGACAAATCCACCAGGCAGATTTTACAGGCTACCCAGCAATAGGCAGCCTCTTCCACAATCGGAATCGTAACCTGAACATTGCCGTTTCAGGGTCTTTCTACCATCAGGGTGTCGCCACGGGCCGATATAATTATATCAATTATTCCAATTAGTTATGCATAGATAAAAACATATTTCAAACCGCATCCTCTGTCCAATGGCTTGGCCGCAAGATGAATATTACCTTGGGTTGTGCATTTGACTAATGCAATTTGCTTGTATAATACCATTTAATTGCAAATTAATTTAAAACACTTAAAGGTTGTATCATCGGATTGTTGATCTCAACGTAGGTCCATTTATAGGCCTTCCAAGAGTAAGCAAGCATTGGCTCAGGAGAATACAATTGAAAAAAGCAACCATTTTGACTTGCCTCATTCTGTTTGCAAGCGCAGCTCAAGCATCCGAGCTTGTTTACACCCCCGTAAATCCGACATTTGGCGGCAGCCCTTATAATTCATCACATCTATTATCCATTGCCAGCGCCCAACGCTCGGCGACAGCCAGTGATGCAAGCAGCAGCTCCTCTTCGAGCAGTAGCAGCTCAAGTTCGAGCGAGGATTCAACGGTTGATCTTTTCGTCAGTCAGTTGCAAAGCCGGTTGCTCTCAGCCTTGGCCAGTCAGGTTACTGAAGCCATCTTCGGAGACGATCCGCAAGAGAGCGGCACGATCACTTTCGGTGACACTGAAATTAACTTTGATCAATCAGGTAGTTCAATCAACTTAACCATTACCGATTTTACCGACGGCACCGTGACCAACATCGTTGTTCCTCAATTGGTAACCAACTAATTCATGGCCAGGAATATGCATTATAGATCTTCAGTTCATACCTTCCCCATGACGCGAAAAGCAAAAGCGATCAGCGCTTCCCTGGCTTTGGCTTTGGTCGCGCTCACTGGCTGTGCCTCAAACAAGACCCTGATGACGGAAGCCCCACGGGTCGCTGAAGTCAACGAGGCCAATTTGCATTTACGAAATATTCCTGCTCCGAAGCGACGCATCCCCATTGCGGTTTATGATTTCAAGGACGAAACCGGTCAGTATCGGGAAGCCGCGAGCTATCAGCAACTGTCTCGCGTTGTCACTCAAGGTGGTGTCGCAGTTTTGATCAAGGCACTTCAGGATGCTGGCAATCGGCGCTGGTTTACAGTGATGGAGCGTAACAAGCTGGCCGACCTTTTGAAAGAACGCCAGATCATCACAGAGATGCGCCGCCTATATAGAGGGGAAGAGAATGTCAACGCCAAAATCCTTCCGCCTCTCAAGCACGCAGCCATCATCATTGAGGGCGGCATTATCGGCTATAATCACAACGTTCAAACCGGAGGCCTTGGGGCGTCATATCTCGGCATAACGGGCGATAGTGACTATAGCAAAGACGAAATCACCGTTTCACTGCGCGCCATTTCGACGAAGACAGGCGAAGTCCTAACAACGGTCACGGCCAGAAAGACCGTCGTATCGGTTGGCCTGCAAGCTTCTGTATTCCGTTATGTGAAGCTGGACGAGCTATTGCAGGCAGAAGGTGGCTTCACACATAACGAGCCTAGCCAGATTGCGCTGGAAGCTGCCGTCGAAAAGGCGGTCGAGGCGTTGATCATTGACGGCGTGAAACTTGATATTTGGAAATTCGCAGATCCTGAAAAAGGCTCAGCATACGTTCAAAATCTCACGCAACAACAGTTCGAAGGGGCAAAAGAAGGCGCGAACCAATCAATGTTGCCTCCTGAAACAAAAGATGCCACGACGATTTCTTCGACAGTTCCACGAATTGTTATTGCTAAGAAAAAACAAGAACTACCACCAGTAAAGCAAACAACAAGAAGGCTTCCACCGCCATATTCAAACAATGAAAAGCCGCTTGGTTAGCAAATATCAACTACCAATAGATGTATCAGGTTGTATTTGGCTGAGAATTTGAATAATTCTCAGCCTTTTTATTTCATATTACGGATTAACCAACTGAATTTACCAAACAATTCAATATCCATTATAATTTTAATTAAATTCTTTCTTCCATATTGACTTTCAAAGTTAAGCAGAGGTAAATGGGTTGCAATGCCGCTATGTAATAATCTCAGGTTGCAATCTCTTATTACTTCAGAGTTGCGGGGAGCTAACACTCAGGTGGTGGCATGTTTGAGCAAAAAAAATTTGAGATTCATATTGGAGACTACAAATGACTAAAATTCGTTTGGCACTGCTTGCGACCGCAGCAACAGGCGTTCTTTCATTGGCTGGCTTGGCCTATGCGGCAAGCAACGAAGCTTATGTTGAACAAAAAGGGGAAAGCAACTCAGCCTCGGTTGACCAAACCAAGTCAGGAGCGTCAACCCTTAGCAACAAATTCGGCAGTGCATCCAATATTGTCCTGCAGGATGGCACGAGCAACTCTCTGGACATTACCCAGAGCGGCAACGAGAACGAGATTGGCCTTGAGGGCGATGGTGTTGATCAGACTGGAGCAAACAACGCCTTTTATGCGCTACAGGAAACCAACGGCAACACAATCGGCTCCGTCCAGCAGATTGAAAGCACAGACGCAGGCGCAGCTGGCAGCAACTACCTCCGTGTGAAGCAGCTTGTTGGCAACAACAACACTGTGTCCAGCGTTTCTCAGGAAACCACAGCAAGTGGCCGAAACAGCGCGATTCTGAACGAAAGCGGCACTGGCAACCGCATTAAGTCCGTTTCCCAGTACAACAATGGCGATGACCTCAACAACATCGTTATTAAACTGGAAGGCAACAATAACGGCACTGCTGACGCCCTGACCAATTTCGCAGCTGACAGTCGTGTAAACGGCAGTGAAATCATTCAATCTGGTAGCAACAACGATCTCAAACTGTACATCACTGGTGACAACAACCAGTTTGGTGCAACACAGACCAACGAAGCTGGCGGATCAAACGTCATCAACACTCTGAAAATCAGAGGTGACAACAACGAACTGGGTGTTACCCAATCTGCGCACTCGTCAACTGATGTTAACTCACTGACCATCGAACGCGTTATAGGTAGCGACAACAATATCGGTGTGCGTCAGGAAGGCTACGGCGAGAACATTGGTACAATCAATCTCGGTGCAAGCAGCGATGGCAACCGCGCTCGTCTGACCCAGCAACACGGCGCAATCGGTAGCATTACCATCCACACCGGTGACTACAACCGTGCTTCTATCGAGCAGCATGCTGCATCAACAACTCAAAACGATGCCGCAATCGAAATCACCTCGACTGACCAGACGCGCGGAAACAACAACGTCTATATCAATCAGTGGGGCAATGGTG
Organism: uncultured Cohaesibacter sp.; assembly: GCF_963664735.1. Taxonomy (NCBI): domain Bacteria; kingdom Pseudomonadati; phylum Pseudomonadota; class Alphaproteobacteria; order Hyphomicrobiales; family Cohaesibacteraceae; genus Cohaesibacter; species uncultured Cohaesibacter sp. The sequence goes on along the minus strand of NZ_OY761553.1, from coordinate 629,919 downwards.
AGACCGCTAGAACTTATGTAACGGGTGACTTCAACTATTCAAGCATCCAGCAGAAAGCAAGCGGCAACGAAGCTACCGTCACAATCATCGGCGATAGCAACAAGAACTTCACCTATCAGTCTCCATATAGTGATGACAACGTTGCGACTGTGAATGTCACTGGTAACGAAAACTATGTTCGTGGCAACCAGCAGTCTTCCAGTGACGATAACACGAGTGAATTCGACATCACCGGCAACAAGAACACCATCATCAGCAATCAGGAAGCTTTCAGCACCTCCAATAGTGCTGATATCGACATTGCGGGCAATGGCAACTCAATCGAAAATCTCCAGTCTTGGGGTGGAGCCAACAGCCTGGATATCGATATTGAGGGTTCAGACAACACGCTGACATCCACGCAAACTGCGGCTGGCTTCAGCTCTGTTACATTCGACATCACCGGAAGCAACAACACCTTTGATGCAACCCAACTGTTCAGCGCTAGCGATGAGATGACCGCCACAATCTACGGCGACAACAATGGCAGAGGCTCCTGGACCACAGGCGGCGCTGCAGATATCGGCTTGAATAGCGGTTACCTCACTCAAACTGGTGCAGGCAACTCCCTGAACCTGATGATCGGTGAACTCGGCGCGCCCAGCTCCAACAACGTTGTTGCAACCTGGCAGGGTGGCCTGAGCAACTCGATTGATGTCAGCATCACTGAAGGTGACAACAATGAAGTAGCAATTCGCCAGAGCGGCAGCTTCAACACCTCAGTCGTTACCCAGACTGGCTCTTCTAACATTGTGGGCATCTCACAGTAAGAAACCCAGTCCAGTATCAAAATCCGGATGGGCGACACTCGCCCATCCATCATTTGTCCTAAATGCATTTATTTAGCCACGAAGGCAGCCCCATGGCACACGTCAGTTATTTTTCCGTTGGCACCACTATTGCGCTCATCATGTCCGCATGCGCCACCACCGCAAAGGCAGATGAAAACGAAGTTTATCTGGGACAGACAGGTGTGACGAATGTGATCGACATCAATCAGCTTGGCTCTTCCAACAAGGTGGGATCAGATGATATTTCAATCTTCATTTCCCAACAGGGAACCAGCAATGACTTGACGATTTCCCAGACAGGATATGCCAACGAAATCGGAGCCAGCGTCACAACGGGCGCATTGGGATTAAATGGGCTTTACCAGCGTGGTTCAAACAACACCATCGACATCACGCAAGAAAATGACAATGCATCCGGAACCAACATAGTTGGCGCCATTCTGCAACAGTCTTCCGATACATTTCCTGCGAGTGTAAGCAACAGCCTGTCGATCATCCAATCTCATAACGCGATTGATGGAACAGACGGTTCCGGAGACGGTCAGGGCAATCATTTCATCGGTGAATTGCAGCAAATACAGACCGAAGAGACCACCCGACCAAACACCGCAGTCATTCGCCAATATGATGGCGGCGCGGATGCCGACGACGGCAATAGCATTGACGCATTCACGCAACGCGGCAGCGGCAACTACGCAAGCATTACCCAGCGCTACCGTCGCAATAGCATTAATAGCTTCCTGCAATATGGCTCAGCAAACGAAGCGGCCATTACACAATATTCTGGAATGGATAATGAGGTTGCCAACTTCAGCCAGATAGGCACCTCGAACCGCTCGTCAATATTCATGATCGGCTCGCGCAACCTCCTGCTTTCCATGATCCAGAATAATGACCTCGTCAGCGTGACCGGCAATCTCATGACCCTCTCTCTTGGAGGCGACGACAACGGTGGCGACGGCTTCGGTGGTTGGGGGCAGTTTTCGAAAGAGAACACAAAGTTGCTTGATGTCGCCCAAGCCGAGATCAAGCAGCTCGGAGACGACAACACGCTCAACTTCGTAACATCAGCCGCTTCACTAATGAATGTCTACGGCTTTGTTCAGGATGGGGATGGCAACTGGTTGAGCGGCACTGTAGACGGCACGGAAAATGAGGTTGCAGTTTCACAAATAGGCGATGGAAACCGGCTCAACTTTACCCAGACGGGCGAACAAAACGCATTGGCCGTTTCCTATCGCGGCAAGGATAATGAACTTGATGCAACGCAGATTGGGGAAGAAAACACCATGTCCATTTCCTTCGACGGTGATGTCGCCCCCCTCTCCCGCAGCAATCAAAACAATGACACGGCCATCGGTGGCTTTACGGAACTGGTTCTGGAGAAGGCCGGAACTCTGACGCCCGGGCAGGCCATTCAGGACGGATCTCTCAATGTTGCATCAATCCAGATTTTTGCGGGAAGCTTCAACAAGTTTGCTTTCTCGCAAACGGGAATTGCGAACGCAATCGATGGTCAAATAAGCGGCACGGGCAACCAGTCGGCAGTCGTCCAAACGGATGGTGAAAACTACGCCTACTACCGCCAGTCAGGAAATAACAACCAACTTGTCATTCTGCAGTAATTTTAGGTTGTGGTGAGTTGCATTTCTACCACAGGGTTTAATACAAGATTTACTTAGAAACCAAGAAAAGTTATCTCGGCAGGCTCCCAAGAGCTGAGATAAAAATCAATTAAAGAATTCCCTGTTCTAATGGCTTCAAAGAAAGCATTGGAGCAGGGACATGAAAAAACAACTTAACATACTGGCAGCAATCCTTTTAGCAGGCGCTGCAACTGAGGTAAAAGCGGAAACCAACGTCATTGAATTACTTAATGACGCAAATTTGGAAGGAAACGTGATCGAGCTAAGTATCACAGGCGACAGCAATAGTCTGAGTATTTCTCAGGACTTCGCTTTTGGCGCCTCTGGTGGAAACTTGATGAACATCACGATTGACGGAAACGACAATGGCGGGTCTGCCGGATCGAGCTTCTCGGGTGTTGCTCTAAACAGCGGCCTGCAACCAGGTAACCTGATTCAAGAAGGGTTCAACAACAGCATGATTGTAGATGTAAGCGGCACAAGCAATCTGTTTGCCTTCCTTCAGAACGGAAGCCAAAACTCGTTACAAGCCTCAATTGAGGGCACAGGTAATCAGGCCGCTGTACAGCAATATGGACAGAATAATCACGTTAGTTTCAGCCAGATGGGAAGCAATAACAGCATCAGCATCTCGCAAAGATCATTCTAGGATTGTTCTGTGCCAATGAATGAGGAGACTGGCACATGAAAATTACTTTTCACTCAGCAATTCTCGCCTTCGCATTGGCGGGGCTATCGCTATCTCCTGCGCTTGCAGGAAATGAAAATACGTTGGTCCTCAAGCAGGAAGGCGCGGGCAACACGATCTCAATTGATCAACAAAATGCTTACGGAAGCCAGATCGGTGGAGTCAGGTTCGAAGAGAATTCAAATCTTGAACAATCAGAATTTGAAATTCTTGACATGTCGGATCCGCTGTTGGCATCCGAAGGATTGGACAATCCCATTCTGCAATTGGGAGACGGCAACAGTGCTGAAATCACAATTGAAGGCAATGACGATGTCGTTTACTTGCAGCAGAATAGTCAAGGGCAGGCCACAGGTAACACGGCAGATATTTATGTCAACTCTGGAACCGGAGACCCCTCCTTTGCGGCTGTCGTGCAGGAAGGCGCCAACAACAATGCATCGGTCAGCATAGACGGCAGCCTCTCAAACGGCACAGTTCTTCAGCGCGGCAACAACAATGATGGTGCGGTTACGATTGACGGAAACAATATCAATGCCGAACTGACCCAGGTTGGCTCTAGCAACGAAGGGCAATTGTCGGTACAGAGCTCAGCCTCTTCAAGCGACACTGGCGCGAATGTCAGCTACACCCTTTATGCCAACGGCGTAACGACCACCCAACCCGTGACCGTCACGACAAACGGTGCATCAGTTAGCATCACGCAGACGCAATTCTAACGACGAGCAAATGGCCTTTGCGCAACAAATTGCTCTTGGGAGAATAGCGTTGCTAAACACCGTGCGCCTTCAGAACATTCTCGTTGGAATATGTCTGCTTTTCGGATTGGACAGTGCCTGCATGGCTCAAGCTCAACAAGCGAAGGCAGACATAATTTTCGATCTGTCCGGTAATCAACTGAACATTTCTGACGAAATCAACGTTGCGTCGAATGGAGCCTATAGCACCCTGCTTAAAGTCACAAAGATTGGCACAAGCGGTCGCACAACGACCAGCCAGGGGAACCTGATAGAAGGGACTAAGGGCAAGAGCTATCACAGCAATCATGTCTCACTGAAACTGAACAAGGGAGATCGTGTTGAAGCAACACTCATCCTCTATTCTGACGGTGAACCGCTTATATCTTCCAGTCGAAACTTTAATTTTTAGCGCCAATGCAGAGACCTCTACCCAACAATCACAGACCATATCTTACCGGTGACTTCAATGATCAAGAAATTTGCAATTATCGCATCAACTCTTTTGGGGCTTGCCACATTTGCTGAAGGATCAGCTGTGGCCCAGACATCCAACGCCGTAGCCAAGGCATTTGCGGGTGACTGGATAACCTATGACCGGAACTTTGCAGATCAAAAGAGCTGCGAATTTAGCTTCTCCGACAAGAATGCCGGCGAAGTATATCCTATAAAACAGACCGGTTGCATCGGCGCCCTTGCAAATATCATTGGCTGGCGCATTCAAAACAATCAACTCGTTTTCATCTCGAAAGAGAATAGTGCCGTGGCCCTTGTCGGCGGGAACCAGGAGCGGCTAAGCGGCATGATCCTGCAAAGCAAGTTGCCGGTCATTTTTGAGCGAAAGGAAGTCGCTCAGAAAATTGAAGCAGCAAGAAAGTCCATAAAGTGCTCTTACATCGGATATAGCCAAGCTTGCGCCGAACCACGGGATTTCACGCCGCCAGCAGCTACAATTGGCAATCCTTCGCCGATCCAGATACTGGTCAATCTGAATGCCAGAATGGAGCCGCGCAATAACGCCTCTATTAAGACCGTGCTAAAGCCAAACGCTTGTGTCAGCGCCGAAGTCTGCACCGTCGCTTCCGATGGACTGTGGTGCAAGGTGAAAACAGAAAACGGCGATGCATGGATTAAAAAGCAAACCGTGCGCCAACAAAGATGGCCAGTCATTACCTTTAAGAACGGCTGCTCATAAAAACAGCCTGAGTGAAGGCATCTGCGTGCAAGTGGGTCAGAAAATCGCGACTCGCCGTTATGGATAAATCATGCGGCGAGCGATTACTTCCGATGCCAGTCACTCACTTGTACCCCCTCGTGCGACTTGTCATGTGATAAGGCTCCAGACTCTTCATGAACTTGTCGATGAATTCCATGGTTATGACAGATCTGGGCGTATGGGTGGGAAATAGAATGCTCAGCCGGTGCGGCACCACCGGCTTGAAAGGCTTGATAATAAGCCCGTCTTTTTCATATTCCAAAGCATCAATAACGCTGACAACGCTCACGCCTACGCCTCCGGCAACTATGCGACAAGCGAGCCCGAACTGACGCGACTCGATAATCGGATTGAGCCGCGCTCCACTGGCTTCGAACGCAGCATTCACCAAATTGAAATAATCACTGCCACGTCTGGCATGAATAAAGGGCTCATTGTCCAGATCGTGCGGCGTTATGATTTCCTTGTCTTTGAGCCGATGACCGGGTGGCAGAATACAAACGCTGTTCATCATGATCGGAATGATTTCGAGCGCCGGATGCGGTTCGTGGTGGGAAGAAATCCCGACGTCATATTGATGGGAAATGATCCAGTCCAGAATGCGCTCTGGCCGATCAGGTTCAATCGCCATTGTCACACCGGGTCTTTCTTTCATGAATTCAGCGACAACCTTAGGCAAATGGGTCGTTGCAAAGCCCGGAAGACAGGTTATTCGCAGATGACCGACCTGCATGTCATGAATTTCAGAGACAAGCTTCTCGATATTACCCAATCCAGCCAGGACGCGATCCACCTCACCCAGCAAGAAGCGAGCCTCCTGGGTTGGGACAAGCTTGCCGTCATTTCGCATGAAGACCTCAAATCCCACGCGCTGGGTCAGGCTCGAAATCAAGCGAGACACCGCCGGTTGGGAAATGTCCAATTGCCGCGCAGCGGCGGTCACATTGCCGGTGGTCGCCACAGCGCGAAAAGCCTCAAGTTGTCTTAACTGAATCATTGATTGTAAGCCTAAGAATGAAACCCAATTGCGGGGAAATTATAACATCATGTTATGACAAATAACAAAAAAGTTCATTTGAATTATTGTCGCTCACCCATCATTTTGCTGCTGTCCGAATTTGGCTGTTCTTGTCTGAAGTGAATTTTAATCGAGACAGGAAAGACCAATCTGGCTTCCCTCCTCCAAAAGAGAAGAAGAAGCCACTTCCAAATCAGGAAGCTGAGGACTTGGAGGAACGAATTCATATTGTCTCTGTTTTGAGCAAGGGAAAACTCAAATGAAACTGTCTCGCAAAGCTCTTTTGGCAGCAACCATCGTTGCTGGCCTGACGGCTCCGGCAATGGCCGCAACTGAAATCCAGTGGTGGCACGCAATGGGCGGCGCCAATGGTGAACGCGTCAACAAAATCGCAGAAGACTTCAACGCTTCTCAGTCCGATTACAAAATTGTTCCTGTTTACAAAGGCAACTACACCGAAACAATGACAGCTGCCATCGCGGCTTTCCGCGCTCATGAGCAGCCACACATTGTACAGGTTTTTGAAGTTGGCACCGCCAGCATGATGGCTGCAAAAGGCGCTATCTATCCTGTTGAACAGATGATGAAAGATGCTGGCGAACCATTTGACGGCGCGTCCTACCTGCCCGCTGTTGTGTCCTATTATCAGACACCAGAAGGCGAACTGCTCTCCATGCCTTTCAACAGCTCCACTCCTGTTCTGTGGTATAACAAAGACGCGCTTGATAAAGCTGGCGTCGCAGTTCCTACCACTTGGGCTGAAATGAAAGACGCTTCCAAAAAACTGGTAGACAGCGGCATGGAATGCGGCTTCACCTCTGGCTGGCAGTCTTGGGTTCTGGTTGAAAACTTCTCCGCTTGGCACAACCTGCCAATGGGCACGAAAGAAAACGGCTTTGCCGGTTTCGACACAGAATTCACCTTCAACAACGACAAAGTTGAAGCACGTCTTGCTGACATTGCCACAATGACCAAAGACCACAGCTTTGTTTATGGTGGACGCGGCGGCGACGCAAGCACCCTGTTTGTAAACGCCAAATGCGGCATGATGCTCAACTCTTCCGCTTCTTACGGATCTATCGCCAAAAACTCGAACTTCAAGTTTGGCGAAACCATGATGCCATTGGACACCAACGCAGCTGAAAAACCACAGAACTCCATCATCGGTGGTGCAACTTTGTGGGTTCTGCAGGGTCACAAATCTGAAGAATATAAGGGCGTTGCCAAATTCATGACCTACCTCTCCAAACCAGAGGTTCAGGCATGGTGGCACCAGCAGACCGGTTATGTGCCAATCACAACGGCAGCTTATGAGCTTTCCAAAGAGCAGGGTTACTACAAAGAGAATCCTGGCACAGATACGGCCATTAAACAGCTTTCTCTGAATACCCCGACCCCGAACTCCCGCGGCATCCGTTTCGGCAACTATGTCCAGATCCGTGAAGTGATCAACGAGGAAATGGAAGCTTTGTGGTCTGGTGAAAAAGACGCAAAAACAGCAATGGACGATGCCAAGAAACGCGGCGACGCTCTGCTACGCAAATTTGAACGCAGCGCAAAATAATCACGTTGTTTCAGACTCTCCATAAACAAATAGGCCATGCCGCTCAGGCGGCATGGTTTTGCCAATTCGGGGAACAAAGATGCTAAAGCGCGTCCATTTTCCAACATCTCCATTGCCATATTTGCTGGTCGCTCCACAGGTCATCATCACGATCATTTTCTTTCTGTGGCCTGCCGGCCAAGCGCTCTATCAGTCATTCCTTATTGAAGATGCCTTCGGGTTGAGTACGGAATTTGTCTGGTTTGAAAATTTCGAGGTGCTTTTCCAGGATCCGCTTTACCTCGAATCCTTCATCAGAACGATATTCTTCTCGGTTGCAGTCACCTTCATTTCGATGGCAACAGCCCTAGTGCTCGCCACTTTTGCAGATCGTGTCGTCAAAGGGGCCACTTTCTACAAAACCCTGCTGATTTGGCCATATGCCATTGCCCCTGTTCTGGCCGGCGCGCTTTGGGCCTTCATGTTCAACCCAACCATAGGCATCTTGTCGAACCTCTTGAAGAGCATGGGGGTTGACTGGAACCATCTTGTAAATGGCGATCAAGCAATGCTGCTTGTCATTCTGGCATCATCCTGGAAGCAGATAGCCTACAATTTCCTGTTCTATCTGGCCGGTATGCAGTCCATTCCGCGCTCGGTTATTGAAGCGGCAGCGATTGATGGTGCAGGCCCGATAAAACGCTTTGCAACCATCATATTCCCGCTCATTTCTCCAACGACATTCTTCCTGCTCGTCATCAACACGGTCTACGCCTTCTTTGACACATTCGGCATTATCCATGCCATCACGGCAGGTGGCCCAGCAGGAGCAACAACGACACTGGTTTACAAGGTTTTCAACGATGGCTTCATCGGATTGGACCTTGGAGGATCAGCCGCTCAATCAGTCATACTGATGGTGATGGTTATTTCGCTGACCGTCGTGCAGTTCGGTTTCATTGAAAAGAAGGTTGAATACTGATGGTTGAGAACCGACCAATTCTGGATATCATCACGCATTTGGTACTGATCATCGGCATCGCCATTGTCGCATTTCCAATTTGGATAACATTTGTAGGCGCGACCCACGAAGCGACCAGAATGATGCAAGCCCCTTTGCCGCTCCTGCCCGGCGATCAATTCTGGATTAATCTCAAAGCGACCCTATTCAGCAGCGGCATAGGCAGTATGACCATCGCCCCTGTCTGGCGCATGATGCTGAACAGTCTTGTCATCGCACTGATGATCACCAGCGGAAAAATCGTAATTTCCATCCTATCGGCCTATGCAATCGTCTACTTTAAATTCCCCTTCCGCATGGGCTTTTTCTGGATGATTTTTATTACGCTGATGCTGCCTGTTGAGGTCCGCATCCTGCCCACATTCGAAGTAGTAGCCAATCTGGGACTGCTCAACAACTATTGGGGCTTGTCTGTCCCTCTCATCGCCTCTGCCACAGCCACATTCATGTTCCGTCAGGTCTTTCTGACCATCCCGGATGAATTGCTAGAAAGTGCGCGCGTGGACGGAGCGGGGCCCATTCGCTTTTTCAAAGACATTCTCCTGCCCCTATCCAGAACGAACATCGCAGCACTGTTTGTCATACTCTTCATTTATGGATGGAACCAATATCTGTGGCCGTTGCTCATCACCACAGACAGCTCGATGACAACGATCGTCGTAAGCATCAAACGGATGCTTCAGGCGGTCGATTCCACTCCGGAATGGAACATACTCTTGATGTCAGCATTGCTGGCCATGCTCCCGCCGGTTCTGGTTGTCGTGACCATGCAACGGCTATTCGTCAAAGGCTTGACGGAAACCGAAAAATAACGGGCCCCAAAGGTAAAACACATGTCCAATATTTCTCTTGATTTTGTACGCAAATCCTATGGTCCCAACGAAGTCATTCACGGGATCAACGGCACCATTGAGCAAGGTGAGTTTGTGGTAATTGTCGGTCCGTCCGGCTGTGGCAAATCCACCCTGTTGCGCATGATAGCAGGTCTGGAAAGCATCTCCGGAGGGGAAATCCAGATTGGCAAACGGGTCGTCAACAACCTTGAGCCCGCTCAGCGCAACATCGCCATGGTGTTCCAAAACTACGCGCTTTATCCGCACATGACCGTGTTCGACAATATGTCCTACGGGTTGAAGATCAAGAAGGTTCCGAAAGATGAAATTCGTCGTCGTGTCGAAGCAACTGCTGAAATTTTAGAGCTTACTCCCTATCTCAAGCGGTCGCCACGACAACTCTCTGGTGGACAGCGCCAACGCGTTGCCATGGGTCGGGCAATCGTGCGTGAGCCAGACGTGTTCCTGTTTGATGAACCCTTGTCAAACCTTGATGCCAAGCTACGCGTTCAAATGCGCCTTGAGATCAAAAAGCTTCAGGAGCGGCTGGGCATCACATCGGTTTATGTCACCCACGATCAGGTCGAAGCCATGACGCTGGGCCACCGGCTCATGGTGCTCAATGCTGGCCATGTTGAACAATTCGGCACGCCGATTGATCTATATGACAAGCCCGCAACTTTGTTCGTTGCAACCTTCATCGGCTCCCCCTCAATGAATATTCTCGATGGCACAGTGGCTGAAGATATGCGTTCGGTCCTACTGATTGATGGCGAGGTCATTCCCCTGTCAGAAAAGCTGAAAGCACCAGCAGGATCATCCATAAAGGTGGGAATGCGCCCTGAGCACATAAAGCTCGCCACTGACGGCGACAAGCTTTTCTCACTGAAATCTGATGTGATTGAAGAATTGGGTGCAGATACCATCATTCATGCCAACTTCGGCAGCACATCAAGCCCCATGGCAGTTCGCCTTGATGGTATACACCGGGTGAAAAGCGGGACAAGTTTCGACTTGAAAATTGATCCGCAAAACCTGCATATTTTCGACCCAGAAAGCGGAAAGCGCATCAACTAATAATGAGGAATTCAATGCCGACCAATTCATCGCGCTTGCAACGCCGCGTGATCCCAATCCATGGACACCGCGGAGCTCGGGGCCTTTTTCCTGAAAATACGCTTGAAGGCTACGCCTATGCGCTATCAACAGGCATCAAGGCAATAGAATTAGACATTCAGTTGGCCGCAGACGGGGTTCTGGTCGTAACCCACGATTTGACCCTATCAACAGCGCAAACGAGAGATGAACAAGGAAACTGGTTCACTGATACTGGCCCCGAAACCGCGACGCTAACTTCGAGAGAGCTAAAAAGCTATGATATCGGCGGTCTGAAAGCTGGCAGCGAATATGGGGCAAAATTCCCCGACCAGGCTTTCCTGAGCGGTGTCAGAATACCAACACTTGAAGAAGTCATGGAATTTTGTCACGACCATGAAGCGAAAACGGGCTCTACCCCCATTACCCTCAACATTGAAATAAAGTCAGACCCGCGCCGTCCATCTCACGTCGAACGGGCGGAAGCCACCGTTGATGCAATGCTGGCCCTGATTGAAAAACACAATTTTGCAAACCACTCCATAATCCAGTCGTTTGACTGGGCGATTATGGATCTTGTGCTGGACAAGGCCCCGCAGCTGAAGCGCTCATATCTGACCATGGCAGCGCAGAATGGCGAGCACGCCACCGTTTACAAAGACTCGCCCTGGTTGGGAAGAACAGAATGCTCATCGAACGACGACAGTATTGCCGGACTGATCAAAAAGGCTGGCGGAGACAATTGGTCCAGCTTTCATAAAGATCTGGACGAAAAATCGGCCGCAGATGCTCGGTCACAAGGTGTTGGCATTTTCGTTTGGACCGTCAATGAAGTGGCAGACATTGACCGAATGATTGAGCTGGGCGTTGATGCTATCATCTCAGATTATCCATCCAGAGTGCAGCGCCGATTGCTCGAACATCAAATGCACTGGCTCGAAGAAGAAGCCTGAGCGCATTAATTATATTGCGATATCAGGGACCTATCGCACAAGAAACATCATTTCCGGTTTTGGCGCCTGAATTCACTAGGCGTCAAGCCGACCTCCTTTTTGAATACCTTGGCAAAATAGTTGATATCGTGAAACGACAAGTCGAGCGCGATATTCATGATCGGCATATCACTGCTCTCAAGCATATTCTTCGCATGCTCCATGCGTCTTTGTTTCACATAGGCAACGAAGGTCTCCCCTATGGTCTTTTTAAATAATCGCGAGAAATAACAAGGACTAACGCTTGCGCAACTCGCGGCATCCTCCAGAGTGATATCCTTGCCTATGTTGCGCTCGATAAAGTTCAATACATTTTGCATACGCTCTGGAGAGCGCCCGAAATGCTCCTCGGTAACCAGAAACAAGGCATCGACGATTTGACAGAACAGGCTATGGATTCGGTTACGACTACGAGCATCAAGACGCTCCTTTTTCAGATTGGCGATCTGAACCAATAGGTCCGTAGATAGGTCAACCTGACGCTTTTCCGATAGCAATAGAAGCTCGTCAGAAAACTCCAAAACAGCCTGCCGCGGAGCCTCATCCTTGCGAGCATAGATCGACTCCAGATGCTTTCGAACCAGAGTAAGACAATCCCGATACTCCCGACGCTCCATCAAATCCCAGATCTGATCGGCGATAGCATTGTGCGTGCGACGGGAGCCCAAATCACTCAGGCAACCGTTTACCACCCCCAACAGTTCATCGGTCTTTACCGGCTTTAACAAAAAGCTGTCCGCTTTCAAATGGATGGCCTTTTGCATGATCTCGAAATAGTCATATGCGGTCAGGATAACGACCTTGGTATTCATGTTTCGTTGGCGTAACGACTGAATGATTTCCAGCCCATTTGGCTTGGGAATATTGATATCAACGAGCATCAGATCAATAGAATTGTTATTGATCAGGTTCATTGCTTCAGTACCGTTACGGGCCTCGCCAACGATATTGATGCCATCAACTTTCTTGCTCAAAATTGTTCGCAAGGCGCGACGTTCCAATTCTTCGTCTTCGACGATGACAACATCATACATGACTTAACTCCTAACAGATGACGAGGAACGTCTTTACTTGATCTGAACAGAACAGGGATCGAATTCCAAAGGTAACCTGATGCGTACAAGCGTCCCCTTGCCTTGCCGGTAAGGGCTCACAATTTCCAGAGCATATTCCTCGCCGAAAAAGTGACGCAACCTGCTCCCGACATTGAAAATACCAATGCTTTTGCGATTACCGTGCTCGGATTCACCTTTAAGAACAGATTGTTTTCTCTTCTGAGAAATGCCCTCGCCATTATCTTCGATATCCACGATCAGATCATGGTCATCAGAATAGGCATTGATCTTGATAAGGCCTCCGCTCTCTCTGGGCTCCACTGCGTAGTTGATGCAGTTTTCGACGATGGGCTGCAAGATCATGAAGGGACAAAGCACTTCACTAAATTGCGCGGGCACATCGAAAGAGACTTCAAACCGATCGCCTAAGCGAAGTTTCTGTAAATAAAGATAGTTTTTGACATGCTCCACCTCGGTTCCCAAAGGAGCAAACTGGCTGCCGCTCTTTTTCAGGATGTAGCGCATCATATCGGCAAAAGCATGCACCGTCTTTTCGGTTTCTTCGGCTTCTTCAATCAGCGCCAAACGGGAAATCGTGTTGAGAACATTGAAAAGAAAATGCGGATTGACCTGATAGGACAAGGCCTGCAATTCCGCCTCTCGCAAAGACCGCTCCAGCTCGGCGCGTTTCTTTGACTCTTCCATCAAGCGCATATTCTTGACGTAGAGCTCTTGAGAAACAACGTTGGAGTAGCTCTCTTCAGCCAAATGAGACGCAATATTGAGCAGGGAGTAAGCCGCACTTCTAAGCCGATCATATGGCAGCTGCCAAGCACCCTCATGCAACTCGACAAGCTGCTTGTCTACATCCCATGCATCTCCAGAGGCAAACAGATTGGACATGTCCTCCAAATCTGCCCCTTCATGCAAATCCGTCAAATGAACCTGACCACCGATAACCGCCCCAATATATTGATCTTTCATGATGATCGGCGCTGCAAAATCCACCAGCCCACAATGGCACTTATAGATGGACGGCTCACCTGTCGACAAGGCAATACGCCCGCCCACTGCGTCACAATGAAAACACCGCTCGCGCAATTTATCCATCTTGCGCACAGTATTGCAAAAAGGAGTAAAGCCACTTGGACGCGTAACAGGCACACCATCAGGATCAACTATAACGATAGCAACACCGACTGCCGCACTGAAATCATCCTGAACCTTCTGCAGCACCTCCACGCTGATAAGATCGGACAGTTTCTTGCGAGCGATATGGGCGCCCTTATCACCTTTTCCTGATAGTTCTTCCTGTTCTCCTCCCCAGCTAATTATCTCCTCATTCGCAGAACCTTCGTAAGATTGCTGCACGTTCCACTCCCTCCCATGGAAACGCTTCGGTTTCTCTGCCAAAATGCCCGTAAGCTGCGGTTTGCCTGTAAATTGGCCGACGCAAATCCAGTGTACCGATCATCCCGGAAACCGTAAGAGGAAACGCGTCCTTAACAGCATTGACCAACTTGTCCGTGTCGACGACTGATGTACCAAATGTCTCAACATCAACCATCTCAGGTTCCGTCTGCCCAATAGCAAAAGCTAGAGAAACTTCGCATTTTCTTGCCAGACCTGCAGCTACGATATTCTTGGCGATATAGCGAGCGTAATAGGCTGCTGATCTGTCGACTTTTGTAGGATCTTTGCCAGAAAAAGCTCCGCCTCCATGTCTGGCAATTCCTCCATAAGTATCAACCATCAGCTTACGCCCGGTCAAGCCCGTATCCGCTTTTGGACCACCTTCCACAAATCGTCCTGTGGGATTTATGTGCACTCTGGTCGTAGAACGAATCCATTGCTGCAAAACTGGACAAACAACCTGTTCCAACACCCCACGCACAATAGAATTATTATCAACTTCAGGAGCATGTTGAGTCGAAACAACGATACTGCTCACCTCAGCCGGCTGGCCATTTTCGTCATAGACGAATGTCACTTGAGCCTTACCGTCCGGACGCAACCATTGAAGCGAACCATCGTGGCGCGCCTTTGCCAAGGATCGGGTCAATTGATGAGCATAGTAAATGGGTGCCGGCATGAAAGTTGGCGTTTCATCGCAAGCAAACCCATAGAAAATTCCCTGATCACCAGCGCCTATATCGCCGTTAAGAGAAACCCCCTGAGCGATGTCTGGGGATTGTTCTCTAAGGTCGGTAATCAGGAAACAATGATCGGCATCAAAGCCAATTTCAGAATCTGTATAGCCAATCTCCCGGATCGTTTTCCGAACAATCGGCGTCACTTCAAGATGAGCATGAGACGTAATTTCGCCAGCGACAAAGACCGTGTCACCAGCAGCTACGGTCTCTGCAGCAACCCGCGCATTCTTGTCCTGTTCGAGATAGGCATCCAATATGGCATCGGAAATCTGATCACAGACCTTGTCCGGATGCCCCTCGGTTACCGACTCTGCACTTACGAGCCGTCTACGCATGCTGCTCTCCTCTCATCTTCACGTTACGGTCTTCTGATCAACCGCCAACGACGCAATTCAGCCCCAGATTTTCGATAACCTTCACGAGAGGAGGCAAAGCATCTTTGGGCAAATCCGGGATATCACCCATAGGGTAAGGTTTATTGAGCAGCTCGTATTTGTTCTCACCATAAGAGTGGTATCCGAGCAAATGAACCGTTTCCACGCCAGGCAACATCTTGGCGAAATTGCCAATATCGGATATGGCCTTTTCAGTATCATTGACACCGGGAACCACAGGCACACGAACGACGACCGAATTGCCGATCATTGCCGTACGGATTGCATTTTCCAGAATGATGCGATTATCAACGCCCGTGTTAGCCAAATGCACGGCAGGATCAATCGCCTTGATATCCAACAGTACATTGTCAACGTGAGGCATCACGTCAGCAATAATTTCGGGTGTCGTGAACGCCGTCGTTTCCATTGCGGTGTTCCAGCCCTGTTCATGACAGGCCTTGAGCAGCTCTCTCGAAAAATCACTCTGCATCAAAGGCTCACCACCGGAAAGCGTGACCCCGCCGCCAGAACGCCGGTAATGGGTCGCATCCTTGCGCACTTCCTGAATGACCTGATTGACAGTCATGACCTTGCCGGACCGGGTAAGGGCATCGGTCGGACAAACAGCTGCACAAGCACCGCAGCGAATGCACTTATCGCGATCCACGAAACCGGGATTGTCGCGAGACAGAGCCCCAACCGGACAGACAGGGACGCATTTGCCACAATGGATGCAGCTGGAATCTTTGTAAAAAAGCTCCGGAGTGGGATCATGGGATTCTGGATTGCTGCACCAGCGGCAACGCAACGGACATCCCTTTAGGAAGACAATCGTGCGGACCCCGGGGCCGTCATGAATTGAGTAGCGCTGGATGTCGAAAACGACACCTTCCTGATCGTAATTAATTGGGGCCATTGTTCTTTCCCACTTAGTCCTTTTTATGCCTCGATCCCGGTCAGAAGCTGGTTTGTCCTGCAATCTCGATCGCTTCCATTGCAGCTTTCACGGCAGAGGTCTCACCCAAAACTGCCAAGGTCGTTACATGCTGAGGGCATGTGCCATATATTTCGACGGTGAATACGTCTGCTGCCTTAAGAGCAAGATCTGAGAAGAAAAACAGATCCGTAACACTGACCTGCATGAGACCGATGGAGCCGACGCTATGTTCCTTGACCCATGTCCGGCCATGCGGAGGCATGCGGCGTTGAAGCATCAGCAGCACATCTGGTTGCGGCGCATTGATGATCCTTGCATTCATGGCGCAGTCTCCCCCTTAGAACTTCATTCTTATTTTTGGCTTCTTGGAAATAGCCCAAAAGCCATTTGATTAGAGTGGCCAGGCGCGAACGCCTGACCCTTGGAGAGCAGCAAAGGGAATTGCTACTCTATCGAACATTGAGAGACTCAACCATCACGCACCGGCGTTTGCGAGCAAAGGCCTTCGGCCCAGTCAGCCCCTCTCCGGTTGGCCCGGCGATGGTAAAGGTCGTATATCCTTCACCGCCGACACCGATACCCGCATAAGACGGACCGTTTTTAACGAAGATTGTTGTCTGGATGAGCTTGGCCATCTTGGTCAGCTTACGAACATTGGTAGAATGCATCATCGCTGTGTGGCGATTGCCATGCTCAACCTCAACGGCGAAATCAATCGCTTCGTCCACATCTGGCACCCGAACCAATGGCAGGATTGGCATCATCAACTCGACTTGCACAAAAGGATGGTCCTTGGGCAGATCGATGAGAATGACCTTGATGTCTTCCCCGACCTTGATACCAACCTTGTCGAGTAGGTAGACGGCACTTTTACCCACGCAAGAGGTCTGCGGCCCGCCCTTATCACTGATAACCAGCTCCTCCAGTTTCTTGACCACTGCAGGATCTTCCACCAGATAAGCACCGCATTTGGTCATGCAGGAAATCAGATAGTCAGCAATCTGATTGACCGCGACAATTTCCTTTTCTGCGATGCATGGCAGGTTATTGTCAAAGCTGCATCCATTGATGATATCAACCGCAGCCTTCTCAATATCAGCAGTTTCATCAACCACGACCGGAGGGTTGCCTGCACCGGCGCCGATGGCCTTTTTGCCGGTGGACATGACCGTTTTAACAATACCCGGCCCACCGGTGGCAACCAGCATGCGGATTTTCGGATGCTGCATCATTGCATTGGTGTTGTCGATGGATGGTTCCTGCACCGTGGTAATCAGGTTGGCCGGAGCCCCGAGGGTAGCCAGCTTGCGGTTGATCAGTTTGATCGTCAGCAAGGAAACCACCCGAGCGCGTGGATGCGGGCTATAAACGACAGAGTTGCCTGCGGCCAACATGCCGATCGAGTTACAAATGATGGTTTCCGTCGGGTTCGTGGTCGGTGTAATGGAACCTATGACACCAAAGGCCGAATATTCCACCAAAGTCAGCCCGCCGTCACCACTGCAAGCCTCGGTCGTCAGGTCTTCGGTGCCCGGCGTCTTTTCGGCAGCGAGACGATTTTTGATGATCTTGTGTTCATATTTGCCCATGCCAGTCTGCTCAGCTCCCATACGGGAAATCCGGTCCAGAATGTCGGGCTGCAAGATCACTTCACGGATACCATCAATAAAGGTCTGGCGTTCTTCCATCGAGCAGAAGAGATATTGCTTCTGAGCAACTGCGGCCGCTTCGACGGCTTCATCCATCGTTGCAAAAACACCGTCACCAAGCTCGGTTGCTTCAGCATCGGAAATGTCCAAAGAAGCACAAGCAGGTTTTGCATTAGCGCATGGCTTTTGGCTCATCGTTTCTGTAAGCACTTTGGCGATCACATCGGAAACCATGCAGTCATCTTTGGCGGCAGACTTATCAGACCGTTCCCAGCCACATTTTGTCGGACTTGGAACATATTCCGCATTTTTCGCGCCGCTGACATTTTTGCTTTCACCAAGAATCTGAGCGACAAGATTGGTCACCTGATCCTCATTGGGGGTCTTTTTTGCCACCGCAATATTTTTGACCGGAGCAGGAACCGCAGGCGCGGCACTCGCTCCACCAAAGCTGCTAAGCACTCTTGTTACAGCTTCGGAGATCTGTTGATCATTCACGGTTTCTTCCTTCCTCAGAGACGGGCTCTGGTTTATCCGAAAATTGGGTCAGAGCGCGCTCGGCGATCTGCATATCCTCATATGCAGTGCCTCCACTCACTCCAATGGCACCGATCACGGCACCATCGCGGTAGCAGGGAGCGCCACCGCCGAAAATCACGACGCGCCCGCCAATGTTGGCTTGCACGCCAAAAAGCATTTCACCGGGTTGGGCCAGTTTTCCCAACGCCTCGGTACTCATGCGAAAGGTCGCTGCTGTATAGGCCTTGTCGGTCGCCAGTTGAGAACTCACCGGCAGGCTGTTTTCCATCCGATGAAACAGGATTTGTTGACCGGAGGGATCCGCAATCGAAACAACAATTGGCACACCAATCCTCAAAGACTCCCTCTGCGCAAGGTCCGCCAAAAGCTTGGCTTCCTGCAAAGTCAGGGTCTGGTTCTGGAGACCAGGGCTCACTCGCGCAATCTCGCGATTGATCAGCTGCGCAATCAACTCCCTGTTTTCTGCCGTCAACATTTTCCATTTCCCTACCAGTTATGCTTGGTTTCAACGGTATCCACGATGCCAACGATCGCAGCGTCGGTAACGGAATCCTCAAGCATGGCAGCCTTCCGAGCAGAACTGTAGCGGGTAACAATCACGATCTCATCGTTACCAGCCCCCACCGTATCGACAGTAACTTCGGTCTCTCCGGTCGGTTCCAGCTTTTCGTTGAGCTTTGCCACGACCAATAGTTTCGCCCCCGAAAGAGACATGTCCTTACTGGTAGAAACCACGGTGCCAATGACTTTAGCCAGATACATTGTCTTGACCTTTCAATGTCTGATGACGCTTATGTTCCGCGCCCTCAGCTCTTCAAGCGCAAGAGGCGTGATGATTACGCTCTGTGCGAGGTTAACGGTTGAGCCACTCACAAACTTTGCGTCCCTCCAGCCGAAAACACTCTTGCTTTCAGCAGTGGCAATCTTTGGAGTTTGTGGCTTTAAAACGGGAAGGCCTTGAGCCGACTGTTTGGATTGAGGACCAAGCATAAGCGGCTTTACAGACCGATTGACAACTTCAGAAAGCTTCGGAGCAAGACTGAGCTGAACGCCAAAAGCATCAAGTTTTTCCAGATTGGAAATCATCATCGACCGATAGGCATCATTCGCCAGAAAGACGCTGCCATCCCGATCTCGACAAGCCGGGCAACAACCATTTTTGCCAACCACGATTTTCTTGCCTGCTTCCAGAGCCGCCACCATCGCTCTTGAAGGCACATCATCAGCGATACCATTTGCCACTTTTGCGGCCGAAGTCTGGCTCAGATTGGGAAGGATGAGCAGCGTGTTACGCGAGAGCATCGGCGCAAGAGCGGACATTGGAGATGCCGCATCAACAACGTTCCAAGTCAACTGAGGTACGGCAAGCGCCTGGCCGGGGAAGGTGGAGGGTATGGCTCCAAGCGCTTCATTTGTACCTGCGATTTCCAGTGACCAACCATCGCCATGCAGCTTGTTCAGTTGTTGAATGGCATCTCCAAGCCCGTAGTCCGACAGATCAAACAAAACCAAAGCTTTACGCTTCATTGCTGACAGTCGCTCCACAATTTTTTCCGAAATAATCTCAACCAGAACGGAAGTGATAATGCGAGACAGATCCGGGATCATTGCGCCCCCCCTGCCTGCACACCGGAACGAATATTCTGGTCGTACATTGCAATTCCGAGAGGCGTTACCAGCAGGGGTTCCGCCGGCTTGATTACCCTTATGCCCGTCTGCTTTTCGAACACTTTTTCAAAATCCGAGAAAGTGCAGGCACCACCCACCACATAAATATCCTCGACATCACTGCCATTGATAAACTTCGTGACGATACTTGCCATCTTATCAACGACAGGACGAATGACAGGAAAGACATCTTGCTCATTGGCTCCGGCAAGCTTGAACTCTTCGGCCTCGTCAAAGCTCATGCCGTAAGCTCCCGCTAAAACGAGCGTCATGTGCGTGCCCCCGGTTGCCTCATCAAAGGACCCCAGAACCTTGCCATCTTTTAGAATACTGATCCCCGTGGTGCCGCCGCCCACGTCAACGACGGCACCATCGCTCACCATCAAAACACGCGATGCAGCTGTCGGTTCATCAACAATTTCAACAAGTTCCATGTCGGCAGCTTCGACCACATTGCCGATAGCCTTGGCGTTGCCAGCATGAATCCCCGGAGGAATGGCAGTGGCAGCACAAACGAGTTGCTGCCCCAAGCGGTCCTCCAATTTAGCTTTCAGGGACCGTACGGCCTGAACAGCCCCCACATAGTCAACCACGATCCCGTCGCGAACCACCGTTGAGCGGTAACTTGCGCCAGCTACAGGTCGATTACTGGCATCGACCACAGACAGCACGATATTGGCCGTTCCAAGATCCACACCAACCTTGAGAGGACCTGCGGCCCATTCAGACTTCGGCAAAATCGCCTCCTGTCTGATCAACTCTCCAAAGTCGTGCAATATATCGTCTGGACTGCGCATGTTGACTGTTCTTCAATTGGTTCGTTTCGTTATTCCGGTTTCACAAAATCAGGATTTGCAAATCCGCACATTGTCATTGTTCTTGAGCCCCAAGGCATTGGCTTCTTCGACGTCAATGTGTATCTCCAAAGCCGAGGCTTCTGACACGCGCACAGCCACATTCTTGAGAATGCCACCGCGCGGCCCTTGGGCTTCCACATCGACAATATCGCCATTGCACAAGCAGGCCTTTTTGGCATCGTCGGGATGCATGTGAATATGTCTTTGAGCAACGATAACGCCCTGCTCCAATTTGACGGATCCGAGTGGCCCGACCACTTCCAGTCCGGCACTGTTATCTAGGTCTCCAGACATTCTCATTGGAGCCTTGATGCCCAACGAAAAGCCGTCTGATACCGAAATCTCGACTTGTGTATCCTTGCGAAAAGGCCCGAGAACCCGCACGCGCCGTAGCTCGCCTTTGGGGCCTTTAAGAGTAACTGTTTCCTCGGCTGCAAATTGACCGGGTTGTTTCATCGCCTTCATGCGACGCAAATTTTGCCCAGGGCCAAACAGCACTTCCATATCTTCTTTGGAAAGGTGGATATGACGGTTTGAAACCCCAACCGGTACCAAGGCTGGATCGCTCATTGATGCCGCTTTGCTCGTTGCTTGCGCCAGAATATCGGCGACAACTTTTTCGATCATTTGCTCAGTCAGTTGCATGGCTCTTTCTTCTATCTCTCCTTGTCATCCCGCAGCCGCATCGGCCGCGAGATGAATGTCTGTGTTGCTCGGGAAAGAATTTGTGTCAGGCGCGTCTGCGTCTGCCTCTTCCCGTTTTGCGCGTCGCAGCCTGCTGAGTAGTCGAAGATTTAGGCTTCGCACTCTCGATCGACTTGACCTCAGCGACTGGCTCCAAAGCCAGTTCTGCAGTCTTTTCAGGCTCCTTTACGCTTTCTTGCGACTTGGCGTCTTCAGTTTGTTCGGCTGCAATGTCTGTTGCGGCCCCCTCGCTCTGCTCTTGCGCAGGGTGAGGGTCTCCACTGTCTTCACCAGTTGCTTCAGCGCTCTTGTCCGAGCCACCTTCACCAGAATTGTCAGGACCGGATTTCGGCCCGTCGCCTCCACCAGTAGGTGGAGTTGGTTCAGGAGGCTCAGGAGGCTTTGGGAGGTCAGCACCAACCGTTTCTTTTGTGATGACAATTGCTTCCATGCCATCAGCAGGTCTGGCAATGACCCGGGTTGATACAACCTTGTTCACTTTAGCGGCGGCGACCTTCGCGGCATCAATCGCGGCATTCACAGCCCCGACTTCTCCGTAAAGTTTGACGGTCGTCATGCCGCCTCCCTTGGCTAATTCGTAGCCAATCAGTTCGACATTCGCAGATTTCACAGCAGCGTCGGCAGCTTCAATGGCAGCTGTCAAACCTGTCGTTTCAATCAAGCCTAGGCTTTTTTGCGACATGACGATCCTCCTTTCCTACGATCAGATGTAAGGGGTGGTGCTGGATGGAAGATCCTCACTAGGTTCCATGGCTTTGAGAACCTGCTTGCCAACTTCACGAGCAGCAATGATGGCCTGACGAACAGCACCTGAATCGCCGCTGAAGGTGAAGATCACTTCGTTCGAGAAGCTGGTGCCGCCATTGCCTGGTGAAGAATACCCAACAGCATCAACGGTAGCAGCTTTCGCAGCGGTATCAGCCAACAGAACGCCGATAGCAGCAGGGCCACCTACGGTGATACCGAAGGACTGACCAATCGGCGCACCAAATGCCTTGTTAAGCGCAGTGCTGGCACGTGCGGTATACTGGAACTCCAGATGACCTGCTGAGTTGCCATAAACATCACCAAAGGTGCGTTCTACTTCGCTAAGAGTAACTTCCACTGCACGACGTGCATCAGAAACGTCTTCAGCACCAAACAGGATCAATGAACCGTGACCGGCACCACCTTCTGTATCGCGAGGCAGTTCGATCAAGATGATTTCACTGTTGGTTGCCTTAACGGCCTCATCAGCCGCAAAAATGTGCGGACCAGCACCGGTACGGGCACCGACAATACCGATGGAACGGTATTTTTTGTCGATTTTCATCTGCTCATGCAGAGCTGAATCCACGTTTGCGATAACCAGACCAATGGTATGGCCGATGGCTGTTCCAACAAATTCTGTCAGACCACAAGCTGCTGGCACTTTTGCTGCACAGCTGGCTTCAGGGGCTGCAGGTTGTGCGGGGGCGGAAGCGCTTTCCGACCCCATTTTGCGCATAACCTCGCCCATGATCTGTTCGACAAGATCGTTATTCATTGTCGATACTCCTTTTGATCAGGGATTATTCGGCGCACTTAGGCAGGATTTTTTCAACTTCGGTATGTGGACGTGGAATTACATGTACGGAAACCACAGTACCGACTTTCTCGGCAGCAACAGCGCCAGCGTCTGTAGCAGCCTTAACGGCTCCAACGTCGCCGCGAACCATAACGGTTACGAACCCAGAACCGATTTTCTCATAGCCAATCAGGCCGACATTTGCAGATTTGACCATTGCATCAGCAGCTTCGATTGCGCCAACGAGGCCTTTGGTTTCAACCATACCCAATGCTTCTTGTTGCATTTTTCTCTCCAGTTTTCTTGATGTTCAGAATGTGCCCTTTAGAGGCGTCAAGTTTTTAAGTAGTTTGATTGGTGTCCTCCCTCATCTCCTATCCACCAACACGGCGCAGCAACCTGACCAGATCTTGTGCGACCGGCTCGCGCGGGTTCGTGGCAGTACACGCATCCGCGAAAATCGCTTTCACAAGAGATTGCTCGGCATGAGAATAGGCGTGCATATCGACCCCCTGCTCCCGAAGGCTTGCAGGAATGCCAAAGGCTTTATTCAGCTTTTCGATTGCATGAATGAGAGCCCACACACCCATTTTGAGGCTCGGAAACCGCAGCCCCAGGCTCGTTGCAGCAGTTGCATAAACATCTGCAGCCTGCTCGCAGAAGGCAGCACCTTCACAAAGACCCGCGTTATACTCAATGACGAGTGGCAGTAGCATCGCATTGAGACGTCCGTGGGCAACATGGAACTGCCCGCCGATGGCATGTGCCATACCGTGACTCAGGCCGAGGCCTGATGAATTGAACGCCATGCCCGCCATGCATGAAGCCTGATGCATCTCTGCACGCGCTTTCAGATCGTCCCCATTCTTAAAAGCAACCGGCAAGCTTGCGAAAGCCAAAGTAAGGGCCTTTGCTGCCAGCGCGTCAGAACAATAGGAAGAGCGAGAAGATGCGAGCGCTTCAATGGCGTGGGTAATGACATCCATTCCCGTGTCCGCGGTCACATTGGCCGGAGCCGTACGGACAAACTCGGGATCAAGTATCGCCACATCCGGTATCAGTGAATTTGAGACCAGAGGAAATTTACGATTGTTTTCAGGGTCCGAAATGACCGCATAAGACGTGACTTCGGATCCCGTTCCCGAGGTGGTAGGAATGGCAACAAATTGGATAGTGAGTTGGGGTTTGACTTCCCGCACGATTGCCAAAATGGCTTTCGCAGCATCAATGGCAGAACCGCCACCCAAAGCAACGATAGCATCCGGCTCAAAGTCGGCAAGAATGCCAGCTCCTTTGGACACTGTTTCAATAGG